>JBDSHF010000311.1:0-4309 GCA_039918595.1 Thermoanaerobaculia bacterium
CATAGCGGAACACCACATGCGCCTCCTCGACCTCGCTTATCTCATGAACCTTCGAGAGGATGAGCGGTTCGGAAGGATCCTTTCCTCGGCACAGGAGCTTCAGAAGCTTGGCGCGGACAGCGAGTATGCCAAAGGCTTGGTGGACAAGACGGTGGTCATCTACGTTGAAACGATGAAGCGCTCTGACGATGCCGCAAGAGCCACCAAGTAGCAGCTCAGGCGACTAGGTTTTGTAGCTCACTCGATAGATGCGGTGGGCACTTTCGTCGACGACAAGCAACGATCCATCCGTCCAAACCGCTGTGCACACGGGCCTCCCATACACCTGCTGCTTTGCCCGATCTGGCGCCCAGCCGACGATGAAGTCCTCATATCCCGGCTTCAATCGCCCATTCTCAAAGTCCAAGCGGACGATCTTGTAGCCGCTCCTCTGACGACGATTAGTTGACCCGCGACGACTCCTACACCTTCATCGACTCCTCGGACCTCTCGATCGACGACGTGGTGGAGGCGATGGCCCGGCGGATCGACGGCGCGCGGTAGGATGTCGGCAGCTTTCTTGCAGGACTTCAGACCCATAGGAGCCGCGCTCCTGCACCGCAAGCTATAACCTACCGAGGAGAACATTATGGGTCTGATCGATTTCATCAAGAACGTCGGCCA
Organism: Thermoanaerobaculia bacterium; assembly: GCA_039918595.1. GTDB lineage: Bacteria > Acidobacteriota > Thermoanaerobaculia > Multivoradales > UBA5704 > DATARR01. The sequence continues at coordinate 664 of JBDSHF010000311.1, forward strand.
CAAGCTCGACCCCACCCACCAGAACGCCCCGGCTCCGGCCCAGGCCGCTCCCCAGGGTCCTTCGGCGCAGGACGTCGCGAAGCTTCATGAGAAGCAGACCGAGACCGCGCTGGCCAATCTCGTCAACAAGATGGGGTTCACCGTGCAGGATCTGGCCATCGACGTCGAGGGCTCGAAAGTCAGCGTGAAGGGGAAGGTCAACACCCAGGAGGAGCGGGAGAAGATCGTCCTGATGCTCGGCAACAGCGAGGGAATCGGCTCTGTGGACGACCAGCTCCAGGTCTCCAGCCCGCAGGCCGAGGCCCAGTACTACGACGTCAAGGCGGGCGACAGCCTGTCCAAAATCTCCAAGCAGTTCTACGGCGACGCCAACAAGTACAACGTGATCTTCGAGGCCAACCGTCCGATGCTCAAGAACGCGGACGATATCTATCCCGGACAGAAGCTGCGCATCCCGGCGATGGCCACGGCTCAGGCCTGATTTTCCTGCTGTAGGGATTCTTTGTAGGGGCGCCCCTGTGGGCGCCCTTTCTCATCTCGTAGCGGTTTTCATCGTCACGAACCGCGCGTCCGACACGTTCTTGCCGTCGTACACCCGCAACACCAGCCCCGAGCCTTGCGCCGTGGCCGCGCAGCCGGTGAGGAGGATCCAGTCATCCTCCTTGGGGACCAGGATCTGCGTGATCGGAAGGCGCTCGCCGCTTTTGGTCTTCACCTCGCCGTTGACCTCGATCAGCCGGACCCAGTCGCCGCTCGGGGTCAGGCGGGTGAGCACGACCTTCTCCTCCGCGGCGACCCGGTGGTCAAACCAGACGAGGCGGAGCGCGCCCCGGTGGTCCCCGGAAGGAAAATCCACCCAGTAGTCCTTGCCCTGCCGCCAGATGCCGACCATGTCCTTGGCGCCCCAGGGGGTCCAGGTCGAGCGGCGCCAAGCCTTCCCGGAGTCCCCAGAGATGTAGGCCACCCCGTCCCCCGAGACGTAGGCGGCCGAGGTGCCGGTGAGCGCGATGAGCTGCCCCCGCCGCTCCGCGGTGACCCCGGGCAGGCCGGAGACCCATGTCTGCGGCGGGCCGGAAGCGGAGAAGAGCCCGGTGCCGCTGAGGACGCCGTCCTTGCGCTGAGGGGCCGGGAGGGCGGGCGGCTGGCCCACGGCGGCGACCAGGATCGAGCCGCGGTCGATCCACTGCCGCCCCTCGAGCCGGAAGGCCCAGGCCTGCTTCTGCCCCGCCTTGGAGATGGCGCCATGGAGGAGGAACCAGGGCGTGCCGGTCTGGTCGTAGGTGGAGCTCGCCGTCGAGGCGGCCGGCGCGGCGAGGGGCTCCCCCACAGGCTCCCAGGCCCCAGCGTTCCAGCGCACGGGTTGCAGGCAGGAGGAGCCGCAAGGGGCGGCGGCCAGCACCGGGCCCGGTCCGATGGAACCGCCATAGCGCCCCTTGGGATCGTCGGGCCAGGCGCGGGCTTCCCGGCCGTCGCCGTCGAGCTCCACGAGCCACCCCGGCTGGCCGTCCCTGGCGGCGATGGAGAAGAGCGTGCGGCCGGACGCGGTGTCCATGCCGATCATCGTCAGATCGGTCGAGCTGTCGCAGATCGGCGGCGCGGCCGCCGCCGGGAGAGCTCTCAGGGAGAGCGCCAGGACGGCCGCCGCGCAAGAGAGGCTGGAAGCTTTCATCGGGTCCTCCGCTTCGGTTCGAACGCCGCTAGGGCGCCGCGGCGTGACGCTTGATCGTCCGCACCCAGTGCTGCCCGCCGAGCCCCTTCATCCGGGCGATGCGCTGCTCGGCCAGGTGGTCGGCCGCCAGGTAGGTGGGGATCGACTGCGTGCGGGAGATCTCGAACAGGCGCGCCATGTTGGCGAAGATGCCGCGGGCCATCCGCATGGCGACCTCGCGGTTGTAGCCGACCAGCTCGTTGTAGACGTTGATCAGGCCGCCGGCGTTGATCACGTAGTCCGGGGCGTAGAGGATCCCCCGGTCGTGCAGCTCCTGGCCGTGGCGGTCCTCCTTGAGCTGGTTGTTGGCGGCCCCGGCCACGATCCGGCAGCGCAGCTTGGGAATCGAGTCGTCGTTGATCACCGCCCCGAGCGCGCAGGGGGCCACGACGTCGCACTCGACCTCCAGGATCTCGGCGATGGGGACGATCTCGACGCCGAGCTCCGCGCGCGCCCGCTCGGTCGTCTCGCCGTCGATGTCGGTGCCGAAAACCTTGGCCCCCTCGTCGCGCAGGAACCTCGCGAGGTGATAGCCGACGCTGCCAAGCCCCTGGATGGCGACCGAGCGCCCCTTGAGCGAGTCGCCATGCAGGTGCTCGACGGCGGCCTTGATCCCCTGCAGGGTGCCGAACGCCGTCACCGGCGACGGGTCGCCGCCGCCTCCCATTTCAGGCGGCAGGCCGGTGACCCAGCGGGTCTCGTGCTGGATGACCTCCATGTCATCCGTGCTGGTGCCGACATCCTCGGCGGTGATGTAGAAGCCGCCGAGCGACTCGACGTAGCGGCCGAAGGCGCGGAACAGCTCCTCGGACTTGTCCTTCTTGGCGTCGCCGATGATCACCGCCTTGCCGCCGCCGAGGTTGAGGCCGGCCGCCGCGGCCTTGTAGGTCATGCCGCGGGAGAGGCGGAGAACGTCGGTCAGCGCCTCCTCGGTGCTGGTGTAGGGCCACATCCGGCATCCGCCGAGCCCCGGGCCGAGCACCGTCGAATGCACGGCGATGATGGCCTCGAGGCCGACGTCAGGATTCGAGCAGAAGAGCACCCGCTCGTGACCCATCTCCACCATCTGCTGGAAGAAATCCATCACAACCCATCCCTTTCTATCGGGGAAAAACTTTGAGAGGTATCACGCGGTCCCTGGGAGGACCTCGGGAAAACGCGCGTAGTTTACTCGATGGCGGGGGTGGGGAGAAGGGCGGGGAGGGCGGGCCGCCCCGCCCGGGCCGGCGCGCTACAGCATTCCGAGCGCGTCGAGGACGGCCTCGTCATGGCCGTCGACGTTGACCTTCTTCCAGATCTTGCGGACCTTGCCGTCGCCGCCGATCAGGAAGGTGGAGCGCTGGATGCCCATCGAGATCTTGCCGTACATGTTCTTCTCCCGCCAGGCGCCGTAGCGCTCGGCCACCTGATGGCCGGCGTCGGCGAGGAGGGGGAAGTTGAGGCTGTACTTGTCGCGGAACTCGCCGTGGCTGGCGACGTCGTCGGGGGAGACCCCGAGCACCACGGCTCCCTTGGCCGCGAGCTCCTGGCTGCGGTCCCGGAAGGCGCACGCCTCCTTGGTGCAGCCGGGCGTATCGTCTTTCGGATAGAAATAGAGCACCACGGGTTTGCCGCGGAGATCGGACAGCTTGACCTGCCGCCCGTCGTCGGCGGGCAGGGTGAAATCAGGGGCGTCCTCGCCCTCCTCGACCCAGTTGGACATTCCGGATTCTCCTCTGGAAGTGCTTCTCTTGAGATAAAAAAGCGCGACGCGTGGGAACGCGGCGCGGAGGGGGAGTCTATCTCAGGCCGCCTTCCGCATCCGGAACGCCACCCCGTCCCACAGCTTGAAGGGCTGGGCGCCGTTCATCACCACCACGAAGCCGGTGGCCCGGCAGAGCTTGCGGACCTCGGCGCGGTCGGCTTCGGTGCTGTCCCGGTAGGAGAAGTGGAGGATGA
>JBDSHF010000312.1:0-5755 GCA_039918595.1 Thermoanaerobaculia bacterium
TTCCTCTCCTCGACCGTCGCCGTGCTGGGGGGGCTGCTGCTGATCCTCTTCACCGCGATCTACATCGGCGCCGAGCCGCGTCTTTACTACAAGGGGTTGCTGCACCTCTTTCCGCACGAGGCGCGGCCGCGGGCGGGCGAGGTGCTGGGCGCCATCGGGACGACCCTGCGCAAGTGGCTGGTGGCGCAGCTCATCATGATGGCGTCGATCGGCGTCGCCACCGCGCTGGGCTTGAGCCTGCTGGGCGTCAAGGCGGCGCTGGCGCTGGGGCTGATCGCGGGGCTGCTCGAGTTCATCCCGATGCTCGGGCCGATCCTCAGCGCGGTCCCCGGCATCGCCATGGCGTTCCTCGACTCGCCGCAGAAGGCGCTCCTGGTGGCCCTGGTCTACTGGGCGGTCCAGTTCCTCGAGGGGCACATCCTCGCCCCGCTGCTGATGAAGAAGGGTGTCGACCTGCCGCCGGTCGTCACCCTGATCGGCCTGTCGCTGATGGCGATCGTCTTCGGCTTCCTGGGCATGATGGTGGCCGTTCCCGTCCTCGCCGCCGTGATGGTGGCGATCAAGATGCTCTACGTCGAGGACGTGGTGGGGGACGACATCACGGTCGGCGACGCTCCCGATTCCCCGGTGCCCCCAACCCAGCCCGCGCATCCGCTGGCGTAGGGCAGCTCGGCGGAAAGGTCAGAGCAGGGACACCAGGGACTGCAAGGACATCAGGGACAAAAATACCGGACCGCTATCCTCGTCTTTCTCTGCTGTCTCTCGCGTCTTTGTCGTCCCTGCCGTCCTTTTTGCCCTGCATTCCTAAAGCGCAGGCTCCCAAACCGCTCTTTCTGGCCGGCCATCCCGCTTTCCGCTCCGGAAACTCGTGTTTCTGCCGGAGAAACCTGAGTTTCGCTCGTAAAAACCTGACTTTCCTGCCCAAAAGCTGAGATTCCGGAGCGGCAAGGCCAGATTTCCAACTCGGAGGCCGGGATTCCACCTCAGAAAGCCGGGATTCCGCGGCCATGGGACGAGATTTTGGCCCGTCAGCCGAGCTTCTGCGTGGGAAACTCAGGTTTCTCCTCCAGAAAGTCAGGTTTCTGTCACGTAGATCCAGGCTGTTTGCCTGGGATTCCGTATTTATGGCGTACAAACCGATGCCGGGAGGCTAAAAAGTTCCCAAAGGTCGGGGCTTGACCGTATAACTCCTATGGATACTATTCGGAAACGGCGTCGCCGTAAAAGTATCAAACAGCCAGCATACGGTTTCCAAGCGCATGGTGCGCTTCGCCGGATCTGACTGTAACCGCAGTTTCTTGTAAGGAGAATTCGATGGCAGCCAAAGGTCAGTCGTACGCGGAGAAGTTCAGTCGTTGGGAAGTGCTCATCACGAACGCGAAGCCGGGCGTGACGGAGATGCCGCACATGACGGAGGATCTGACGAAGCTCGAGCAGACGTTGGGAGAGGTGCGGACTCTCGAGAGCCGTCAGGAGGATCTGCGCTCTCAGACGCGGGAGATCGCCAAACAGATCCGGGAAGCCGCCAAGGAGGGGGAGAAGGTCCGTGGGCGCCTGGGCTCCACCCTGAAGGGGAAGTTCGGCCCGGAAAACGAGACGCTGGTGAAGTACGGCTTCAAGCCACGCGCGGTGACCCTGCGGAAAAAAAAGCCCGCGCCGGCGGCCTCGCCGGAGCAGGGGGCGGCGAAGCAGGGGTAGGGTAGAGAAGGGTCGATTCTTGTCGATCGACAGTGCCGGGGGGCTGGGTGCCCCCCGGTTATTTTTGGTGTGCCCAGCATGAACCGTGACGAGGAGGTGTAAGTCCTCTGGGGAACCAGGTCGCAGGGACCCCGAGCAAACCGCAAGGCGAACCACTGGAAGGTGGGCCACCGCGAGGTGGGCGCTGAAAGAAGCGGAGAGCAGACCCGCGGGTCGACGAACAGAAACCGGATACGAGGCGCTGCCGACCGGGGCGAGCGGGCCAATGACCGCGAAGCTCCCGCGACCAAGGGGAAGCGGCGTATATCCGGCGGCGGTGCGGGGAACGCCACGGTTCTTACCTGGGGAGATCTCGCCTCGTGCCTGAAAGGGTGACGGCCGTCGAAGGCGGCCGGAGCGAGAAGTCAGCAGAGGCCGTAGTAGGCGGCGTAAGCCGTTGAAGGGCCGAACGGAGAGGAGAGCGAAACGACCGTGAGCCTTGGAGGCGCCAAGCACCAGATGTCCAGTCAACTGGAGCTCCCGTTTTTGGGTAGGGGTGAAGCCCCGAGAGGAGAGCGGAGTGGTGAAGCGCTGACGGCGGAAAATGGAGACGTGCGCTCGGGAACCGACCGCCTGCTGGAAGAGGTGGTCGAGCGCGGCAACGTGGAACGAGCGTTGCGGCGCGTGAAGCAGAACGGAGGCAGTGCGGGAGTAGACGGGATGAGCGTGAAGGATCTGCCGTTGTATCTGGAGGCGCACTGGGAGTCCACGCGAGAGCAGCTTTTGGCGGGGACCTACCAGCCGCAGCTGGTGAAGCGGCAAGAGATTCGGAAACCAGGAGGCGGGGTCCGGCAACTGGGGATTCCGACAGTCCTGGACCGGATGATCCAACAAGCCATTCTGCAGGTGTTGCAGCCGCGATTCGATCCGACCTTTTCAGAGCACAGCTACGGATTTCGCCCTGGGCGTCGAGCGCACGATGCAGTCCTCGCAGCGCAGCGGTACATCCAGGAAGGCCGTCGTGTGGTCGTGGACGTGGATCTGGAGAAGTTTTTCGACCGGGTCCACCACGACGTGCTGATGGAGAGGTTGTCTCGTCGGATCGCGGATCGTCGCCTCCTTGGGCTGATCCGTCACTACCTCGAAGCCGGGATTCTGGCGGGAGGAGTGACGCAGGAGCGGCACGAAGGGACGCCGCAAGGCGGCCCCCTGTCGCCGCTGCTGGCCAATGTGCTCTTGGATGAAGTGGATCGAGAGCTGGAGAAGCGTGGGCACGCTTTCGTGCGGTACGCGGATGACTGCAACGTCTATGTGCGGTCGAAGCGTGCGGGAGAGCGAGTGATGGGAGCGCTACGGGAGATGTACGCGAAGCTCCGGCTCGTGGTCAACGAATCGAAGAGCGCGGTGGATCGGGCGTGGAACCGCAAGCTCTTGGGCTACAGCTTTTGGGTAGCCGCAGGGAGAGTGGTGAAACGCCGGGTGGCACCGCAGGCCCTCCGGGTGATGAAGGAGCGGGTGCGAGAGATCACGAGCCGCAACGGCGGCCGAAGCCTGAGCCAGGTCATCGAGAAACTAAAGAGCTATCTGCCCGGTTGGAAAGAGTACTTCCGTCTGGCGGACACTCCGGGAATCTTCGCGGATCTGGACAAGTGGATTCGGCGCCGCCTGCGTCTGGTGCAGCTCAAGCAATGGAAGCGAGGGCGGACGGTCTTCAAGAAGCTTCGAGCGCGGGGAGTCCCCGAGATCGAAGCTGCGCGAGCCGCGAGCCACGCCCGGCGCTGGTGGCTGACCTCGAAGCACAAGGCGCTCAACATGGCCCTGCCCACGAGCTACTACGACCGTTTGGGAGTCCCACGCCTTGCCCGCTAACCTCAACTCTCCGAACCGCCGGATGCGGACCCGCATGTCCGGTGGTGTGGGAGGGGAACGGCGGGGCTGACCCGCCGTCCCCTATCCCGATGGCTCGGCTGTTCGTACAACTTCCTCGTAAAAGCCCCTGCCTCCGGGGTGGCGACGAAAAGCGACGGAGGTGGAGGACGCGGGAGGCGAGAGGGATTCGGAATGTTGACGCCGCCACGGGGACGGCGGGTCGTCTCCGCAGCGGCGATGCCGGCCCGATCCTCACCGACCCTCGACGTCACGATGCCCGGACTCTGGCAATCACCGCATTACGGCGCGCCGGGGGCCGGGGTCTCAGATGCCGGCACAAAAGACCCGTACTGCAGGATCGCGTTCCACACCAACGGATGACTCCCAACCGTCGAGCCCCGCCAGACCGGGTTGATGGCGAAGAGCAGCACGCGCCCCTTGCCGACGGGAACTTCCACCACGGCGGCGCGGCGGGCCAACTCGGCGCCTCCTTCGAGCAGGCCGGAGACCAGCAGATCGTCGGCGTCGCCGAAGCGCACCAGAGTCCGCGGGCGGAGGGCCTCGGGGATCACGGCGGGGTTGTTGCGCAGCTCTTCGATCTCTAGCGGGCGGGCTTCCCAGCGCTCGATTTTTGTGGGGGTGGGGCGCGTGGGCTGGGCGGGGCGCCCCTGGGGGCTGTCCGTGTCCTTGGGGCCGCCGCGGCCCGTGGGGCGGTCGGTTTCCTCTTGGGCCCAGCCTCCGGCGGCGGAGTTGCTCAGCTCGAAGCTCATGCCTTCGGCGCTATAGACGGAGAGGCGATCTCCCAGGCCGGCGACGAGGGGGGAGGTGGGGTCGGGGAAACGGGCGTCCAGGACGCTGCCGACCACCTTGAGGTCCTTGGAATTCGTGACGCGGACGCCGGGAGCCAGGCCGGTGGCGATCATCAATTGCGCGGTGTCCTCGACGCCGACCAGCAGGCCCCCCTGCTGCACGAACTGGCGCAGGTGATCGAGCCCGGCGAAGCCCAGGCCGGGGCGCTGATCGTCGGTGGCGTCGATCTTTCCGAGGTTCGGGGTCTCCGGCGTCGTCTTCCAGGGCATCGGCTCGCCCCACATCGGCAGGCCGTTGACGATGCGCAGCGGATCCCCGACTCCCACGGGGGGGAAGAGGATAACGTCGTAACGCTCCCCGAGGCTCGCGTCGGCGGCGACGTCCTGGGTGCTGATGTAGGAGTACGGGATCTTCAGCAGATCGAGGCGCTGGCGCCACCAGCCCTCGGTCTGGGTGCTGAGCCAGGTGTGCAGCAGTGCGATGCGCGGCTTCCCGACAGGTCGCGTCGCGATTTTGGGTGCGGCGGCGATCGTCTCTACCGTGACGCCGGTGTCGGTGGCGGCGCGATCGAACGCGTCCTTGGTAATCCCTCGCACCAGCCAGGTGCCACGCGAATAGTTGTGCCCGCCGGCCTTGAAGGGCTCGGACGCGGCTTCGACCTTGGCGTCCCCGAGCGCGTAGCGGAGGCTGAACATGGAGTCGTCGCCGTGCTGCGCGACGACGAAGAGGGGGCCGCCGCCCGATTTATCGCCCGTAATGCCGCCGCGGGGCCGGACGGGGATCTCGGCGCGGCTCATCGACGCGGCCAGCACCTGGCGGTCGGTGACGCGGACGGCCTCGGTGTCGAACAGCGCGGGGAAGCTCCAGCCGGTGTCGTCGTAGGGGTGCTTCTGCGGATCGTCGGGGCTCCAGTACTGGCGGTCGAGCAGGGCGTCGGCGATGCGGCTGAAGGGCTGGTCCATGCGGACGACGTAGCTGCCGGCCGGGAACTTCCGCGTCGCCGGGGCTTTGTCCGCCGGCTTCGCGTCGCTCTTTTCCTTGTCGGCCGGTTTGGCTTGGCTCTCCACGGCGACGGTGAATGGCTTGTCGGCGCGCGAGATCTCGACGTGCTGCAGCCGCAGCACCCGCAGCAGCTCGGCCTGGGCTCCCGGCCGCCGGTCGTCGGCGGGGAGGACGTACGCCGCCGGTCCTTCCCGCTCGGGCTTGGTGATCGAACGCTTGCTCTTCGCCCAGAAGTTCCGCAGCAGCAACTCGCGGTTCTCCGCCACGAACGCCAGCGAGACCAGGAGGCCGGTCTGCTGATAATTGTTGTTGTTGCGCTGCGACCAGGAGACGGTCCGGTACGGCGGGTCCTGGCGGTACCAGGTGCGCGACGTCTCGCTGGGATCGAGCTCGCGGG
>JBDSHF010000313.1:0-3513 GCA_039918595.1 Thermoanaerobaculia bacterium
AATCCACGGCCGGCAGTGCGGCCAGAAGGAACTCCCACTCCTCTGTAAATGCCTCAAGATCGCTCATGGACACCAGAATACGAAATTTCAACCTAACTTTCCATAATAAGTTAGCGCATATGCCACGGAGTGGAGAGGGACCGAGGGTGAGGATTCGCAGGGCAGGGCGACCCGAAGGGCACGATGCCTGTAGGGGCGGCCATGTTACGATCTCCCGGCCTTCTGGCACCTGAAAGTCGTTCCGTTTCGGGGGCCGCGCGCGAGGCGCGGACCGAGGAGAGTGCATGGATTCGAGCCCCAATCCGGCCGGGCGGCCGGGCCTGATCATGGCGATCGGCGGCGCGGAGGACAAAGTCCGCGAGCGGGTCATCCTGCGCCGCTTCGTCGAGGAGGCCGGCGGACCGGACGCCTCGATCGTCGTGCTGGCCACCGCTTCGGAGTTCCCCGAGACCGGGGAGCGCTACGCCGAGCTGTTCTACGGCATGGACGCCAGCACCGTCGAGGTGCTCCGCGTCCGCAACCGCGAGGACGCGATCGAGACCAGCCGCGAGGTCTTCGACGTCCTGGAGTACGCGACCGGGTTCTTCATGACCGGCGGCAGCCAGCTCCGCATCTCCTCGGCCCTCGGCGGCACGGCGCTCGCCGCGGCGCTCCGCCGCCGGCATGCCGAGGGGATGGTGGTGGCCGGCACCAGCGCCGGCGCCGCCGTCATCTCCCGGCACATGATCTCGATGGGGGAGAGCGGCGGCACCCCGCGCCGGCGGCTGGTCCAGATGGCTCAGGGGCTCGGCTTCGCGCCCGACCTCCTGATCGACCAGCACTTCCGCCGCCGCGACCGCATGGGAAGGCTGCTCACCGCCCTCTCCTACAACCCCGAGCCGCTCGGCGTTGGAGTCGACGAGGACACGGCCGCGATGATCGACGCCGACGGCGTGATCACCGCCCTCGGCTCGGGCGCGGTGACGGTGGTGGACGCCTCGGGCCTGCGCTTCACCGACAGCCACGCGGTGCACCGCGGGCAGCCGGTCGCCATGCTCGGGCTCAAGGTGGATTTCCTGACCCGGGGCTGCCGGTACGACAGCAAGAGCCGGACGGCGGTCGTCCCGGCCGGTTCCGCTCAACAAACCAGTCCTGATACGGCAGCCGAGACCATTGAAGTGGGGAGCCTCGACCGATGAAGATCCTCGATACCCGTGTCTACCGTGGCCCCAACCTTTATGCCCTGCGCAAGGTGATCCGCCTGCGCGTCGATCTCGGCGAGCTGGAGGAGTACCCGACCAGCCGGCTCCCCGGCTTCGTGGACGCGCTGCTGGAGGCGATCCCGACGTTGCGCGAGCACGGCTGCTCCTACGGCACGCCCGGCGGCTTCGTCCGCCGCATGACGGAGGACGAGGGGACCTGGCTGGGGCACGTGCTGGAGCACGTCGCCATCGAGCTCCAGTGCCTCGCCGGCACGCCGGTCAGCTACGGCAAGACGCGGAGCCACGATCTGCCGGCCGGGCAGTACCACGTCGTCTTCAGCTACGACGAGGAGATCGTCGGCCTGGAGGCCGCCGAGATGGGCTTGCGCCTCCTCCTGCATCTGCTCCCGCCGGAGCGCGCGGCCCATCTGCCCGGGCCCTACGACTTCAAGGCCGAGCTCGAGGATCTCGTCCGCCTCGCCCAGCGCCGCGCCTTCGGCCCCTCGACCGCCTCCCTGGTGCGCGCCGCCGAGGAGCGGGACATGCCGTGGATCCGCCTGAACGAGCGCTCGCTGGTGCAGCTCGGCCACGGCAAGTTCCAGCGCCGCATCCAGGCGACCGTCACCAGCGAGACCCGCCACACCGCCGTCGAGATCGCCTCGGACAAGCGGCTGACCAATCAGATCCTCTCGGACCTCGGGCTGCCGGTTCCCCGGCAGGCGCGGGTGCGGGAGGTCGAGGAAGCCGTCGAAGCCGCCGAGCGGCTGGGCTTCCCGGTCGTCCTCAAGCCGCTCGACGGCAATCACGGCAAGGGCGTATCGATCAACCTCACCACCCGGGAACAGGTCGAGGTGGCGTTCGAGAAGGCCTACGAGTTCTCCTCGGTGGTGATCGTCGAGACCTTCCAGGAGGGTCACGACTACCGGATCCTGGTGGTCGACGGCAAGGTCGTGGCGGCGGCCGAGCGGGTGCCCGGCCGGGTGGTGGGGGACGGCCGGCACACGGTCGCCGAGCTGGTCGAGATCGTCAACCAGGACCCCCGGCGCGGTATCGGTCACGAGAAGGTGCTGACCCGCCTGGAATTCGATCATCAGGCCGAGCGGCTGCTCGAGCAGGCGGGGCTCGGGCCCGACGCCGTCCTTCCGGAGGGGCAGGTCGTCTACCTGCGCTCGACGGGGAACCTGTCGACGGGCGGCACGTCGGTCGACAAGACGGACGCCATCCATTACGACAACCGGATCATGGCCGAGCGCGCCGTCAAGGCGATCGGCCTCGATGTCGGCGGCGTCGACTTCATCTCGCCGGACATCTCCCGCAGCCACAAGCAGGTCGGCGGCGCGATCGTCGAGGTCAACGCCGCGCCCGGCTTCCGCATGCACACCGCGCCGACGGAGGGCAAGGCCCGCGACGTCGCCGGCCCGGTGATCGACATGCTGTTTCCGAAGGGGATGCCGTACCGCATCCCGATCGCCGCCATCACCGGCACCAACGGCAAGACGACGACGACCCGCATGGTCGGGCACATCCTCAAGCTCGCCGGCGCCACGGTCGGCATGACCACCAGCGACGGCGTCTATATCGACGGCGAGCTGACGGTCTCGGGGGACATGACCGGCCCCTGGGCGAGCCATCTGGTGCTGCGCGATCCGTCGGTCGACGCGGCGGTGCTGGAGACGGCGCGCGGCGGCATCGTGCGCGCCGGGCTCGGCTGGCGCAAGTGCAAGGTGGGAGCGGTGCTCAACGTCGCCTCCGACCATCTGGGGATGGGGGGCGTCAAGGACCTCGAGGAGCTGGCGAGGATCAAGCGCGTTGTCGTCGAGGTGGCCCAGGACTGGTGCGTGCTCAACGCCGACGACGAGCGGGTGGCGGAGATGGCCGAGCACAGCCCGGCCAAGCCGATCTACGTGACCATGCGGCGGGAGAATGATCTCGTGCGCCGGCACATCCGCGAGAGGGGGGGACGGGCGGTGGCGCTGGAGGAGGGGCTCAACGGCCGGCTGATCGTGCTCTACGAGGGGGAGGAGCAGATCCCGCTGCTGTGGGCGCGGCAGATCCCGGCGACGGTCGAGGGGCACGCGATCCACAACATCCAGAACGCCATGTTCGCCACCGCGATCGCGCATGCGATGGGGATCAGCCTGGAGAACATCCGCCAGGGGCTGCGTACCTTCACCACCGACTTTTTCCAGACTCCGGGCCGGATGAACTTCTACAACGAGCATCCGTTCCGGGTGCTGCTCGACTACGCGCACAACGCCCACGGCATGACGGCGATGGCGCAGACGATCCGCGGGCTCACCGTCAACGGCCGGCGGATCGGCGTCCTCGCCGC
>JBDSHF010000314.1:0-9900 GCA_039918595.1 Thermoanaerobaculia bacterium
TCGCGGAAGAGGCTGTGCATGAAGAAGGCGAGGTTGAAGGTGGTCGGGCTGAAGTTGCTGTCGATCATCAGCTTCGACAGCGTCTTGTGCCAGGTGACCGCGTCGGCGATCCGCTGCTCGCGGGGCGCCAGGCTTTTCTTGAGCAGGGCCGCGACCGGCTCCGGCAGCCCGGTCCCCTCGTTGGGGAGCTGGGCGGCGTCGATGATTCCCGCATAGAACGCCGCATACCCTTCGGCGGGCGCGGCCGGCAGGCGCTCGCCGGTCAGCAGCTCGAAGAGGATGGCGCCCAGCGAATAGACGTCGTCGGACTTGGCCGTCGGACTGCCGCTCAGGGCCTCGGGCGCGAGATAGGGGCGCAGCGCCGGGTCCTGCCAGCCGCCGGCGGCGAGATCGCGCAGGCCGGGAGCCACCTCGAAGCCGAGCAGGCGGGTCTCCCCCTCGTTCGAGATCATCACCAGGTGCGGCACCACGAACCCGTGCAGCAGCCGCTCGTCCTGGATCCGGCTCTCGTTGGCCGCCGCCAGCGCCAGCGCGAGGCGCTCGGCGATCAGCAGGGCATGATCGGTGGGGATGGGGGAGTGCTGCCGGGCCGACTGCGCGAAGACCGTCGCGAGGCTCTTGCCCGAGATGTAGTCGTAGGCCGTGTAGGGAAAGCTCCGCACGCGGCCGAGATCGACGCCGTTGCCGATACTGGGGCTCTTCAGGATCTCCTGGACGGCGGCCCGCCCCGAGACCCGGGCCCAGAGCTTCTCGCCGTCGAGCCCCTTGCCGTTGAAGACGCGGAGCAGGACCACCTGCTCCATGCCGCTGCCGCCGGCCCTGCCGGCGCGAAAGGTTTCGCCGAGCGGGTCCTCGGTCAATTTCTTGAGAAGCAGATACTTCCCAAACTCCTCCGGGATATTCATCAGATGCCTCCTCTCGGACGGCGCGCCGCCATTCAAAGCGGCCCTCCACTTACGAAGAGGCGGCGCAGCAGTACTGTTGTGGACTGTTCCTACCCGCTTTGATACACCAGAGATAGGGAACTGTCAATAAAGAAATGCGGTTGGAGCTGCGGCCGCCCCTACAACGGCGATCCGGCTCGCTACCGGCCGCCGCCCTCGCGCTCACGCCGCTCGGCGGCCCAGCGGTCTCGCCAGTACTTGCGCTGCCAGATCTCGACGTTGTGGTTGTGCTCGGCGAGCGTCTGGGCGAAGACGTGGGTGCCGTCGTTGCGGCTGACGAAGTAGAGGTAGGGCACGGCGGCCGGCGCCGCGGCGGCGGCGATGCTGGCGAGCCCCGGCGAGCAGATCGGCCCCGGGGGGAGGCCGGCGTAGCGGTAGGTGTTGTAGGGGGAATCCATCCGCAGGTCCTCGCGGTGGATGTTGCCGTTCCAGCGGCCGACACGCTTCAGGGCGTAGATGACGGTGGGGTCCGCCGCCAGGCCGATCCGGCGGTCCAGCCGGTTGCGGTAGACGGCGGCGATCAGCGGCCGCTCGGCGGGCGCCTTCGCCTCTTTCTCGACGATGCTGGCGAGGGTCACCACCTGCCGGATGCTGCGGCCGGGCGAGCCGGTGGCGAGGCGGGGGCGGACGTCGCGCTCGAAGCGCTGGCGGAAGGTCTTGACCAGGGTCTCGACGATCTCCCGCTCGCTGGCGCCGACGGCGAAGCTGTAGGTCTCGGGGAAGAGATAGCCCTCGAGGTCCGGGGCGTCGGGGTCGAGGCTGGCGATCAGGCGCGGTGAGCGCATCAGGTCGAGGAAGACCTCGCGCCGCCCGTACCCCTCGCGGGCGAGCTGCTCGGCGGTCTCCTCGAGGGTGAGCCCCTCGATGATCGTCACCGCGCGGTTGACGATCTGCCCTTTCACCAGCTTGCTCAGCACGGCCCCGGTGGTGAGCTCACCGCTGAAGCGGTACTCGCCGGCCTGGATCTTGGGCTCCCCCTGGAAGATCAGATAGGCGCGGGCGAGCTTGGCGTCGGCGATCACCCCCTGGCGCTCGAGGGTCTGGAGGATCCGGGCCACCCCGGTGCCGGGCGGGATGGAGACCGTCTTCACGGTCCCCGCGTAGCCCTTGTAGGGGCGCTGCAGCTTCAGCCAGGACCAGGCCGCGAGGCCGGCGGGCACCATGAGCAGGAGCAGCAGGATGCCCAGGCCGATCCCGGCCTTGCGCCCGCCCCCGGATTTGCCGCGCCCCGCTTTTTTCCCTTGTACCGCCGTCCCTCGTGCCACCGCGTCTCCTTAGCTTTACTTTTCAGGACCGGTCAGTTGCGGGCGTCCCGGTCCAGGGCGTCCTGCAACAGGATCTGGGCGGCGACCGCGTCGATCCGCCCCGGCTCGCGCCGGGTGGCGATCCCGGCCTCGCGCAGCCGCGCGGCCGCCTCGGCGCTGGTCAGCGCCTCGTCCACCCACTCGACGGGGAGCCCGGTCATCTCGGCCAGCCGGGCGCCGAAGCGGCGAACCCGTCCGGCGATCGCGCCGCGCTGTCCGTCGAGGTTCACCGGCTCGCCGAGGACCAGCCGCTCGACCTTCTCCTCGCGCGCGATCTCGGCGATCTGCCGCAGGGCCGAGCGGTCGTTGCGCCGCTCCAGGGTGGCGAGCGGCACGGCGAGCCGCCCGTCCGGGTCGGAGATCGCCAGCCCGATCCGTTTCTCTCCGAAATCGATGCCCAGAAAGCGCATGGTCGTGTGTCCCGCCAGTGTCCCGCGCGCATTGTACCGTTGTCGACGGCCGGGAGCGATGTGTTAGGATCGCGGTCCCGGTCCGCAGGCCGCGCCAGCGGCCAGCAACTCCCCCAAAGTGCTTCACAGGAGAGGTCATGGACGACGTCGTTATCTTGAGCGCGGTGCGCACCCCGATCGGAGTCTTCCAGGGTGCGCTCTCGAGCCTTCCCGCGCACGCCCTCGGGGCGCGCGCGATAGCCGCCGCCGTCGAGCGCGCGGGCCTGACGCCTGAAGAGATCCAGCAGGTCAACATGGGATGTGTTCTCACCGCCGGCCAGGGGCAGGCCCCGGCCCGCCAGGCGGCGATCGCCGCCGGCTGCCCGGTCGCCACCGGCGCCATCACCCTCAACAAGGTCTGCGGCTCCGGCATGCGGGCGGCGATGATCGCCGCCAACGACCTGCGCTGCGGCGACTTCAAGTATGTGGTGGCCGGCGGCATGGAGAGCATGAGCCAGGCCCCCTATCTGGCGCCCGGCGTGCGCGACGGGCTCCGCCTGGGCCATGGCAAGCTGATCGACTCGATGGTCCACGACGGGCTGTGGGACCCCTACGGCGACCTCCACATGGGGAGCTGCGCCGAGACCTGCGCCGCCGAATACAAGTTCGGCCGCGAGGAGCAGGACACCTACGCCCTCGAGAGCTACCGGCGCGCCCGCGAGGCCACCGAGAAGGGGCTGTTCGCCGAGGAGATCGTCCCGGTCCAGATCCCGGGCAAGAAGGGCGATCCCGTCGTCGTCGATCGCGACGAGGAGCCGTTCAAGGCCGACCTCGCCAAGATCTCGACCCTGCGCCCCGCGTTCCAGAAGGAAGGTGGGACGGTGACCGCCGGCAACGCCAGCAAGATCAACGACGGCGCCGCCGCCTTGGTGCTGACCACCGCCGCCGAGGCCGCCCGCCGGGGGGTCAAGCCGCTCGGCCGCATCGTCGCCCACTCCACGATCGCCCAGAAGCCCGAGTGGTTCACCACCGCGCCGGCCGGGGCCGTCCGCCAGGTGCTCGAGCGGGCCGGGCTCAAGGCGGCCGATATCGACCTCTGGGAGATCAACGAGGCGTTCGCTGTGGTGGCCCTGGCCTTCCAGCGCGACCTCGAGCTGCCGGCCGACCGCGTCAACCTCCGGGGTGGCGCGGTGGCGCTGGGCCATCCGATCGGCGCCTCTGGCGCCCGTATCCTGGTCACGCTGCTGCACACGATGCGCGAGCGCGGCGCCCGTCTGGGCTGTGCCGCCATCTGCATCGGCGGCGGCGAGGCTACCGCGATGATCGTCGAGCGCGTAGACTAACCGCCGCGCTCATGCACGGAAATCGATTCACTCCTTCGGCCGCCCTGCTGCTGGCCTTCTATATGGGTCTGCCCGCCGCGGCGCAGCAGGCCCAGAGCCAGCACCCCCAGGACCAGCCACCGCTGGTGCCCACGGGGCCGGTCGGCTCGGTGGCTCCCACGCCGGGAACGCCGCCGCCGTCCGGAGCCCCCGACTCGCCGCCGTCCGCTCCGGCGGCTCCGGCCACCGCGACCCCCGGAGCCGCGGCCCCTGGAGCCGCCACTCCGCCGGCGCCTGGCACGACCGCCACGACGCCGCCGAAGCCCGCGGTCCCGGCCGCGCCCGCCGTGCCGGCCGGCCCGCCCGGGGCGGGTCCGGACCGGCTCGACTTTCAGCTCAAGTTCCCCACCGAGCGCGGCGGCGGCGCCGCTGCCGGCAGCGCCGCGAACCTCGAGTACAAGCGCGAGGATTACGCGGTGCTCTCGGGGGAGGTCCAGCTCAAGTACCAGGACCTCGACCTCAAGGCCGACGAGCTGGAGATCGATCTCCAGACCAAGACCGTCATCGCCCTGGGCCACGTCATCCTCGACCAGGGGCCGCGGCGGCTGGCCGGGGACTCGCTGACCTTCAACCTCGAGAGCAAGACCGGCACCATCCGCCACGCCACCGGCCAGGTCGCCCCGGACTACCACTTCACCGGCGACCAGGTCGACAAGACGGGTGACGACACGTACGTGATCCGGGACGGCGTCTTCACCTCCTGCACCCAGCCGGTCCCCGACTGGAGCTTCCGGGTCCGCGAGGCGACGGTCCAGGTCGACGGCTACGCCCGCGTGCACGGCGCCACGATGCGGGCGAGGACCCTGCCGGTCCTCTACACGCCCTACCTGCTCTGGCCGGTCAAGAGCGACCGCAGCTCCGGCTTCCTGATCCCCAACATCGGCTACTCCGAGCGGCGCGGCGGCGAGCTCGGCTTCGCGTACTTCCAGACGCTCGGCCGCAGCTACGACACGACGTTCCACCTGGATACCTACACCTCGGGTTATCTCGGCCTCGGCAACGAGCTCCGCTACGCCCCGACGGCCGGCACCAAGGGCGATTTCATCGGCTACTCGATCTACGATCCCAAGTCCCGGGAGTGGCGCTGGAAGCTCGAGCTCAACCACACCACCAACGACCTGCCGCGCGGGATGCGCGCCGTCGTCCAGTACCAGGACTATTCGGACTTCAATTGGTTCCAGGACTTCGAGCGCGACTTCGACCGCAACACCCAGCGGTTTATCGAGAGCCGCGCCTTCGTGACCGGCAACTGGGGGCCACACCTCGTCAACCTGCTGCTCAACAGCCGCGAGACCTTGGGCAACCAGCTCACCGACGACACGCTGGTCCAGCGCCGGCTCCCCGAGCTCCAGTACCGCCTGCGCTCGACCCAGATCGCCAAGACGCCGTTCTACCTCGAGGTCGCCAGCACGGCGTCGTACCTCGACGTCAACAAGCCCAGCGCCTACCAGGGGCAGTACGGCCGCTTCGACCTCTTTCCGCAGGTCACCCTGCCGGTGAAGACGTTCCCCTGGCTCAACCTGGCGCTGACCGGCGGCGAGCGACTCACCTGGTACGGCGACACCCTGAACCAGACCCAGACGGCGTTCACCGGCAACACCCTGACCCGCGCCTTCCCGTTCGCGAGCGCGCAGATCGTCGGCCCCTCGGTGTCCAAAATTTTCAACGGCAAGCTGGGCAAGCTCGGCAAGTTCAAGCACATCATCGAGCCGCGCTTCACCTACACGTACCAGGGGCAGGTCGACGACCAGGATCTCCTGGCCACCCCGCGGTTCGACGAGATCGACAACCAGTTCGCGAACAACGCCGGCCGCATCGCGCTCGACAACCGCCTGCTCGGCAAGCCCGATACCGAGACCGGCGTCGCCCGCGAGATCCTGCTCTTCGAGATCGCCCGCAACTACAGCTTCGACAACACCCAGCCGCTGCAGCGATCGGGCGACGGCAAGCTGACCAGCAACGCCGGGCCGCTCGACACGCTGCTGCGGTTCAACCCGACCGAGAGGATCAGCCTGACGGTGACGGCCAGCTACGACACCCTGTTCAAGGGGATCTCCGCGACGGGCCTCACCGGCAGCTACGGCTTCGGCGCCGGCAACCAGGTGGCCGCCACCTGGTTCACCCGCTCGCGCCCGGAGACCGGCAAGTCGCAGCAAAACCAGACGCGGTTGAGCGGCGCCTTCAACGTCCCGGCGTGGCACATGCGGCTCGAGGGGCAGATCAATTACGACTTCCAGCAGCAGCTCTTGCAGTATTACCAGGCCGCGATGAACTACAACTCCCAGTGCTACGGGCTGCGGCTCGAGTTCCGGGAATCCAAGCTCGGAGCCCTGGGGCTGGTGAACGACCGCGAGATCCGCTTCTCGCTCTCCCTCAAGAACGTCGGCACGTTCCTCGATCTGAACAGCCGCAGCTCGACCATCCAACCCTAGACTTTCAGGGGGACGCCGGAGACACGATGAAGGGCCTGATCCTTTCGGGAGGCAAGGGGACGCGCCTGCGCCCGCTCACCTACACCTCCGCCAAGCAGCTCGTGCCGGTGGCCAACAAGCCGGTGCTCTTCTACGCCATCGAATCGATCGTCGCCGCCGGCATCGAGGAGATCGGCATCATCATCGGCGAGACCGGGAGCGAGATCCGCGCCGCGGTGGGCGACGGCTCGCGCTTCGGCGCGCGGGTGACCTACATCCCCCAGGAGGCTCCGCTCGGCCTCGCGCACGCCGTGCTGATCGCCGAGGAGTTCCTCCGCGACTCCCCCTTCGTCATGTACCTGGGCGACAACCTGATCGCCGGCGGTATCGCCGAGCTGGTCTCCGAGTTCCGGCAGCTCGGCTGCAACTCCGAGATCCTGCTCGCCGAGGTGCCCAACCCGGAGCAGTTCGGGGTGGCCGAGCTGACGCCCGAGGGGAAGGTGCGCCGCCTGGTCGAGAAGCCGCCAGAGCCGAAGAGCAACCTGGCGCTGGTCGGCGTCTACATGTTCGACGCCTCGATCTTCGAGTCGGTGCGGCGGATCAAGCCGTCGGCCCGCGGCGAGCTGGAGATCACCGACGCCATCCAGGACCTGATCGAGCGCGGCCTCGACGTCCACCCCCACATCGTCCGCGGCTGGTGGAAGGACACCGGCAAGCTCGACGACATGCTGGAAGCCAACCGCATCGTGCTCGAGGGGATGGAGGTGCCGCGCGGCGGCCATCCTGTCGATCTGGGCTCCGGCAGCCGGATCGAGGGGCGGGTGCGGATCGGCGAGGGGGTCGTGCTGATCGACTCCCTGGTGCGCGGGCCGGTGGTGATCGGCGACGGCGCCCGGCTGGAGCACGCCTTCGTCGGCCCCTACACCTCGATCGGCGAGCGCTGCACGCTGGTGCGCTGCGAGATGGAGAACTCGATCGTCCTCGCCGACTCCGAGATCCGCGACATCCCGCTGCGCATCGACGGCTCGCTGATCGGCCGCAACGTGCGCATCGTCAAGACCGACTTCAAGCCCAAGGCCTACCGCTTCATGCTCGGCGACAACTCGGAGGTCGGGATCAGCTAGATGCGGTGCCTGGTTCTGGGTGGCACCGGCATGCTGGGGTCCGCGGTGGTGGCCGCGGCGCGCGCTCGTGGCTGGGCGGCTCTCGGGCTCTCGCGGGCTCAAGGCGACGTCACGAACCGTGACGGCCTCCTCGGCTGGGCGGAGCGCTTCCGTCCCGACGTGGTGGTCAACTGCGCGGCCTACACCAAGGTCGACGCCGCCGAGACCGAGCGGGAGCTGGCGTTCGCGGTCAACGGCGAGGGGGTGGCCAGCGCCGCCGCCCTGGCGAGCCAGGCGGGAGCGCGGCTGGTCCACGTTTCGACCGACTACGTTTTTGACGGCAAGGCAGGTGAGCCGTACGGGGAAGATGCGCCGACGGCGCCGCTCTCCGTCTACGGCCAGAGCAAGCTCGCGGGGGAGCGCCGGGCGCTCGCCTACGACCGCGCCGTGGTGGTGCGGACGAGCTGGCTTTTCGGCCCCGGCGGCCCCAACTTCGTGGCCGCCATGGTGGGCCTGATCGAAGCCGGGCGGCTGCCGCTGCGGGTGGTGGCCGATCAGCAGGGTTGCCCCACCTCGACGACGTCGCTCGCCCGCGCGCTGCTCGACCTCGCCCGGTGGGAGACCACGGGGGTTGTGCATTTCCAGAACCGGGAGCCCGTCTCCTGGTACGCTTTCGCGGTCGAGATCGCCCGCCTGTGGTCTGGCGCGGTCGAGGTGGTCCCTGTCACCACCGCGGAATTTCCCCGTCCCGCGCCCCGTCCGGCCTACTCGGTCCTGGACGTCGGGCGCTTCGAACATCTTGCCGGCCGGCGCGTGGAGCCCTGGGAAGAGGGCCTGGTAGAGACGCTGGCCTGGCTGCGGCAGTCGCGGCAATCGCGGCATCGCGGAAAGTGAGGAATCGATGAGGGCACTGATCACCGGCATCACCGGTTTCGCCGGGTCCCACCTGGCGGAGTATCTGCTCGCGGAGCACCCGGACGTGGAGGTCTTCGGCACCTTCCGCTGGCGCAGCCGCATGGACAACGTGGAGCATCTGGACCAGCACATCAAGCTCGTCGAGGCCGACCTGCGCGATTACACGTCGATGCATCACGCGCTCGAGGTCACCCGGCCGGACTACATCTTCCACCTCGCCGCGCAGAGCTTCGTGCCGGCGAGCTGGAACGCGCCCAACGACACCATCGTCACCAACGTCACCGGGCAGACCAACCTGTTCGAGGCGATCCGCGCCTTGAAGCTCGATCCGGTGGTGCAGATCGCCTGCTCCAGCGAGCAGTACGGCCTGGTGCTGCCGGACGAGACGCCGATCAAGGAGACCAATCCGCTGCGGCCGCTCTCCCCCTATGCCGTCTCCAAGGTCGCCCAGGACTACCTCGGCTACCAGTATTTCCAGAGCTATGGCATCAAGGCCATCCGCACCCGCGGCTTCAACCACACCGGGCCGCGGCGCGGGCAGGTCTTCGTCACCTCCAATTTCTGCAGCCAGGTGGCGGCCATCGAGCTGGGTCTCCAGGAGCCGGTGATCCGGGTGGGCAACATCGACGCCATCCGCGACTTCACCGACGTGCGTGACATGGTGCGCGCCTACTGGCTCGCGGTCACCAAGGCCAAGCCCGGCGAGGTCTACAACATCGCGACCGGCCACGGGATCTCGATCCGCGACATGCTGAACCTGGTGCTCTCGCGGTCGAAGGTCAAGGTCACCATCGAGGTCGATCCGGAGCGCCTGCGCCCCTCCGACGTCGAGATCCTGATCGGCGACAGCTCGAAGTTCCGGGCCGACACCGGCTGGGAGCCGCGGATCCCGTTCGAGCAGACCGTCGGCGATCTGCTCAATTACTGGCGCAAGACGCTCACCCATCGCCAGCAGCGCCACGCCTGATGCGCCTGTGATCAACTGATGCACGTCCTGATCACCGGCGTCGGCGGCTTCGTGGGCTCGCGGCTCGCCCGTCATCTCCTCGCGCGGGGGGACCGGGTGAGCGGCACCTATGTCGACGCCCGCCCCGATCTGGAAGGCGTGGAGCTCTCCGCGGCCGACCTTCTCGACCGCGCCGCCCTGGAGCGGGCGGTGGGGGAGGCCGCGCCGGACGCCATCGTCAACCTCGCGGGCCTCTCCCACGTCGGAGAGTCCTGGAAACGGATGGGGGACTACTTCCGGGCCAACGTTTTGGGGACCGAGAACCTGCTCGCCGCCGCGGCGGGCCGGCGGGTGGTGATCGCCTCCAGCGCCGAGGTCTACGGCGCGGTGCCGGAAGCCGAGCAGCCGATCGCCGAGGAGCGGCCCGTCGATCCCCAGACCCCCTATGCCCTGACCAAGGCCGCCGCCGAGCGGCTGGCCCTCGGCCAAGGCGCCGTGGTCACCCG
>JBDSHF010000315.1:0-4971 GCA_039918595.1 Thermoanaerobaculia bacterium
CTGATCTCCTCCGTCTGGGAGGCGCAGGCCGCCCTGGTCCACGGCGACCGCGGCCCGGTCGCCGCCGTCTTCGAGCCCCGCGCGGACTGGTGGACGGCCGGCAAGGCGCCCCTCCCCGATCCTCCCACCGTCTACCTGGGGGTCGCCTCGGCGCGCGAGGCCGAGGCGCTCGGCATCCACGCGGGGAGCACGGTCACCATGCCGAAGCGGATGTTCCGCATCGGCGCCCACCGCGCCCTCGCCCGCGGCTTCGACGACCGGGTAGGCTCGACCGCCCTGCTCCTCGCCCTGCGGCGGCTCGACCCGGCGAAGCTTCGCCGGCGGGTGATCTTCGCCTGGTCGGTCGAAGAGGAGGTGGGCCTCAACGGCTCCCAGGCGCTCGCGGAGCGCCTGAAGGGCCTCGCCGAGGTCCATGCGATCGACACCTTCGTCTCCTCGGACTCACCCGTCGAATCGGAGCGGTTCGCCGGCGCCCGGCTCGGCCACGGCCCCGTGCTGCGGGCGATGGACAACGGCTATCTCGCGCCGCGGGAGACGATCGATCACTTCCTCGGCGTGGCCAGGCGGGCGGGAGTGCCGATCCAGGTGGGGTTCACGGGCGGAGCGACCGATGCCATGCCGTTCCTGCCAAGCGGCGCCGTCTTGCTCCCCTTCTCCTGGCCGGGGCGGTACTCGCACTCACCCGTGGAGGTGGCGGACCTGCGGGACGTCGAATCGCTGGTCGAGCTGATCGCCGCCGTGGCGACGGCACCGCCAAGCGGCTCGGACCCGCTCAGACCTTGATGCCGTAGCGCTCCATCTTGATGGCGAGGCCGTTGCGGGAGAGGCCGAGCAGCCGCGCGGCCTGGGACTTGTTGCCGTTGGTGCGGCGCAGGCCCTCGCGGATCGCCACCTGCTCGGTGCCGCTGACCAGGCGGTCGAGCTCGAGGTCGGAGGCGGCGTCGACCTTGGAGGTGGCGGCGAGCGGGCCGTTGCGCACCCGCTCGGGCAGCAGGTTGACGTCCACCGGCCGGCCGGCCGGGGCCATGTGCACGAGCTGGCGGGCGATGTTCTCGAGCTCGGCGAGATTGCCGGGATAGTCGTAGCTCAGCAGCGACGACATCGCCTTGACGGTGATCCCCTGGATGCGCTTGCCGGTCTCGTGGCAGAACCGGTTGATGCAGGACTGGATCAGCAGCGGCAGGTCCTCCCGCCGCTCGCGCAGGGGGGGCACCTCGATCATGAACTGCGACAGCCGGTAGGCGAGGTCGACCCGGAAGCGGTCGCCGGCCACCGCCGAGTCGAGCGGCGCGCGGCTCCCCACCACCAGCCGCACGTCCACGGTGTGAGCCTCGTTGCTGCCGGCGGGCTCGACCTGCCCCGAGCGCAGGAAGCGCACCAGCCGCGACTGGAGCTCCATCGGCAGTTGCTCGATCTCGTCGAGGAACAGCGTGCCGCCGTTGGCGAGCAGGAGCTTCCCCTCCCGCCGCACCGGAGCCCCCTTGCCCGCCACTTCGGCGCCGAAGAGGTCCGCCTCGATCTGCTGCGGCTTCGCGCCGCCGCAGGTCGCCATGATGAAAGGGGCGTGGCGGCGGGGTCCGGAGAGATGGAGCGAGCGGGCCAGCAGGTCCTTGCCGACTCCCGGCTCGCCGCAGAGCAGCACGTGGACCGGCGGATCGACCGCGAAGCGGAGCTGCTCGACGACCTGCTTCATCGCCTGCGACTCGCCGACCAGGAGGTTCGGGTCGAGCGTCAGGTCCTGCTGCCCCGGATGGCCCGGCAGGATCGGCTCGTACCAGCCGACGTGGTGCACCAGCCCCAGCACCAGCAGGTGGCTCAAGGCGCTCAGCGAGGGGACCGGCGACCACTCCTCGGGCGAGAAGCGCGGGAAGGCGGCGGCCAGCGTGTAGGTGCGGTCGAGCGCGACGAAGGAGTGATAGAAGATCCAGGCCGGCGCCTCCCCGAGCTCGCCGAGGAACGAGCCCCCCTTGTCGGGGCTGCGGGTGGCGTCGCGGTTCTTCATCACCTGGCTCAGCAGCGCCTCGCCGCTCGCCAGCCAGCCCGAGTCCGTGGCCACCACCAGCTTGAGAGCGGCCACTTCCAGCTCCCCCACCAGCAGGAAGACGGCGCCGCCGCCGAAGTCCGCCAGCACCTCGTTCAACAGCGCCTCGGAGGTGATGCGGCTCTCGGCGTCGCCGAGCACCCACTCGCTGATCCGGTTCAGATGCTCGATCATCCGGAACGGAGTGATCGACGGCGGCCCGTCCGCCTTCTTCTCCACCACCGGCGGGGCCGGGGCCTTCTCCGGCCCGGGGGCGACGTCCTCGACCAGCAGGGTCACCCCGCCCAGCCGGATCTCGTCCAGCACCTCGAGCGCGGACTCCCGCACCTTGCGCCCGCTCACCAGCAGCCCCTTGCGGGTCCCGAGATCCTCGATCCGCAGCTCGTTGCCGTCATAGAGCAGACGGGCATGCTTCTGCGCCACCCCGGTGTAGGGCAGATAGATGTCGCACTCGGGCCAGCTCCCGATGATCAGCTCGCTCCTGTGGATGGGGAATCGCCGGACTCCGTCCGGGGCGTAGGCAACCAGTCTCAGCATCGGGGCAAGTGTACTCCAACTGCGCAGCGACCCCTGTGCAGGGATCTTGCAATAAGGGCTCGCGCTACTGGGTGAGACTCACAGAGGAACACAGCAAGGAGAATTCTATGACCATCCGTTTCGCGAAAAGAGCCCTGCTCGCCGCCCTTGTCGGGATCACCGGCGGGCTGACCGGGCTCCTGCCCCTGCCGGCCGCCGCTCAGCAGGCCGCGCCGGCCCCCATCCGCGTGATCGAGAAGGCGGCCGCGCCCCCCGAGAAGGGAAAAATGGTCTTCGGCAAAGCCATCAACAAGATCTGCGACGTCCAGACGATCAGTTGCGGCCAGACCGTGAGCGGCTCGCTGTCGAACCAGGACTGCGTCCTCACCGACGGCTCCTACGTGGACTATTACGAGTTCCCGGGGACCACGGGGCAGAGCATCACGGCGACCATGCGCTCGACCAGCGTCAACTCCTACCTGGCCCTCCTCGATCCGCAGGACGAGGACGTGCAGGAGAACAACAACGGCGCCGGCGGCAACGACGCGCGGATCAGCTTCCAGCTCGATCGTAACGGCAACTGGGCGGTCGCCGCCGGCAGCTTCTCCCCCCACGAGACCGGCCCCTACACGCTCACCCTCACCTGCTCCGGACAGCAGGCGACCCCCCCCGCGGCGCCGACCAATCTGCAGGCCACGGCGGTCTCCAGCAACGAGATCGACCTGAGCTGGCATGACAACTCGAGCGACGAGACCGGCTTCATCATCGAGGCCATCATCAACGGCAGCTTCCAGCAGATCGGCACGGTCAACGGCAACGTCACCGCGGCCCAGATCGTCAACCTGACGCCGCAGACGTCCTACACCTTCCGGGTCCGCGCCAGAAACGCCAACGGCACCTCGGCGCCGTCCAATCAGGTGACGGCGACGACCTCTGCAGGTGGCGGTGGCGGCGGCGACTTCCTGACCTCGGCCGCCTTCCCGAATTTCCGCTTCCGGGTCCGCATCTTCAACACGGCCACGCCGCTCGCCGGGCGCAAGGAGTCCGACTGCATCCCCGAGACGCTCTGCGTCAGCGGCGCCATCCCCGGCCGGTCGGAGGTGTTCGTCCGCATCGTGGGTCCGCGTCCCAACGGCTATCTCTGGCCGACGATCGTCCGCTTCACCCCGTCGCGGGTGGAGGTCGACATCCAGCAGATCAGCACCGGGATCACCAAGACCTACGTGCTGCCCGCCGTGCCGCCCGACTCCGACGAGTTGAGCGGATTGCAGGATCGCACCGGGTTCCTGCCGTAAGGCTTTACCGTGTTTTGACGTAGGGCGGGGCTCGTCCCCGCCCTCGCCTCATAGGGGCGGGCAGTCTGCTGCCAAGCCCCCCGGACCCAGGGCGTTGCCCTGGGCTAAGGGAGCCCGGGCCTTTGGCCCTTCCCCCAGCCAGAATTGTTTGAGGCCCAACGGGCCGCCCTTCCTCAGCCCAGGGCAACGCCCTGGGTCCGGGGTGATGAGGGGTCCGCCCCTCTGCTATCCTCCGCGCGTGAACGACCTATTTCTCCGAACCTGCCGCGGGGAGGCGACCGAGCGGCGCCCCGTCTGGCTCATGCGCCAGGCCGGCCGCTACCTCCCCGAATACCGTGCCATCCGCCAGAAGGTGGACTTCCTCACCCTCTGCAAGACCCCCGAGCTCGCCGCCGAGGTGACGATCCAGCCGGTGGACATCCTCGGCGTCGACGCCGCCATCCTCTTCGCCGACATCCTGCTGCCGCTGGAGGCGATGGGCGCCGAGCTGCAATTCGTGAAGGGGGACGGCCCTACCTTCCCGAACCCCGTGCGCACCCGTGAGGACATCGCCCGCCTGCGCGAGCCCAACGTCGACGAGACCCTGGGCTACGTCTTCGACGCCATGCGCCTGGTGCGCCGCGAGCTCGACGGCCGCGTGCCCGTCCTCGGCTTCGGCGGCACCCCCTGGACGCTCGCCGCCTATCTCGTCGAGGGGGGCGGCTCCAAGCACTTCGAGCACCTCCTGGCCTGGAGCTACGGCGACCCCGAGGGGCTGTCCGTGCTGCTCGACCGCGTCGCCGACGTCTCGATCGCCTACCTCCTGGGGCAGATCGCGGCCGGCGCCCAGGCCCTCCAGCTCTTCGACACCTGGGGCGGCCTGCTCGACCTCGACCGCTGGCGCGCGATGGCGCTGCCGCCGCTACGCAAGATCGTCGACGCGCTCAAGGGGAAGGTGCCGCTGATCTACTACGTCAACGGCGGCACCCACCTGCTCCCCGCCCTCGCGGAGCTGCCGGTGGACGTGCTGTCGGTCGACTGGCGGCTGCCGCTCTCCGAGGTGCGCCGGAGGCTTGGCGACGGGGCTCCCAGGATCCTGCAGGGGAACCTCGACCCCGCCGCCCTGCTCGCCCCCATCCC
>JBDSHF010000316.1:0-48598 GCA_039918595.1 Thermoanaerobaculia bacterium
GGCGTCGCCGTGCTGCTCGGCCTGATCGCCATCTCCGGCTTCACCTACGTGGTCTATCGCAAGGGCAAGGAGATGGCGGAGTCCTTCAAGGATCCCAAGGCCCGCGAGGCGAAGACCCGCGAGGTGCTCCCCTACACCGAGCTGCCGGCGGGCTACTACCCGGGCGGGGCGATGTCGATCCCCTTCCTGATGGACTTCGTCGTCTTCACCGACCGCGAGCCCACCAGTGGACAGGGGCCGGACCAGGGGAACTTCGACGAGCGCAGCTTCATCTTCATGAACATGCGCCACCTGCGCGACAACCGGGAAAAGATGGAGCGCTACCTGCGCGGCGAGGCCCCGGCTCCCGAGGACTCCGCCTGGAGCAAGTCGAACGTCAACTTCGACGCCAAGAAGGTGATCCGGAGAGGGCAGGTGGAAGTCGGCGGCCAGACCGTCCTCTACCAGGCCAGCCAGGGGGAGATCACCCATAAGGGAGTGGAGACGGGCGGCGTCAGCGTCGAGCAGAAGAAGGAGGGGATCGTCACCATGGTGCTCCCCGAATGCGCCGACGACCGCCTCCGCTTCGGCATCTGGATGGGCCCGCCGCCGGCCGGAGCCGTGGACGACTACACCGGCACCCCCGCCGACCCGGCGGCGCTCCAAGAGTTTTTGGGGCATTTCCGGTTGTGCGAGGGGAAGGGGTAGGGCGGGCACTAACACCATCTAATCCTCCCGCCTCCGCTTCCGCTCCTCCCACCGCCGGTGCATCCAGAGCCACATCGCCGGATGCTCCCGAATATCCTCCTCGGCGATCTCCAGATACCGGCGGGTGAGGGCCAGAACCGCCTCGTCGCCGCTCTCCCCCTTCGGCGGCAGGATCGGCTCGCGGACCAGGACACGGTAGCGCCCGCCGGGCTCGGGGTAGACGGTGAGCGGGACCACCGGGGTTCCCGAGCGCAGCGAGAGGCGGGCGAGGATGGGGCTGGTGAGGGCCGGGCGGCCGAAGAAGGGAACGACGATCCCCTCGCGCTCCTGCACCCGTTGATCGATCAGGATGCCCAGCCGGCCGCGGTCGCGCATGACCTCCAGCATCCGGCGGGCGGCGCCGTGCTTGGGGATGACGGTGTTGCCGAAGCGCTCGCGCATGGCGCGCAGCTCGCGGTCGAGGAAGGGGTTGTCGGCCGGGCGGACGACGATGCTCATCGGGCCGCGGGTGAGGCCGATGAGCGGCGGCGAGAGCTCCCAGAAGCCGAGATGGGCGGTGAGCAGGAAGAGCCCCTTGCCGAGACTCTCGGCCTCGTCGAGGTGCTCCCAACCCTCCAGCGTATAGAGATGACAGAGCTCGGTGGGATTGAAGCGGGTTGCCGAGATGGCGTCGCAGAGGGCGGCCCCGAAGTGGCGGAAGCACTCGCCGACCCGCCGCCGCCGCTCGGCTTCGTCCGTTTCCGGCAGCGCCAGGGCCATGTTGCGCAGCGCGATCTCCCGGTGGCGGCGGTCGAGCGCGTGGCCGAGGGCGCCGACCCAGCGGCCGAACGCCCGCGCTCCCCGGTGCGGCAGCGCCCGCAGGAACCCCTTGAGCAGCAGGTAGAAGCCGTACTCGACGCGGTGGGCGATGGGGCGGTCCTTCTTCATCCCCGCAACCTCCCGATCTCCCCGTCCAGCCATTCCCAGAAGGCCGGTTCGGGTTCGGCGCGGATGGGGATCTCGGCCAGCGGCACGTCGAGCTGGCCGTGGAGCTTCACCCGGTCCTTGGAGGTGGTGAGGACGGCCGCGGCGCCGCTCGTCCGCCAGGTCTCGGCGATGCGGGCGAGGCTCGCCGGCGGGTAGCGGTGGTGGTCCGGGAAGCGCAGCTCGCCCACGATCTCGAATCCGAGGGCGCGCACCGTGTTCGTGAACGCCTCCGGCCGGGCGATGGCGGTGACCAGGAAGACCCGCGCGCCGGCCGGCAGCTCGGCCCCCCTCACCTCTCCGGGGACCGTCCGGCTGGCGAAGCCGGGACCGGTGAAGCCGTGGGGGCGGAGCGCCTCGGCGAGCGCCTCCCCCTGGCGATCCCCCGCGGGCGCGCCGGTGAGGATCGCGGCATGGGCGCGGGCCATCGCGGCGAGCGGCTCGCGCAAGCGGCCGGAGGGGAGGAGGCGCCCGCCGCCGAACGGATCGCCGGCCGGGAAGGCCACGAGGTCGAGGTCGCGGTGGAGACGCAGATGGGAGAAGCCGTCGTCGAGCAGGAAGAGGTCGGGCGCGGGCTCGAGGCGGCGCAGGGCCTGAACGCCGTCGCGGTGGCGGTCGGGGCCGACGACGACGGCCACCCCGGGGAGCTCGCCGGCGAGCAGCACCGGCTCGTCCCCGGCGACCAGGGGTCCGAGGATCGGCCCCTCTCCCGTGCTCACCACCCGCACGCCCCGGCCCTGGCTGGCGTAGCCGCGCGACAGGATGCAGACGGCGGCCCCGCGATCCCGCAGGTGAGCGGCGATCGCCGCCACGAGGGGGGTCTTGCCGGAGCCCCCCCAGTGGAGATTGCCGACGCTCACCACCGGCCGCGGCAGGCGCTGGGCGCGGGTGCGGTACCACTGCCGGCGCAGCCGGTGGGCGCCGCTATAGAGGAGCTGCCAGGGGGAGGAGGGGGCGGAGGGCGCCTTCATGCCTCTCCCACCCCTGGAATCACCGCCGCCAGCATCGCGATCGTCCGCCCCACCGCGCCGCGGTTCTCCTCGACCAGCCGCAGGGCGCGCTCGCCGGTCTCGCGGGCGGCGTCCGGGCTCTCCAGCCACTCGCGCCAGGCGGCTCCCAGCTCGCGCGCGTCGGCCACCCGGCGCCAGGCACCCGCGGTGTCGAAGGCTTCGGCCATCTCGCGGAAGTTGTGCATCGCCGGTCCGACGGCGAGCGGCACCCCGAAGCGGGCCGCCTCCAAGGGGTTGTGGCCGCCGGTCGGCACCAGGGTACCGCCGATAAAGGCCGCGGCGGCCAGCCGGTAGAGCCCGGCGAGATCCCCCAGGCTGTCGAGGAGCACCACGGCGGGGCGTCCTGAGGACGGCAGAGCGGTCCGCCGCACGGCGTCCTCCCCCCGCGCGCGCAGCAGGGCGTCGACCTCGTTCCAGCGTTCCGGGTGGCGCGGCGCGAGGACCAGCAGCGCCCGCTCGAGCCCGCCGGCCGCCTGGAAGGCGTCGAGCACCTGCGCCTCCTCCCCCGCCATGGTGGAGCCGGCGAGGAGAATCGGCCGGCCGCCGGCCAGCCCGCGCAGGGACGCCTCGAGGTCGGGCTTGCGCGCCGGCTCGGGGGATTCGTACTTGAGATTGCCGGTGACGGCGACGCGGCCGGGGTCGATCCCCAGCGCCAGCAGGCGGTCGCGGTCCTGCCCGCTCTGGACGCCGAAGCGGCCGACGCCGGCGAACAGCGGGCCGAGGAAGCGGCGCAGACGGCGCATCCGCCGGAAGCCGCGGTCGCCGACGCGGCCGTTGACGACGGCGATGGGGAGCCCGCGGCGGCGCGCCTCGCGCAGCACCAGGGGCCAGTAGTCCCCCTCGACGAGCACCAGGGCGCGCGGCTGGTGGCGGCGGAAGAAGCGGCGGACGGCGAATCCGACGTCGAACGGCAGGTAGGCCACCTCGGCGCGGCCGGCGAAGGCGGCGCGGGCGCGCTCCTGCCCGGTGGGGGTAATGGTGGTGATCAGCAGGGGGATCTCCGGCGGCAGCGCCCGCGCCAGGGTGGCGGCGACCCCGACCTCCCCCACCGAGACGGCGTGCAGCCAGAGCGCGCCCGGGGCCGGAGCTGGTCCCGCCGCCCGCCCCAGCCGGCCGGGGAGGGTGGGCAGGTAGTGGCTCCCCCGGCGGGCGAGCAGGAACGGTCCCGCCACGAGCAGGGCGATCCCGGTCGCGAGCTGATAAAATCCCCAGAACACTGAACGCATCGCGCGGCAGTATAATGGTTCGCTTGCGGAGGATAGGGGTGGTGTGCCCGGCCAAATTCGGCGCGAACGCCCAATAGACGGCCCGCCCTCCACCCCCGTATACACGATTGACATGCTAAAGCTCGTCCACTCCAGCCACTCGTCCACCCCACCGCTGCGCGCGCCGTGGGTCGAGACGTCCGACCGCGATCTCCTGCTGGCCGTCCGCGACGGCGAGGAGGCGGCGCTCAACGAGCTGATCAGCCGCAAGACCAAGCCGCTGATCCAGCTCTGCCAGCGCATTCTCGGCGACTCCGAGGAGGCCCGCGACGTCGTGCAGGTGACCTTCTTCAAGGTCTGGGAGAGCCGCCGGAAGTTCGACGAGCGGTGGAGCCCGAACACCTGGATCTACCGGATCGCGAGCAACCTGGCGATCGACCACCTGCGGTCGCGCCGGAGCCGCGAGCGCAGCCATGAGCCGGTGCGCCAGCATCTGCGGCAGGTGGCCGACGGCCGCGCCAGCCGCGACCTGTCGCGCCTGCAGCAGTCGGAGGTGGCGTCGATCTTCCGCGAGCTGTCGGCCGGGCTGTCGGAGAAGCAGCGGATGGTCTTCCTGCTGCGCGAGGTCGAGGGGCTCTCCTCCCCCGAGGTGGCCGAGATCCTGGGCTGCCGGGAGTCGACGGTGCGCAATCATCTGTTCAACGCCCGCAAGTACCTCCGCAAGGAGCTGCTGCGGCGCTACCCGGAGTACGCCGGGAGCTGGGGCGTGGTGGAGGAGGCCCTATGAGCGCCTCCAATATGAGCGGCCCCAATACGATCTGTCCCGACTGGACCGGCCTGGTGGAGTCGCGCGAGCGCGAGCCCGCGGGCTGGGCGGCGGCGGTCGCCCACTTCGACGCCTGCCCCCGCTGCCGGCGGGAGGCGATGGCGGCGGACCCCCTGCTGGTCTTCCGGCGGCTGCCGGTGACGGAGATGCCGGAGGCCGTGGAGCAGGCGGAGGCCGAGTCGATGCGCCAGGCGGTGGCCGCCATGCGCACCGCCAAAAGGCTGGAATCGCGCCGGAGCTTCGCCGGCTGGCGGCGGTGGGCCGCCGCGGCGGTGCTCACCGTGGCCTCGCTCGCGATGGGCGACAGGGCTCCGGTGGAGCTGAACCCGGCGGTGGCGCCCGAGGCCGTGGCGGTCGCGGCGGCTCCCGAGGCGGTGAGCCCGGCCGCGACGGCGGTCCTCGAACGGCTCGACGGTTCCGACGCCCGCGTCTATCAGGTGGACGGCAAAGACCTCACGGCGTTCATGATCGTGGACGACAAGGTAGATGTCTGATCGGTGCCAGGATGCCTCGCCTCCCCCCTTACGCCGGTTTTCGCGGCGCCGCCAGCGCCCGCGTCTCACTGCCCCGCGGTAGGATCCTGAGCTCCCCCGTGCCTCCCGTGCGCCGCTCCCTGGTGAGCCTGTTGTGGGGTCTGGTCCTGCTCGCGTCGGTCCTGCCGGCGGCGCCGCAGAACGCGCCGGACGCCCAGGAGATCGTCGTGCGGGCGTATACGTTCAGGTATCAGCAGGCGAGCGAGGCGCTGCCGATGATCTATCCTCTGCTCTCGCCCCGCGGGGCGGTCGAGCTGCAGCCGAGCGGCAACACCCTGGTGATCCGCGATACGGTGGAGGCGATCCGCAAGCTGATGCCGGTGCTCAAGGGGTACGACCACCGGGCGCGCGACCTGCGGCTGGAGATCTACGTCGTGCGGGCGAGCCGCACCACGGTCTCGCCGCAGGTGCAGCACTCGGACCTGCCGGAGGAGCTGACCAAGCGGCTGCGCGGCATGCTGGCCTTCGAAAATTTCGAGAAGCAGGCGCAGGCGCAGCTCGCCGGGGTCGAGGGGCAGTCGGTGATGTACGAGCTGGGACCGGAGTACAAGGTGAGCTTCCGCTTCGGCACCCTGTCGGACGACCGGCGGGTGAAGCTCTCCGACTTCCGGATCTCCCGGCGCACCGAGGGGCGGCCGGAGCTCGACCTGCTGCACGCGAACCTGACGCTCTCGGCCAACCACACGACGAGCCTGGGGCTGGCGCCCAGCGAGTCGAGCCCCGAGGCGCTGATGCTGGTGCTGACCCTGCGCGACGGCGGCGCCGCGCGCAAGTAGCAGGAGGAAGAAAGGGCGATGCAGTTCATCTGTCGAATCGGAACGCCGGACGGCCGGGTGCTCGAGGAGATCTTCTCGGCGAGCGACGAGACGGCCCTGCGCAGCGATCTCGGGAAGCGCGGGTACCACCTGTTCGAGGTGAAGCGCCAGGGCCTGGCGCCGAAGATGGGCGTGCCGACCCTTCTGCGCGGCGGCCGGCGGGGGCGCATCCCGGTGCAGGAGTTCCTGGTCTTCAACCAGGAGCTGGCGGCGCTGCTGCGGGCGGGCCTGCCGCTGCTGCAGGCGATCGACCTGATGCTCGAGCGGATGAAGCCCGGCACCTTCCGCTCGGTGCTGACCGAGGTGCGCGACAAGGTCAAGAGCGGCACCGATCTCTCCGAGGCCTTCGCCGAGTTCGGCGACCTCTTCCCCCGCCTCTACCCCTCGTCGCTCAAGGCGGGGGAGAAGAGCGGCGACCTCGAGCTGGTGATCCGGCGCTTCATCCGCTACATGAAGCTGGTGCTCGACGCCCGCCGGCGGGTGTTCTCGGCGCTGACCTACCCGGTCGTTCTGGTGGTGCTGTCGCTGGTGATGATCGCCGTGATGACGATCTACGTGGTGCCCCGGTTCATGGGCTTCTTCAGCGAGCTCGACGCCGAGCTGCCGATGATCACCCAGATCGTGCTGGGGATCTCGAATTTCATGAGCGCGAACTGGGTGCTGATGCTGATCGGGCTGATCGCCGCCGCCGTCGGGCTGCGCTCGTGGGGGCGCACCGAGCCGGGGCGGCTGGCGCTCGACCACGTCAAGCTGCGGATCCCGTTCCTGGGCTCGGTGCTGCACCGTTTCGCGCTGGCGGAATTCTGCCGGTCGCTGGCGACGTTGCTCTCCGGCGGCATCCCCCTCGTGCCGTCGTTCGAGATCGGCATCGCGTCGGTGGGCAACGCCTACGTGCGCAGCAAGATCGCGCCGACGATCCAGATGGTGCGCGAGGGCAAGCCCTTCTTCGCGGCGCTGGAGACCAGCGAGATCTTCACCGACATGTCGATCGACATGATCAAGGTGGGCGAGGCGACGGGATCGCTGGACGAGATGCTGAACAGCGTCTCGGACTTTCTGGACGAGCAGATCGAGACCCGCATGCAGCGGCTGCTCTCCCTGATCGAGCCGATCATGCTGGTGTTCATGGGCCTGATCATCGCGATCCTGCTGATCTCGATCTACCTGCCGATGTACTCGATGCTCGGTTCGTCGAAGTTGTAGCACTCTGCTGATAGGCGGTTTGAAGTGGCCCATGGGGTCGATTCCCAGGAGTTGTGACAATGGCGGTGATCAACGGTACCAGGACGGCGGTCAAGGAGCCCGAGGCGGAGACCATCGAGCAGGCGCGGGCGCGCCTGGCCGTGGAGCGCCGCGAGGCCGAGACCTTCGCCGCCCGCTACGGCCTGGAGTTCGTCGACATGACGCACTTCCGGATCGACAACGACCTCTTCCGCCGGGTGCCGTTCGAGCTGATGCTGCGCTACGGCTTCATCCCCGAGATGCAGCTCGACGGCCGGCTGTCGGTGGTGATGGCCGATCCGTCGAACGTGGTCAAGATCGACGAGCTCGAGCTGCTGCTCGGCCAGCCGGTCGAGGTCAAGGTCGGGGTGCGCTCGGCGATCAACGAGATCCTGCAGAAGTCGGAGAGCACCCAGCGCGTGCTCGACGAGGCCTCGGAGGATTTCCGCATCCAGCTCGTCCAGGAGGACGAGGACGGCGAGGAGGTGCTGTCGATCGACCGCATCACCTCGGACACCTCGCCGATCATCAAGCTGGTCGACTCGACGATGTTCAACGCCATCCAGCGCCGGGCCTCGGACATCCACATCGAGACCCG
This sequence comes from Thermoanaerobaculia bacterium, assembly GCA_039918595.1. GTDB lineage: Bacteria > Acidobacteriota > Thermoanaerobaculia > Multivoradales > UBA5704 > DATARR01. Next base: position 7,859 of record JBDSHF010000316.1, read on the forward strand.
CGAGAACGAGGTGATCATCAAGTACCGCATCGACGGCGTGCTCTATCAGGCGATGGAGCCGATCGACAAGCGGCATCACCAGACGATCATCAGCCGCATCAAGGTGATGTCGGAGCTCGACATCGCCGAGAAGCGCATCCCCCAGGACGGCCGCTTCAAGCTGCGCCTGGTCGGCCGCACGATCGACTTCCGCGTCTCGATCATGCCGTCGGTGCACGGCGAGGACTGCGTCATCCGTATTCTCGACAAGGAGTCGATGAACAAGGAGTTCAAGAACCTGAAGCTCGACATCCTCGGTTTCGACGAGGAGACGATGCGCAAGCTCCGCAAGTTCATCCGCGAGCCGTACGGCATGGTGCTGGTGACCGGTCCCACCGGCTCGGGCAAGACGACGACGCTCTACGCCTGCCTCTCCGAGATCCAGTCCTCGGAGGACAAGATCATCACCATCGAGGACCCGGTCGAGTACCAGCTTCGCGGCATCACCCAGGTGCCGGTCAACGAGAAGAAGGGGGTCACCTTCGCCCGCGGCCTGCGGTCGATCCTCCGCCACGACCCGGACAAGGTGATGGTCGGCGAGATCCGCGACGAGGAGACGGCGCAGATCGCCATCCAGTCGGCGCTCACCGGCCACCTGGTGTTCACCACGGTGCACGCCAACAACGTGGTGGACGTGATCGGCCGCTTCCTCAACATGAACGTCGACCTCTACAACTTCGTCTCGGCGCTCAACTGCGTGCTGGCCCAGCGCCTGGTGCGCAAGATCTGCGACCACTGCCGGCAGCCGGTCAAGCTCACTCCCCAACTGATGGAGGAGAGCGGCCTCGACACGGCGATGTATTCGGACTTTACTTTCTACGAGGGTCGGGGCTGCATCGAGTGCAACGGCACGGGCTTTCATGGCCGCGTCGCCGTCTCCGAGCTGCTCGACCTCTCGGATCACATCCGGGAGCTGATCCTGGACCGCCGGCCCGCCTCGGAGATCAAGCGCGCGGCCAAGGAAGAGGGAATGACCTTCCTGCGCGAATCCGCGCTCGAGATGGTGTTCCGGGGAGTGACCACTCTGCGTGAGATCAACAAAGTTACCTTCGTGGATTAAGCGGGCTCTGGGCTTCGACCCGGTGCCGCCGCCGCCGCACGTCTTCTCGCTGGACGGCGAGACGCTGCGCTATGGCCAGTTCGCGCACGACCGCCACGGCTTCCGCCTGCGCGCCTTCCGCGAGGCGGCGCTGCCACGCGATCCGTTCCAGCACGGCCCGCTGGGCGGTCCGCTGCGCGATCCGGCGGGGTTCCGGGAGCTGGTGGCGGGGATGGTCAAGGCGATCCCCGGGGGCGTCCGCGAGGCCTCGCTGGTGCTGCCCGACCCCTGGCTGCGCGTCACCTTCACCGAGAGCGGCGACCTGCCGAAGACCGCCGAGGCGATCGACGAGGTGCTGCGCTGGAAGCTGCGGCGCCTGGTCCCCTTCCGGGTCGACGAGCTGCGGGTCGACGCCACCGAGGTCTCCGCCATCCCCGGCCAGGAGGAGCCGCGCCGCCTGCTGCTCGGCTTCGCCGTCGAGCAGCTCCTCGCCCAGATCGAGGAGGCCTTCGCCGCCGCCGGCGTGCGCATCGGCCAGGTCTCGAACGCCAGCCTGGCGCTGCTCGCCGCCGTCGCGGAGACCTCGCCGGGCGCCCCCGACGCCTTCTCGGCCGTGGTGCTGGTCGGCGAGGAGGGGTACGCCCTGATCTTCGCCCGCGGCGGCGAGCCGGTGCTCCACCGCTACAAGGGGTTCACCGGCGCCCTGCCCGAGGCGTCGCGGGCGAGCTTCGTCAGCCGCGACCTCAAGCTCACCCGCAACTTCCTCGACGAGCACTTCCCCGGCGCGCCGCTCGGCGCGGTGCTGCTGCTGGCCCCCCCGGAGCTCGAGCCGGTCTGGCTCGACCGGCTGGAGGAGGGGCTCGGCCGCCCCGCCACCCCGGTGGACGGCCGCCACCTGCCGCCGTTGCGCGCCGAGGAGCCGAGCGTGCCCCCCTGGCGGAGCCTCGCTCCGATGCTCGGCGCCGCCCGCCAGGAGGTGGCATGAGCCCCATGAGCCCATCGCCGCCGTTGCCGCCACTGCCGCCCTTGCCGCCATTGCCGCCGGAAGACGGCGATGCCTTGGAGACGCCGCTCGAGACGCCGGCCGTCCCGCACCGCCGGCCGGTGGCGCTGGCGCCACCGGCGCCGCCGCTCGAGCGCGTCGATCCGCTCAACCTCGCCGGCCGGCCGTTCCTCAACAGCCGGCCGGTGGTGCGGGTGTCGCTGCTGCTCTGGGCGCTCGGCCTGCTGCTCCTGCTGGCCAACGTGTCGCTGTTCTGGAGCTACCGCGAGCGCTCGGCCGACAAGCGGGAGCAGATCGCCAAAGGCGTGGCCGAGATCCAGCGTCAGCAGGCGGTGTCGACGCAGCTCCAGCGCAAGCTCGACAGTTTCAACCTGGCGGCGCAGAACCAGCAGATCGAGTTCCTCAACAAGCAGATCCACGAGCGGACCTTCTCCTGGAGCCGGCTGCTCGACCGCATCGCCGAGCGGCTGCCCAACGACGTGCGGCTGAACCGGCTGACACCGCTCATCGGCAAGAAAGCCGAGCAGGAGTTCCAGCGCTCGAGCAGCTCGCGGCGGGCCGTCAAGGCGAGCGACCGGGTGACGCTGTCGATCACCGGCGAGGCGCGCAATGACGAAGCGCTCTCCTCGTTCGTAGAAAGATTGTTCCAGCCCCCCTTCGCGGATCCCAATCTGATCCACGAGGAGAGGGAGGAAGACGGGAAAACGTTGAAGTTCGAGCTCACCGTTCAATATCGCCCCGACCCGCCGCCCTCGGCTCCCGCCGCCGAGGGCACCGGTGGATCGGCGGCGGCGCCGCCGCGGATCGAGGAGCTGCCGATGCCGGGCGCCACGCTGACGCCGGGAGGGCGGCCGTGAGGCCCGCCGGCGAGATCTGGCGCCAGCGCCTCTGGATCTGGGTCCCGGCGCTGGTCTTCTTCCTGGCCAACGCGGCGTTCGCGGTCTACGAGCTCGGCTACGCCGGGCGCATCGATTCGCTGAACGACACGCTGAGCACCCAGCAGGCGCAGATCCGCGACCTCGGCAACAAGCGCAAGCAGATGGAGACGAGGATCGCCCGGGTGCAGAGCAACGAGGCGCAGGTCCAGCAGCTCTACACCGACCGGCTGTCGACCCGCCGGCTGCGGGTGACCAGCGTCACCGACGAGGTCAAGAAGCTGGCCCGGGAGGCCGGGCTGGTGCCCAAGGCGATCTCCTACCCCGAGGAGGAGATCCAGGAGTACAACCTGATCCGGCGGTCGTTCAAATTCTCGGTTCAGGGGACGTACGCCGGGTTGCGCAAGTTCGTCAACCTGCTCGAGGCCTCGCACTCGTTCCTGTCGGTCGACGAGGCCTCGGTGGCCAACAGCAGCGACGGGCCGGAGCTGCGGATCGACCTCTCGCTCTCCACCCTGTTCGCCCGCGACGACCAGGACGAGCCGGCGCCGACTCCCGCGGAGACCGCCGCCGCCGGGCAGACCGGCAGAGGCGCGCCATGAGCAGCTCGCGGCAGCGGAACCTGCTGATCGCCCTCGGCCTGGTGCTGCTGGCCGCCGCCTGGCGCCTGGCCGGGCCGATGCTCGGCTTCGGAGGGGACGACGAGGTCGTCGCCCCGACCGCCGCCCGGCGCCCGGCGACCGACTCCGAGGGGGACCCGGTGTCGCGGCCTGGCTCGCGCCGCGCCGGCGCCACGCACGGCGGCGCCCACCCGGGTGACCGGGTGGAGGTGCTGCGCCTGGCGGACCTCGACCGCGCTCCCCGCACGTCGACCCCGGGGCGCAACCCCTGGAGCTTCATCGATCCGCCGCCGCCCCCGCCGCCGAAGCCGCCGAAGCCGTACGTGCCGACCGCCGCGGAGCTGGCGGAGGCCGAGCGGCTGCGCCTCTTGCAGGAAGAGCAGGCGCGCCTGGCGGCGATCGAGGCGGCGAAGCCGAAGCCGCCCGCGTTCAATTTGCAGTACCTGGGCCGCTTCGGCCCGCCCGAAAAGAAGATCGCCGTGTTCAGCAACGGCAAGGCGACGTTCATCAAGCAGGAAGGTGAAGACATCGACGGCAAGTTCATCGTGTCCCGCATCGGCTACGAATCCGTGGACATTCGTTTCGTGAATTTTCCCGAAGTTCCCGCCAAGCGCGTCGGCGTGACCCCTCGCCGTCAAGGCCCAGTCGGAGGAAATCCTGGATAATGCGTGACCTCACCGTTCGGTTGTCGGCTCCCCTGATCGCGCTCGCGATCCTGGCCGGCTGCACCAGCCACTCCAATTATCGCCAGGGCGAGATCGCCTCCCAGCTTGGGCATTGGGACGACGCGGTTCTCTACTATATGAAGGCGGTGGACAACGACCCTGGCAACATCAGCTACCAGGCCTCGCTGCTGCGCGCCAAGATCAAGGCCTCGCAGGAGCATTTCGAGAAGGGCAAGGAGTTCGAGAAGGCGGGGGTGGTCGAGCGCGCCCTGGTCGAGTATCAGCAGGCGGTCCAGCTCGATCCGACCAATCAGTACGCCCAGGTCCAGCTCGAGCACGTGCACCGCCAGTACGTGGCGCAGAAGCAGGGGCGCGGCGCCGAGACCATCGAGCAGATGAAGCAGAAGGCGCGCGGCGCCCGGCCGCAGCCGCCGGTGCTCAACCCGCGCTCGAACCGGCCGATCTCGCTCGAGTTCCCGCAGCCGGTGTCGCTGTTCTCGATCTACAACGCCCTCGCCCGCGCCTTCGGGATCAACGTCCTGTTCGATCCCAACCTGCGCGACCAGGAGATCGCGGTCGACCTCAAGGACGTCACCGCCCAGTCGGCGCTCGAGACGCTGATGCGCGCCTCCGGCCAGTTCTACAAGGTGATGGACGAGCACTCGATCATCATCGCCCAGGACACGCCGCAGAACCGCCGCACCTACGAGGACCTCGTCATCCAGACGTTCTTCCTCTCGAACGCCGAGGTCAAGGACATGCTGACGATCCTGCGCAGCCTGATCGACGCGCGCAAGATCGCCACCAACGAGCAGCTCAACGCCATCATCCTGCGCGACACCGCCGACAAGGTGAAGGTCGCCGAGCGGATCATCGAGGCCAACGACAAGTCGAAGGCCGAGGTGGTGGTGGACATCGAGCTGCTGCAGATCAACTCGCAGCGGCTGCGCGACCTCGGGGTGAGCCTGTCGAGCTACTCGATCGGCCAGCAGCTCAGCGTCAACGGCTCCGGCGGCTCCGGCACCGGCACGGGCGGGAGCACCACCCCCTCCGGCATCCGCCTCTCGGACCTGCAGTTCATCAACCAGGCCAACTGGTTCCTGACCCTGCCGAACTTCGTCTACAACTTCGTCAAGACCAACACCGACGCCCAGCTCCTCGCCAAGCCCCAGCTCCGCATCAGCGAGGGGGAGAAGGCGAACCTGGTGATCGGCGACCGCGTGCCGATCCCGCTGACCACCTTCAACACGCAGAACGCCGGCACCTCGGGCGGCATCGTGCCGATCACCTCCTTCCAGTACCAGGACGTCGGCATCAAGATCGAGATCGAGCCGCGCGTCCACCACAACCAGGAGGTGACGCTCAAGCTCAAGATCGAGGTGTCGAACTTGAACGGCAACGTCTCGGGCTCCAACGGCGAGTCGCAGCCGATCATCGGCACCCGCATGATCGACTCGGTGATCCGCCTCCAGGACGGCGAGACCAACTTCCTCGCCGGCCTGATCCGCACCGACGAGAGCAAGACCGACCGCGGCATTCCGGGGCTGTCGGAGATCCCCCTGCTCGGCCGCCTGTTCTCGAACAAGCGCAACGAGGGGTCGCGCACCGACGTGATCCTGACCCTGACGCCGCACATCGTGCGCAACGCCGAGATCACCGCCGAGGACCTGGCGCCGATCTGGGTCGGCACCGAGCAGAACATCACCTTCCGCGGCGGCAGCCCGCGCGTCGAGTCCGAGGTCGAGGGGCCGTTCGACAACACCGAGGGGACCCCCGAGGAGATCCAGGACGCCATCCGCCGCCGCCTGCAGCGGCTGCCGCGCGGCCTGCGTCCGGGCGAGAACGGCGAGGAGCCGGTGGAGGGCGCTCCCGAGCAGGCCCCGCAGCCGCCTCCGGGCGGGGTGAACCTGGTGCCGGTGGCACCACCGACGAGCATCTTCCAGCCGCCGCCGCCGGGGCCCCCCCCGCCGCCCCCCTCGGACGACGAGCAGCCGCCGGATGGCGGCGGCCTCTCGGGCCGCGGTTTGGGCGGCTTGGTCTCCCGGGGTACCGCCTCCGGCACCGCCGCGCTCTCGTCGGTGCGCGCGGCGGCGCTGTCCGGAGGCGACAAGCTGGCGGCCACGATGGCCGTGGCAGCCCATACGGCCGGCAAGCCCGCCGTACGGCTCTGGCTGGTCCCCGGCCGGCTGGCGGTGAGCGCGGGCGACACCTTCGAGGTGCGCGTCCAGGCCGAGGCCGGCCAGCCGGTCTCCCATCTGCCGCTGTCGCTGTCGTTCGATCCCAAGGTGCTCGCCGTCGAGAAGGTCGAGGCGGGGGACTTCCTGGGCGCCCCCGCCGAGGTGCAACTGATGTCCGACGATGCCCGTCCCGGCGCCCTGGTGATCGGCGCCAGCCGGCTCGGCAAGGTGGCGGGCGTCAAGGGCGCCGGGACGGTCGCCCGCATCACCTTCCGCGCCGTCGCGGCCGGCTCCAGCGAGCTCGGCTTCGAGGGCAAGGCTCTCGACGCCTCGCTGCGGCCGATGACCGTGCGCACCCGCCCGGCGGTGGTGGAGGTCGGCGGCTCGATGCAGCGGCCGGACCCCCCTCCCGCGCCGAAGCGGGAAGCATCGGTCACCGGGAGACGTTAAGGTTTAGCAGGAGGCTGAAAAGACGATGCTCCCCACAGGCAATTCCGTGTTCAACCGCCGCCGCGAGGCGGGCTTCACCCTGGCCGAGCTGGTCATGGTGGCCGCCATCCTGACGATCCTGGCGACGGTGACGCTGCCGGTCGCCAAGTTCACGGCCAAGCGGTCGAAGGAGGCGGACCTGCACCAGGCATTGCGCCAGATGCGCTCGGCGGTCGACGAATACAAGCGCTACAGCGAGGCGGGCCTGATCCCGGTGGACCTCGGCACCGAGGGGTACCCGAAGAAGCTCGACGTGCTGGTCGAGGGGGTGGCGATCGTCGGCCAGGTGGACAAGAAGCTCAAGCTCCTGCGCAAGGTGCCGGTCGATCCGATGACCGGCAAGGACGAGTGGGGCTTCCGCAGCTACCAGGATGCCTTCGACTCGACCTCCTGGGGCGGCGAGAACGTCTACGACGTCTTCTCCCTTTCGAAGGGGACCGGCCTGAACGGCGTCCCCTACCGGAAGTGGTGAGCGGGAAGAAGAAATCAATGAGGCTCCCCATGCGCAAGCCCGACCGGGACCGGCAGAGCGGCTTCACGCTGCTCGAGCTGATCATCGTGATCGCGATCATCGGCATCCTGGCCACGATCGCCATGCCCGCCCTGAAGAACGTGCCGATCCGCGCCAAGGAGTCCGTGCTGAAGACCAATCTGCGGACCCTTCGCGACATGATCGACCAGCACTACGGCGACAAGGGGAAGTACCCCACCAGCCTGCAGGCGCTGGTCGAGGAGGGGTACGTCCGCAAGCTGCCGGTCGACCCGATGACCAAGAGCACCGAGACCTGGGTGCCGGTCTACGAGGAGAGCGATCCCGACCATCCGCCGGCGGAGACGGATTCGGACCCCGCCAGCCCGGGCATCGTCGACGTCCATTCCGGAGCGCCGGGCAACTCCCTGGACGGGATTCCCTACAAGGATTGGTGATGCGCTGCCGTCTCCCGCATGCGCTCTCCTCCTTCTCCCTCTCCCGCGAGCGGGGGAGGGCTGGGGAGGGGGGCTACAACATGGTGATCCTGATCGTCGCGATCACCGTGCTCAACATCGTGGTGGCCGCCATGCTGCCGCTGATGAGCACGCAGATCCAGCGCGAGAAGGAGGAGGAGCTGGTCTTCCGGGGGTTCCAGTACGCCGAGGCGATCCGCATCTACCACGCGCGCTTCCAGCAATACCCGGTCAAGCTCGAACAACTGCTCGAGGCGAAGCCGCGCAGCATCCGCCAGCTCTGGAAGGACCCGATGACCAAGGACGGCAAGTGGGGGCTGATCTTCCAGAACCAGGGGGTGCCGCTGAAGCCACAGCCGGAGGGGGATCCGAACGGGCGGCCGCCTGGGCGGAAGCCGCCGGCCAGGGGTGGCGAGAAGCCGGGGACGGAGCGGCTCCCCGACGGCAGCGATGAGGGGAACCCCGCGGGCGGGTTCAACACTCCCCAGAAGGGGGACGTCGCCGCCATCGGCCCGATCGTCGGCGTCTACAGCAAGAGCTCCGGGAAGTCTCACCTGATCTTCTACGGCCACGAGCACTACAACGAGTGGCGGTTCACCGAGGATCTGCTGCGCGTCAACGCCCAGCCGGCCAGCGTTGTGCCGGGGATCCGCGACCCGGGCGCGGGAGCGCCGATCCCCAACTTCTCCACCCGCTGGCTCGGGCGCCCCATGCCCTTCGCCGACCAGGGCGGCCAGCCCCAGAACGGCACGCTGCCGGACGGCAGCACACCGGGAGCCGGCAAGCCGGGCGCTCCGACCGGCAACGGCCGCCGCCCGCGCGGACCGGTCACCGGGCAGCCCCAGACCTGACCATCCCTTACTGATCTCATGAAAGTACGCATCCGCCGGCTCCCCGCGGCCCGCGATCTCCCTCTCCCCTCGTACGCCTCCCCCGGCAGTGCCGGGTTCGACCTCCGTGCCGCCGTCGACGGCGAGGTCGTGCTGCCCCCCGGCGAGCGGCTGCTGGTGCCCACCGGTCTGGCGCTGGAGATCCCGCCCGGCTGGGAGGGGCAGGTCCGCCCCCGGAGCGGCCTCGCCCTGCGCCACGGCATCGGGATCGTCAATGCCCCGGGCACCATCGACAGCGACTACCGCGGCGAGGTGGGGGTGATCCTGATCAATCTCGGCGAAGCCCCCTTCGGCCTGAAGCGGGGGGACCGCATCGCGCAGCTCGTGATCTCCCGTGTCGAACCCGTCGAATGGGAGGAGATCGAGGAAACCGGCGCCCTCGGCGAGAGCGCCCGGGGGGGCGGCGGCTTCGGATCTACAGGGATTTAGTAGAATTTACGCACTGCTCCCCCATGTAGATCCCATAGGATAGGCGGCATGTCCACCCGCCGTTCCCTTTCCTGGGCCGTCCTCGGCTCTCTGGCTCTCTCTTGCCACGGCGCGCCCCCCCCGCCGGCGGGGGGCCCCCACGCCCCGATCCGGAGAGTCGTCCTGCTGAGCCTCGACGGTGCCAACGCCGGCCGGCTGCAGCGGCTCTACCGCGAAGGGAAGCTCACCGCCGGCGGATTCTCCCGCTTCTTCCAGGAAGGGCAGGTCGCCGACCGCCTGATCCCCGTCGACCCCGCGCTCACCTCCCCCAACCACATCAGCCTGGCGACGGGGTACCCCGCCGGGCAGACGGGGATCGTCAGCAACCTCTTCCATCCCGCGGGAGCGCCGTTCGTCGAGACGGTGAGCGGTTTCGCGGCCCCCATCGGCACCGAGACCCTCTGGGAGGCGGCCCGGCGGCAGGGGAAGCGGGTCGGGGTCAATAGCTGGCCGGGAGCCGATAACACCTCCCCGCGCCGCCGGGCCGACTGGGGAATGGCCTACACCAACACCCCGGACCGGCCGGCCGCTCTGGTCACCGTCGAGAGCGGCCGATGGAGACCGGTCGCGGAGGCCGCGAAGGCCCTGGGGACCGCTCTCGCTCCGAGGAGCGAGAGCACCTTCCCGCTCTCCCCCGGCCGCTGGGCCGATCTCCCCTGCCGGATTACCCCCAGGGAGGGCTCTCCCCGGAACGCCGTCTGCCAGGTCAAGCTGCTGGCGCCCGACCCCGGCGGCACGACCCGGCTCTACTTCAGCGCCGTTTATCCCTTTCCGGTCTATCCGGAAGAGTTCGCCTCCGCGCTCGCCGGCCAGGGGCTCTTCTGGCCCGGTCCGCCGGACGACGACCGCCTCATCGACTCCTGGAACGGCCGGCCGGGCATCGATCTCGCGACCTGGCTCGAGCAGTCCGGCCGCTTCGCCCGTTTCTTCGGCGACGCTCTGCTCGCCGCGGCCCAGCGCCCCGACTGGGACCTGCTGATGGGCTACATGCCGGTCATCGACGAGGCCGAGCACAAGCTGCAGCTCACCGACCCCCGCCAGCCGGGCTTCACTCCGGAACGGCGGGACGCTTTCGAAGCGGCGCGGACACGGGTGTGGCAGGACGTCGACCGCGAGCTCGCGCGGCTGCTCGCCGGGCTCGACCTGAAGACGACGGTGATTGCGGTGGTGAGCGATCACGGCATGGCGCCGGTCCATACCCACGTCAACCTCAACGTCCTGCTCCAGGAGAAGGGGCTGCTCGCGGCCGACGCCAAGGGGAAGATCCTGGAGGAGGGGACGGCCGCCTACGCGGTCGGCGACGGCGGCCTGGTCCATGTCTATGTGAAGCCCGGCCGCGCCGATCTCGTCCCCACCCTGCGCGCCCTGTTCACCGGCTGGAAGGTGGAGGGCGAGACGCCCGTCGAGCGCGCGTTCACCCGCCGGGAGGCGGCGGAGGTCCACCTCGACCACCCCAACAGCGGCGATCTGGTGCTCTTTCTCCGCGAGGGCTACATGTCCGAGGACGGCCTCACCGACGGTAGAGCCGTGTCCCCCACCGGAGTCTTCGGCATGCACGGCTATCTGAGCAGCCACCCGGAGATGCAGGGCATCTATATGGCGCTCGGCGCCGGCATCGCCCCGGGGAATGCCGGGACGGTGCGGAACCTCGAAGTCGCCGGCCGGGTCGCGGGGTGGCTGGGGATCGGGAAGCCGCGAAAGCAGGCAAAAGGGACGAGCACGAACTGACACGGACAAGCACGGACCAGAAACCACCGCCTCGGCAGGTTCTTTTGTCCTGGCTGTCCGTGTTCGTCCCTGTCAGTCCGTGTTCGTCCGTGTGCTTCCCCCCCAGGATTAACCTCCCCCCCACCCGCGTTACCCAGATCGCCATGCCCGACCCTGCCCTAGCCCGCCTCGAAGACTGGTTCGCAGGGCGGGGGTGGACCCCGTTCGACTTTCAGCGCGAGGTCTGGGAAGCCTATCGGGCCGGCGGCAGCGGCCTGATCCACGCCGGCACCGGCACCGGCAAGACCTACGCCGCGTGGCTCGGCCCTCTCCTGGAATGGATGGAGACCCACGAATCGGACCTCCGTCCGCGGCGGCGGGCCGCGGCGCCCCCCCTGCGCGTCCTCTGGCTGACGCCACTGCGCGCCCTGGCGGCCGACACCGAGGCCGCGCTGCGAGCGCCGCTCGCCGAGCTCGGGATCCCCTGGTCCCTGGAGCGGCGGACCGGCGACACCTCCGCCAGCGTGCGCGACCGGCAGCGCGAGAAGCTCCCCACCGCCCTGGTCACCACCCCCGAGAGCCTCTCTCTCCTGCTCTCCCGTCCGGATGCCCGCGAGCTCTTCGCCGAGCTCCGCCTCGTGGTGGTCGACGAGTGGCACGAGCTGCTGGGGAACAAGCGCGGCGCCCAGACCGAGCTCGCCCTCGCCCGGCTGCGCCGCTTCCGGCCGGCCTTGAGCACCTGGGGCCTCTCGGCCACGCTCGGCAATCTCGACACCGCTCTCTCGGCGCTGCTCGGCTCTGATAAAACGGGCCGGCTGGTCCGCGGCGCGGCCCCCAAGGAGATCCGCGTCGACTCGCTGATCCCGGAGACCATCGAGCGCTTCCCGTGGGCCGGGCACCTCGGGCTCAAGCTGCTGCCGCAGGTGATCGCCGCGATCGCCGAGGGGCAGACGGCGCTGGTCTTCACCAACACCCGCTCGCAGACGGAGATCTGGTTCCAGGCGATCCTCGACGCCCGCCCCGACTGGGCGGGGGAGATCGCCCTCCATCACGGCTCGCTCGACCGCAAGGTGCGCGACTTCGTGGAGAACGGGCTGCGGGCGGGGAGCCTGCGCTGCGTCGTCTGCACCTCCAGCCTCGACCTCGGCGTCGACTTCTCGCCGGTCGACCGCGTCTTGCAGGTGGGGAGCCCGAAGGGGATCGCCCGCCTCGCGCAGCGGGCCGGCCGCAGCGGCCACCGGCCGGGCGCGCCGAGCCGGGTCACCGCCGTGCCCACCAACGCTTTCGAGCTGGTGGAGGTGGCAGCCGCCCGCGAGGCCCTGGAGAGCGGCCGGATCGAGCCGAGGACGCCGCAAGAGAAGCCCCTCGACGTCCTCGCCCAGCATCTGGTGACGATCGCCGTGGGCGGCGGCTTCCGTGCCGCCGAGCTCTACGCCGAGGTGAGCACCGCCTGGGCCTACCGCGACCTCACCGCCGCGGAATGGGACTGGACGCTCGACTTCGTCACCCGCGGCGGCCCGGCGCTCGCCGCCTACCCCGAATACCGCCGGGTGATCGAGCGCGACGGCCTCTACACCGTGCCCGACCGCGCCATCGCGCGGCGGCACCGGATGTCGATCGGCACCATCACCAGCGACGCCGCGCTCACCGTGCAATACGTCAATGGCGGCCGGCTCGGCACGGTCGAGGAGTCGTTCGTCGCCCGTCTGCGGCCGGGGGAGCGCTTCATCTTCGCCGGCCGCACGCTGGAGCTCGCCGAGGTGCGCGACATGACCGCCTGGGTGCGGCGCGCCAAGGGGAAGAGCGGCGCCATCCCGCGCTGGATGGGGGGGCGCATGCCGCTCTCGACCGAGCTCGCCGCCGCCGTCCGCCGCCTGCTCGAAAACGCTCGGGACGGCGTCTTCGCCAGCCCGGAGATGGCGGCCGTGCGCCCCATCCTGGAGCTGCAGGCGCGCTGGTCGGCGATCCCGGCGGCGGACGAGCTGCTGATCGAGCGCCTGAAGTCCCGCGAGGGGCACCACCTCTTCCTCTACCCCTTCGAGGGGCGGCTGGTCCACGAGGGCCTGGCGGCTCTGCTCGCCTGGCGGATCTCCCGCCTGCGTCCGATCACCTTCACCCTGGCAGTGGACGATTACGGCATCGAGCTGCTGGCGCCGGACCGGGCGCCGCTCGACGAGGCGCTGGCGGCGGGGCTGCTGGCGCCCACCGGCTTGGCCGAGGACATCCCGGCGAGCCTCAACGCGGCGGAGATGGCGAAGCGGCAGTTCCGCGATATCGCCCGCGTCGCCGGCCTGCTCTTCCAGGGGTTCCCGGGGCAGCGCAAGCCCGCCCGTCATCTCCAGGCGTCGAGCGGCCTGTTCTACGAGGTCTTCGCGAAGTATGACCCCGGCAATCTCCTGCTCCACCAGGCCCACCGCGAGGTGCTGGAGCAGCAGCTCGAAAGGAGCCGGCTGGGCCGCGCCCTCGCCCGGCTTTCCGAATCCCGGATCACCATCCTGGAGCTTGCCCGCCCCAGCCCGCTGGCCTTCCCGCTGCTGGTGGCCCGGATGCGCGACAAGCTCAGCTCCGAGAGCCTCGCCGATCGCGTCCGCCGCATGCAGGCGCGGCTGGAAAAGGCGGCCGACCGGTGACCCGTTTCGATCTCCAGGGGGAATCCCTGCTCCTCCTCCCCGAGCGCGCCCTGCTCTGGGAGCGGACCGGCACCCTGATCGTCGCCGACGCCCACCTCGGCAAGGCGGCGGCGTTCCGGGCGGCGGCCATCCCCATGCCCGGCGGCACCACCACCGAGGCCCTCTCCCGCCTCACCGCGGCGCTCGCCCGCACCGGCGCTCGCCGCCTGCTCCTGCTCGGAGACTTCTTCCACGCCCGTTCGGGACGGGCCGCGCCCACCCTGGCGGCGATCGCGGACTGGCGCCGGCGCCACGCGGATCTGGAGGTCGTCCTGGTGCGCGGCAATCACGACCGTGGCGCCGGCGATCCCCCCTGTGAGTGGGGGTTCGACTGCCACGACGAGCCCTGGATCGAGCCGCCGTTCGCCTTCCGCCATCACCCGGAAGAGGAAGCGGCGGGGTACGTGCTCGCCGGGCACATCCACCCCGCGATCTCCCTCACCGGCCCCGGCGGCCAGCACGAGCGGCTCCCCTGCTTCCTGTTCGGGGAGCGGATCGGCCTCCTCCCCGCCTTCGGCGGCTTCACCGGCGGCGCCACCGTCCGCCCCCGGCAAGGGGACCGCGTGTTCGCCCTCGCCGGCGAGGAAGTGGTCCCGATCACGGCCGTGTAGCCGGATTCAACTCTTTCTGGCACATTTATTGCCCTGTCTCCCGGGCGAAAAGGAGGATATGAATCATGGCCCAGGAAACCAAGGAAAGGGTTGTGTATCACGTAGTCCCGAACTCTTCGGCCGAGAAGTGGGTCGTCTCTCAGGAGAAGGCCGAGTTTCGCCGGGAGTTCGAGACCAAAGAGGAGGCCGTCGACTTCGCCAAGGAGCGGGCTCGCAAGGAGGAGCTCGGCCAAGTCAAGGTGCATAAGAAGGACGGCAACATGGAGTACGAGTCGACCTACGGCGACGATCCGGTGCGGTCGCCGGGCTAGGACCCTGGGCGGCGCGGTAGAATCCGCGCCGCCATGCCCAATAAAATTTCACTCGCGATCTCGTCGCTGCTCCTCCTGCTCACTCTTCCCGCCCTGGCGCAACCGCCGGGCGCGCCCATGAAGGACGCGAAGCCGGAGGAGAAGCGGCCGCTTTCCCCGCCCGAAGAGAAGTCCGCGGTCACCCGCCACTCGCTGACCCTGGACGGCAAGGCCTACCCCTATACCGCCACCGCCGGCACTCTGTTGCTGAGGAACGACGAGGGTACCGTCACGGCGTCGGTCTTCTACATTGCTTACACGCTCGACGGCGTGAAGGACCCGGCCGCCCGCCCGGTCACCTTCAGCTTCAACGGCGGCCCGGGCGCGGCTTCGCTCTGGGTGCACCTCGGCGCGTTCGGTCCCAAGCGCGTGGCGCGGACGGACGAGGGGTTTGCCCTGCCGCCGCCGGGCAGGCTGGTCGACAACGAAAATTCCATCCTCGATGCCAGTGACCTCGTGTTCATCGATCCGGTGAGCACCGGCTTCAGCCGCCCGGCCCCGGGGCAGGACCCGAAGCAGTTCCACGGCGTCAAGGAGGATATCGAGTCGGTCGCCGACTTCATCCGCCTCTGGGTCAC
This sequence comes from Thermoanaerobaculia bacterium, assembly GCA_039918595.1. GTDB lineage: Bacteria > Acidobacteriota > Thermoanaerobaculia > Multivoradales > UBA5704 > DATARR01. The sequence continues at coordinate 22,984 of JBDSHF010000316.1, forward strand.
CCGCAACCAGCGCTGGGCCTCCCCCAAGTTCGTGGCCGGCGAGAGCTACGGCACCACCCGCGCGGCGGGCCTCGCCTATCAGCTCGCGGACCGCTACGGCATGATGCTCAACGGCGTCGTCCTCGTCTCCTCCGTGCTCAACTGGCAGGACCAGGACTTCCACGCCGGCAACGACCGCCCCTGCTTCATCCATCTGCCGACCTATACCGCGGCGGCCTGGTACCACAAGAAGCTACCCCCGGAGCTCTCGGGGGACCTGTTCAAGACCCTGGCGGAGGCCGAGGCCTTCGCCCTCGACGAGTACGGGCCGGCCCTGCTCCAGGGGGACCGCCTGCCCGAGGCCCGGCGCAAGGAGATCGCGGCCAAATTCGCCCGCTACACCGGCCTGTCGCAGGCCTACGTCGAGCGCTCGAACCTCTGCGTCCAGATCGACCGCTTCGTCAAGGAGCTGCTGCGCGACGAGGGGAAGACCCTCGGCCGGCTCGACACCCGCTTCACCGGCACCGACATCGACTCGGCGGGCGAGACCTACGAGTTCGATCCCGCCAGCGCCTCCACGGACGGCCCCTTCGCCGCGGCGATCAACGACTACATCCGCCGCGAGCTCAAGTTCGAGAGCGACCTCGTCTACGAGCGGCTGACCGACAAGGTCTGGCCCTGGAGCTGGGACTTCAACAACCAGTACGTGAACGTGGCCGAGTCCCTGCGCCAGGCGATGACCCGCAACCCCCATCTCCAGGTGTTGATGACGGCCGGCGTCTACGACCTCGCGACCCCCTACTTCGACGCCTTCTTCACCCGCGACCACCTGGGGCTGCCGAAGGAGCTGCGGGGGAACGTCAGGATCGAGCTCTACCAGGCGGGGCACATGATGTACATCCGCAAGGCCGACCACGCCAAGCTGAAGAAGGACGTGACGGAGCTGATCCGGAAGGCGAGGTAAGAGGTAAAACGAAGGGGGGCGCCGTCCGGCACCCCCCGTGGCTTCCCTTAGTGGCGCTTCCCTTAGTGGCGGATGGCGATCGTGGACGTCGACGTGGCCGACTGCCGCGAGGTGGCGTGCGCCGGAGCCGGAGCCGTCTGCAGCTTCAGCCCCTTGCGCCGCGGCCCGAACGCCTGCCGCAGCACGGGTCCCAGCACGGCCGGATGGAACAGCGCCGTCGGGGCCTTGAGCATGTGGTTGACCTCCTGGAAGCGGCGGAAGATCTCCTGGCTCTGTGGGATCAGCCGGATCACCTGCTCGATGTACCAGTGCATGAACTTCACCTTGGCGGTGACCTGGCCCCCCTCCGTCGCCGGCCAGCGGAGATCCTCGCCGGTGGTCAGCGCCCAGGGACCGGCCACCAGCTTGGCGACCCGCTTCTGGAAACGCTGGCTGTCGAGCCGCCCCTTGCCGTCGCGCAGGCACTTGCGCAGCGCCAGCGCCTCGAGGCCGGTGAGGGTCATGCCGACGCCGTAGACCGGATTGAAGGCGCAGACCGAGTCGCCGAGCGCCGCGAAACCCTGCGGCACGCTCGCCTCGTCGTAATGCCGCAGCCGGTTCTCGGTGCGGCGGTAGCCCCAGATCCGCGACAGCGGCTTGGCGTTCTCGATGGCCCGGTAGAGCTCCGGCGAGGAGAGGCTCCGCGCGAACTTGAGGAAGCCCTCCTCGTCGGTGGGCGGATAGTCGTGCATCACCCCGGCGACCGTCACCAGCCAGCGGTTCCCCTCGATCGGCTGGATGATTCCGGCCCGCGGCTGGTGCGGCGGCCGGTTCATCAGGAACAGCGTCTTCCAATCCTTCTTGTAGTCCTCGACCGGCTCGTAGATCCGCGTCGCGTAGCCCCAGAAGGCGTCGACGACCGTCTCCTCCGGCTTGGCGAAGCCGGCGGCCTCCAGCCACTCGGGCGCCTTGGAGCCCCGGCCGCTGGTGTCGATCACCAGCTCGGCCGCGAGCGTCTCGACCTCGGGCAGAGCGTTGGCATCGTGATGGCGGGGCTGAATCCTCACCCCCTCCACCCGGGAGCCGTCCTCACTCGTCACCAAACCGGCGACCTCGAACCCTTGCAGGAGATTGATCTTGGTATTGGCCATCAGATGGCGGCGAATCGTCGCCTCCAGCAGAGGACGGGTGAAGGTACAGAACTCGAGGCCGATCTCCGCGCGGGGCGACCACCCCGAGCGATAAAGGATGCGGAAGTCTCGCCCCTGATCGAGGAGATGGCTGCCCGACTTCAGGAGGTCGGCGGTGACCCCCGGGAACAGCTCCTCGACCACCATCAACCCCCGCTTGAAGAAGAAATGAAGATGACGGGCGTGCGGCACGCCCGGCCGGTTCTCGCTGTCGCCGTCCGGCAACTGGTCCCGCTCGATGATGGTGACCTTGTCGAACTGATCGGCGAGCGCCCGTGCCGCGAGCATGCCGCCGATGCTGCCGCCCACCACCACCGCGTGGCGGCCGGATCCTGCACCTTCGTTCCGACGCTGCTGCACCGCGCTACGGTCCTGCATGGTGTCCCCCTTTCGGGCTCCGCTGTGCTCATGCCTTCTGCCCAATCACTAGTGCATAAGAAATGCCAGTTGAATGGTCACATTCAACCATCGGTCAACCTTGCAGGGCTTGGTAAGAATTTCTCAGTGCCATTCGCGATATCTTTCCCCGGGAGGTGACGGCCATGCGTCTACGCGTCCTCGGCAGCTCCGGCGGCTATCCGGCCCCTGGCAATCCCAACACCGGCTTCCTTCTCGAGCACGGCGCGGCGAAGCTCTGGCTCGACGCCGGCACCGGCACCTTCGCCGAGCTCCAGCGGGCGGTGGACTTCACCCGCCTCGATGCCCTGGTGGTGAGCCATGCCCACGCCGACCACTGCGCCGACCTCTATCCTCTTCATGTCGCCATCCGGTATGGACTGGGAAACGGCTTCAAGCTCCCCGTCTACGCGCCTCCCGGCGCGCTGGAGCTGATCGGGGGATTGCTGGGGTCCGACGGCGCGCAGAGCCTCCGCGAGGCGTTCGACTGGCACGAGATCGAGGCCGGCGGCGAGGTCGAGATCGCCGGCGTCCGCTTCAACTTCCTGCGCACCGACCACCCCATCTACGCCCTGGCGATGCGGGCGGAGACAGCCCATGGCACCCTCACCTACTCAGCCGACACCGGCCCCGGCGTGGACCTCGCCGGCTTCGCCCGCGGCAGCGATCTCCTCCTCTGCGAGGCGAACTACCAGGATGGCCGGATGGGCCCGCCCCTCCACCTGAGCGCCCGCCAGGCCGCCGGCATCGCCGTCCAGGCGGGAGCCCGGGAGCTGGCGCTCACCCACGTCTGGCCGACGCTGGATCCGCAGGTCTCGCTTCGGGAGGCGCGGGAGACGGCGGAAGGCCTGCCCATTCGCTGGGCGGGACCGGGCGAGACCTTCGAAATCAGGCGTGCTTGAAAAATATCCCGGGGTGCGGGAAGGGCATTTGTATGTAGTGCCATGACAGGGTACAAACCGTGACACCTGTCTTCTCTGTCTTGAGGTGTCAGCTCGTGTCACTGTCAGAGCACACTCCCGTCCTCTGACAGAGTCATCAAGCCATTTACAGCAGCGTATTTCTCTAGGAACAAAAATTCTCATGTGGCTCTGCAAAGATTTGTCACTGCCCGGCAGGCCGTTCCATGCTTTAATCGGGAACGTCTGGGAGAGGTCTTAGGAGGGAGAGACGATGGGCTTTCTGGGAGGCGTTTTCGGTCCGAGCCGGGAAGAGATCTGGCGCCAGCTCTGCGCTGAGATCGGGGCCGACTTCGTCGGCGGAGGCTTCTGGAAGGGGGACAAAGTCCAGGCCCACGTGAAGAGCTGGACGCTGACCCTGGACACCTACACGGTCTCCACCGGACATAGCCACGTCACCTACACCCGAATGCGCTCCCCCTTCGTGAGCCGGGACGGCTTCCGCTTCCGGATCTACCGCGCGGGCGTCTTCAGCGGGCTGGGCAAGGCGCTCGGCATGCAGGACATCGATGTCGGCCACTCCGCGCAGTTCGACGACGACTTCGTCATCCAGGGGAACGACGAGCCCAAGGTCCGGGCCCTCTTCGCCAACCCCGAGGTCCGCCGGCTGATCGAGGCTCAACCGCAGATCCGGCTCGAGATCCGGGACGACGAGGGCTTCTTCAAGACCAGCTTCCCCGAGGGCGTGGACGAGCTCCACTTCCTCGCGCTGGGGACGATCAAGGACGTCGACCGGCTGAAGCGGATGTTCGACCTCTTCGCCGCGGTTCTCGAAGAGCTCAACCGGATCGGCGCCGTAGGAGAGGAAAACCCAGGGGTGGCGCTGTAATGCCGTACGCTTTCGCGGAGAGGTACGGCAAACTCCTCTCCACCCCCGTCTTCGCTGTCCTGATCCTGGCGATCGCCGCCCTGATCTACATACAGAGCCTATTCGGCCACGGCCCTGTCTCGATCGGCTTCCAGATCGCGGCCTTCCTGCTGATGGTCTGGTCGCGGGTGACTTTCGGCCGGCGCAGCTTCCACTTCGCGGCCAACCCTACCGCGGGGGGCCTCGTTACCACCGGTCCCTATAAGTACGTGCGGCACCCCATCTATGCCGCGATCCTCCTCTTCGTCTGGACCGGAGTCGCCGCGAACGGGTCGCTGAGGAGCGCCGCCCTGGGGCTCGTCGCGACGGTGATGACCTTCCTGCGGATGATCTTCGAGGAGACGCTCATCCGGCAAACCTACCCCGAGTACGACGACTACGCCCGGCGGACGAAGCGGGTGGTGCCGTTCCTGCTTTAATTCGATTGAGGAGAAATTAATGCCCTGGATCCAGATCACCGAAAACTCGAGCCGCGATATCTGGCTGCGGACGGAGGGCATCATCGGCCTCGCCCAGGCCAAGCAGCACGGCAGCGGCACCATGCTCATCCTCCTCTCCGGCACCAACCTCGAGGTCGCCGAGCACAGAGACGAGCTGCTGCGGAAGATCAAGGAAGCCGAGGGCCCGGCGGCCCGGGATCGGCCGGTGGGATTCCCGGGGGATTGAAGGGCGCCGGCGCCATACCCCTTGCCCCCGCTACGGCTTCATGAACTTTATCGGACCATAGACGGTCGCCGCGCACGAGGGGTCTAGCCCTTGGACCGAGGCGCGGTCGGTGAAGTCGCGAATCAGGTCGTCCGTACACTCGCCGCCGCCGCCGTGACCGCTGCGCGGGACGATCACGTGCAGGCGGTTGGTCATGTAGCGCGACGCCTCTTCCGCGAGCTCCGGCGGGGTGACCGGGTCGCGCTCGCCGGAGAGCAGCAGCACGGGAACGCCCGAGTGGACCGGCTCGTGCGCGTCCGCCGGTATCCTGCCCCGCGGCCAGACCTTGCAGGCCGCCTTCTGCTGACGGATGCGGTAGTCGCCGAGGTAGGTCCCGGGTGTCCGCCTGGCGATCATCTTCTCGGTGATGAAGGGCAGGTCCTCGGCGCAGGTGACCGAGAAGTCCATACCCCAGTAGAGCCCCTCGGTGATGTTCAGCCGACGCTCAATCGACATCTGAACGAGCGGCGCGAGGTCCCCCTGGGCGGCCTTGCGGATCTGGAGCGGCAGGCCCCCGACCCCCGGGCCATACATCAGGAAGCGGATGCCCTCGGCCACCAGGCCCCAGACGGGCCGCACCTCCTGCCTCTCGCCCGTGCTCGTGTTGGTGACGGTCACGGTCACGCCCTTGTCGATCCGTTCCTTGATCGTTTTCAGGTCCGCCCTGGTGTCGGGGAAAGCGGCCCGGCACGCGGGCTGCGAGGCGCACTCGGCGAGCAGGAGGTCGAGCGCCCGCTGGCCGGCGTAGGCGTGGGCCAGTGGGGTGTACGACTTCAGCAGGGTCACGCCGGTGAGCATCACGCTGCGCACCGTTTCCGGATGCCGGCGCCAGTAGACCTGGGCCATGCTCGTGCCGTACGAGGCGCCGTGCAGGTTGATCTTGCCGTAGCCGAGCCACTGGCGGACCTCGTTCAGGTCGTCCGCGGAGGCGGTCGTGGTGTACTGGCTCAGATCCGCGACCTTCTCCAGCTTCTCGCGGCACCTGGTGACCGCCGCGACCGGGAACAGCTCCCCGGCGGCGAGGCGGAAGTCGACCGGCTCGCCGTAGAAGGAGCAGTGGAGCGGGTTCGACCGGCCGGTGCCGCGCTGGTCCACCAGCACGATGGCCCGCCTCTGGCGCAGATCGCTCTGGGCGTACTCGCCGGCGTTCTCCGCGATCGCCTGCCCGGGGCCGCCGCCGAGCTCGAAGATGGGATCGGGCTGCTTGTCCGATCCCAGGGCCGGGAGGATCACGATGTTCAGGCCGATCTTTCTCCCTCGGCGCGTCTCGCGGTTTTCCCAGACCGGATAGGTGGCGCACTGCACCTCCTGGTCATAGCCCTGCACTCGGCACGGGTGGGGCTTGACCGCCGCCGCCTCGACCGGACCGGTGGGGGCCGGCGCGGCCGCCGCCCATGAGACGCATAGGATCAGGGCGATGAGGATGGCGGTTCGGATCGGCCGGCTTTTTTGCATCGAGAAGCTCCTCCAGGCAGGATCTTTCTCTCTACTACGAACCGCCGGTCATTCTGTTTCAGTTTGTTGTGCCGATGATCCGGTCGCAGAAGGCGCCGATCTCCGCCGTGACGTCCGTGGCCGGCGCGACCGAACAGTCCGGGATGTTTTCGGCATAGAAAGCCGAGACCTCGGCTGGATGGAGAGGGTCGGCGCCGGGGACGAGCAGGGTCGGCATGGAGAGCGACCTCAGGTCCGCGGCTGAAGTGAACGGTTGCGCGCCCGAGGCGATGAAGTGGCTCGTCGCCACCACGCTCGCCGCGTCGAATCCGTCCACCATCGCCAGCGCCTTCTCACGGATTTCCGGCGGCAGGTTGGCATAGAGGGGGCGCAGCACCTGCACGCCTTCGGCGAGGGCCCGGCTCGCCACGGCGTCCATCATGGCGAACGTCCCCCGTTGCGCGTCGGTGTAGCCCCGCTCTTCGCCGGCATAGACGGGCTGGACCAGGACGAGGCCAGCCGTCCGGCCCGGGTGCCGCAGCGCGAAACGCAAAGCGACGCCCGAGCCGCCCGACACCCCGCCCATCACGGCCCGATCCACCCCGATGTGGTCCAGCAGGGCCTCGACATCGTCCGCGAGCTGGTCGAAGGTCAAGCGCTCCCCGCTCCACGATTTTCCGTTGCCCCGCACATCGGGCGCGATGACGCGATACCGGGAGGCCAGGGGAGCAACCAGGGGGAGGCTCGCTACATGGCTCGCCATCCCGCCGTGCAACATCACGATCGTCCGGCCCTCGCCGTCCTCGACGGCGAACAGCCGCACGCCTTCGCGTTCAAACCAGATCTCGCGCATGGTACCTCCTGACGTGCCGGGGTCATTACAGCGCAGCCGGAGCTCCCTTCGCAATGGGCGGGGAGACTGCGCGTCAGCAGGCCGTCGATTGAAGGCACTCGATTAGAATGAGTCCATGGTGAAGCCCAAAGCTTACGAAGAGGTGGTCGATTTCATCGCGCGAGGAGGCAGCCCTGGTACCGTGGTCGCTTTCCGCCCTTCGGAGGAAGCCCGAGCTCGCGTAGCAACGCTCGTTGTTCGCGAGAAGACGGCCGGCCTGACCGCCGATGAAAAGTCCGAGTTGGACCATTATCTTCAGCTTGAGCACATCATGCGTCTGGCCAAGGCGCGCGCGCAGCAGTATCTGCCAAGTAAATCGCAGTGAGCATCGGCTATATTAGTGCCGATCTCCGGCGGCTCATTGCCGCCCGTGCGGACTCTCTTTGTGAGTATTGCCTCGTTCACAGTGAAGACACGTTTTTGGGCTGTGAGATCCGATCAGGGGATCGAGTAACCATCTACACCATCTTCAGAAACGTCGCCTTGCCATCCCCCGGCGCGTAAAAGTCCTCCAGATCGGAGACGAGCTGGTAGCCGCAGGCGGTGTAGAAGGCGCGGGTGGGGAAATATTGCGGGCGGGTGGAGGTCTCGACGTAGACGCGGGTGCGGCCGGCCGCGGCCATCCATTCCTCGGCGGCGCGGAGGAGGGCGGCGCCGGCTCCCTGGCCCTGGAAATCGGGGTGGACCACGATCCAGTAGAGGTCGGCCGAGGCCGAGGTGCCGGGGATCGGACCCCAACAGGCGTAGCCCGCCACCCGGCCGTCGATCTCGCCGACGAGAAAGCGGTAGTGGCTCCCCTCGCCGTTCGTCAGCCGGTCGTCCACCAGCTCCAGGGCGACCTCCACCTCTTCGGGGTTGAAAAAGGCGGTGGCCCGGATCAGCGTCTCCAGCGGCTCGCGGTCGGCGGTCTCCAGGGAGCGGCGGACGTGGAGGTCCGGACGGCGATCCTCGCGATGATCCTGGCGAATAGTGGGCGTGGAGGCAGCCTGCGATCGTCCGGGCACCGCGTCCTCCAGAATCCTTCGCACCACCTCCTGCGCCGACAGGCCCGCCTTCTCCGCGGCCGCCATGAATCCGCCGTCGGCGGCGAGGCAGGGATTGGCGTTGACCTCCAGGATGCGGGGCTCGCCGTTCGCGTCGAGCCGGAGGTCGACCCGCGCGTAGCCGCGCAGTCCGAAGATCCGCCAGGCGGCGCGGGCGAGCTCCCCGGCGCGCTCGAGCAGCGGCGCGTCCGCGGGATTTTCCGGAAAGCGGCGGACCGTATGGATGTAGGCGAACGAGTCCTCGTGCCACTTCGCCTCATAGCCCAGGACCCGGCTCATGCCGGCGGGGAAACCTTCGTAGACGATCTCGGCGACCGGCAGCACCTCGACGCAGCCGCTCCGGGCGAGCAGGGAGACGTTCAGCTCGCGACCGGGGAGGAAGGTTTCGGCGACCACTGCCTGGCCGGGAAAACGCGCCGCCAGCTCCCGCGCCCGGATCACCGCCGCCTCGGGGCTGGAGCAGACCGGATCGCCTTCCAGGCCGAGGGAGGCATCCTCGCAGGAGGGCTTGAGAATCCACGGCCCGGGGACGCGGTCGAGCAGGTCCGGACGATCCGGGTCGAGACGGCCGCCGGGCGCCACCGGCAGACCCTCGGCGGCGAGGACCGCCCGGGTCGCCAGCTTGTCCGTGGTCACCCAGAGGACGCCCGAGGGGGAGCCGGTGAAGGGGAGCCCCAGCAGCTCCAGGGCGGCCGCGGCGCCGAGGAGAGCCTCGGGCCGGCCAGCCGGCGATTCCATCAGGTTGAAGACCGTCAGCCCAGGGCCCGGATGCAGGCGGAGCCAGGGCTGCCAGTCCGGCATCGGAACGATCTCGTAAGCGAGGCCGAGGGCTTCCAGGCCCGCCGCCACCACCTTGACCTGTGCCAGCACGTCGGTCGTCGAGGGATCGGCCTGATCGCCGATTGGGTTATGCGCGATGACGACCCGGGCGAGCGTGGTCAATTCCACAGTTTCCACCGCCGCGCGGTGGCCTCGATCACTTGGCCGAGGAGCTCGGCATAGGGGATTCCTGACCGGTTCGCCAGGATCGGCAGGTCCGAGTAGGTCGGATGCAGGCCGGGGAGCGGGTTGATCTCCAGGAAGCAGGGCTCGCCGGCGATGTCGCAGCGGAGATCGACGCGGGCGAGATCCCGGCAGCCGAGAGCATGGAAGGAAGCGAGGGCGAGCTCGCGCGCCCGCTGGCCGAGGGGCTCGCCGTCGAGCATCGAGTAGTCGATCCAGGTCTTGTACTCGCGCTTGTTCAGCGCCGTGTAGGCGGCGTCGGCGCCGGGGCGGAAGGAGACCTCCAGCACCCCGAGAACGCGGGCGTCTCCGTTGTTGCCGACGATACCCACCGTCACCTCGCGGCCGGGCAGGAAGCTCTCCACCAGCACCGGCTGGCGAAAGGTTTCGATCAGCTCGGCGCAGGCGGCCATCAGCTCCTCCCGGGTCTCGATCCGGGAGAGCCGCGTCACCCCCTTGCTGCTCCCTTCCGCCACCGGCTTGGCGAACAGCGGCAGGGGGAGGTCCACAAACGCCGCGTCCTCCGGCCTTTCCACCAGGACGAAGGGCGCCGTGGGCAGGCCGTGGTCGCGCACCACCCGCTTGGCCAGCGACTTGTCGAGGGTAACGGCGCAGGTCAGCGGATCCGAGAAGGTATACGGCTGATCGAACATCTCGCAGAGGGCCGGCACCTGGGCCTCCCGCGAGCGGCCGCGCACCCCTTCGGCGACATTGAACACGAGGTCCCACCGCTCGCCCGCGGCGAGGCGGCGGGCCAGCTCGATCCCCCGCCCCACCCGCTCCGGATGATGGCCGAGCTGGCGCAAGCCCCCCTCGAGAAAGGCGACAGTCTCCTCCTCGTCGAACTCCATGACGTCCGCGGACGCGAAGCCCGCGGCGAGGTAGTCCGATTTGAGGTCATAGCAGAGCGCGATCCGCAGCGGCCTCATCGGTCATTTACCGATACCGAGTGCTCGGCGGGGTCGACGTAGTCGTAGGTCTTCCCTTCCCAGTTGCGGATGCTCCAGACTCCGTCCTCCTGGCCGACGATCGTCTCCCGCTGCACCGGCACCTTGCCGCCGCCGCCGGGGGCGTCGATGACGTAGGTCGGCACCGCGTACCCGGTGGTGAAGCCGCGGAGCTTGGACATGATCTCGAGGCCCTTCTCGACGGAGGTGCGCAGATGCCCGGTGCCGAGCACGGGGTCGCACTGATAGAGGTAGTACGGCCGCACGCGGTTCTTCAGCAGGCCGTGGAAGAGGTCGCGCAGCGTTTCGGCCGAATCGTTGACCCCCTTGAGCAGCACCGTCTGGCAGCCGAGCGGGATGCCGCCGTCGGCGAGCCGGTCGCAAGCCTCCGCCACCTCGGGCGTCAGCTCGCGGGCATGGCAGAAGTGGACGGAGAGCCAGACGCGGTGCTTGCGCAGCACGGCGACCAGCTCCGGCGTGATCCGCTGCGGCAGGAAGCTCGGGATGCGGGTACCGATGCGCAGGAATTCGAGATGCGGGATGGCGCGCAGCCGGCCGAGCAGCTTGTCGAGCACGGAGTCGGCCATCAGCAGCGGATCGCCGCCCGAAAGGAGGACGTCGCGCACCTCGGTGTGCTCCTCCAGATAAGCGATCACCGCCTCCAGCCGCCGGCCGATCGGATCGAGCTCCCCCTGGCTCACCAGGCGGCTGCGCGTGCAGTAGCGGCAGTAGGCCGCGCAGGTGTCGAGCGCCAGAAACAGCACGCGGTCGGGGTAGCGATGCACGAGGCCCTCGACAACGCTGGCGCCGTCCTCGCCGCAGGGATCGGTCATGTCCCCGCGGCTCACCACGAGCTCGCTCTCCTGCGGCACCACCTGCAGGCGGATCGGGCAGGAAGGATCGTACGGATCGATCAACGCCGCGAAGTGCGGTGTGACCGCGACCGAAAACTTTTCGCTCGCCAGCAGAAGCCCTCGCCGTTCCGCTTCGGTCAGATCGAGCAGGCGCTCGAACTGATCGAGACGGGTGAGACGATGACGCATCTGCCAGCGCCAATCGTTCCAGTGATCGGGATCATAGGGCTCGTCGAAGATCGCGCAGATCTCCTCGCGCCGGGAGCTCTCGACCGCAACCGAGGCGAACGCCGCCTGCTTCATCTCTATGCTCCTCCGCTGAATACGGGGTCAATACCGCGGGGTAGGGGTGAAGTGGTGAAACATCGAAACGGAAAGGCTCGGCGGTGTAGGCCGACAACCCACCCGGATCGATCATCCGGTGAGAAAGCCCCTGGGGGCTCCGTGATCATGATGGGTTAGTACGTCAACCCGGAAGGGGTGACACCACAGCCGGGACTGGCTGCGGAAAGCTGCGCTGGTGGGATTGTTACAGGAAAAACTGAAGCGACGACGGGAGCACGGAAAGCGAGGCCGATGGCCGACAGCCCGAGCCGAGTGACTCTGGACGGGCTGTCCACAGTACTCGGAGGTTGGTCGGGAGGCACGTTCGCGTCCACGCTTTTAACAATAGCGGACTTATCCCCCCTGTCAAGAGGATCGGCGCTCTCCAGCGAGGAATCCGATGCGGCCAGCTCCGTGATCCGCCCGGACAGGCGGTACGCGCGCCGCCAGCCGGCACTGAGCCGGCCGCTGTGGGACGCGGGGCGGAAACCTCCCGGGGCTAAAACGGTTCCTCTCACGCCTGTCTTCAATGCAATTCCGGAACCAACTTCGCGGGGAGTCGCGGAAAGGCACGACAGGCTCCCCCAGGGGGGATTCCGGCCGTTTTCCCCGGGCCTGAAGTAATATTTTGCAAGCTTCCCGACAAGGGTATGAAAAAGCGATCACGCCCAGGCGGCCAAATCGACGCGCCATGCTACCGGACGCCGCCGAATACGGCATGGCCGGCCTTCAGCCAGTAGACGTCGACGCCGGTGAGGCCGGCCGCTTCGAGCCAGCGGAGCTGGTCGAGGAGGGGCGACGGCTGATCGATCGGGTCCGGCTCGGGATCGGCGTAGAGGTTCCAGCGCTCGTCGCGAAACTTCTCGTAGGGGCCGAGATGTCCGGCCAGCTCGAGCGAGCGGCGGCGCACCGCGCCGTCCCACGCCCGCGCGGCGAGCTGGTGGGATGCCGGAGTCGCCGGTTTGACGAGATCGGCGATCACCACCGCGCCCCCTGGGGCGAGAGCGGCGGCGAGGTCGAGGAAGAGCTCGCGTTTGCCCGCGCCGTCGAGGTGGTGGACGGCGAGCGAGCTGACGAAGGCGCGGACCGGCTCCGGGAAGCTCCGCCAGGAGCGGTCCGCGAGGTCGAATTGCCGCGTCGTGAAACGTTCGCCATGGGCCGCGAGGGCGGCGCGCGCGTGCTCCAGCATGGCGGGCGAAAGGTCCATGGCAAGCACCCGGGCGCGCGGAAAGCGTTCGAGCAGGGCCCGCGAGAGCAGCCCCTCGCCGCAGCAGAGGTCCACCAGCAGGCCGTCCCCGGGGTCCGGGATCATGTCGAGGACGGCCGCGATCTGCTCCTCGCGGTCCGGCACGAAGAAACGGCCGAGGTCGATGAAGTCGTGGCTGTCGTGCTCGTCCCAGCCGGGTTGTCTGTCCATGGCCTGCTGTTTGTCCATGTCTATACAATATGGCCATGAGCGACCATCAGCCCACCCTCTTCGACAAGATCCTCGCGGGCGAGATCCCGAGCTACAAGGTATACGAGGACGATCACGTCTTCGCCTTTCTCGACATCGGCCCGCTCTCGGACGGCCACACCCTGGTCATCCCCAAGGAGCGCAAGGCCCAGCTTCATCAGCTCTCGGACGAGTCGGCCGCCGCCGTCGGCCGCGCCCTGCCGCGGATCTGCCGCGCGGTGATGCGGGCGACCGGCGCCACCGCCTACAACATCCTCCAGAACAACGGCTCGGAGGCGCACCAGGTGGTGATGCACGTGCACTTCCATATCATTCCGAAGCTCGGCAACGAAGGGCTCGGAATCGGCTGGCACGCCCGCAAGCTCGACGACTCGGCCGCCCGCGAGCTGGTCGCGAAGATGCGCCAGGCGCTGGAGGCCTGACATGCGGGCGGTCGAGATCCGCGGCGGCTTCGGCCTCGAAAACCTCGCCCTCGTCGAGCGCCCCGACCCGCGCCCCGGCCCGGGGCAGGTCCTCGTCCGCCTGCGCGCCGCCGCGCTCAACTACCGGGACCTGCTGACCGCCGAGGGGAAGTACAACCCGAAGCAGAAGCTCCCCCTGATCCCCTGCTCGGACGGCGCCGGCGAGGTGGCCGAGGTCGGCGACGGGGTGACCCGCGTCAAGCCGGGCGACCGCGTCTGCACCGTCTTCGCCCAGAAGTGGATCGCCGGCCGCCCCACCCGCGAGCGGCTGCGCTCGACGCTCGGCGGACCGCTCGACGGCACACTGGCCGAGCTGGCCGTCTTCGATCAGGAGGGGGTGGTGAAGACTCCGGATCACCTGACCGACGAGGAGGCGGCGACCCTCCCCTGCGCCGCGGTGACCGCCTGGAGCGCCCTGGTGACCGAGGGCGGGCTCACGGCCGGAGATTCGGTGCTGGTTCAGGGCACGGGGGGCGTCTCGCTGTTCGCCCTGCAGCTCGCGAAGCTGCTCGGCGCCCGCGTCATCGCCACCTCCAGCCGGGATGAGAAGCTGGCGCGGGTGCGCGAGATGGGGGCCGACGAAACGATCAATTATCGCGAGGTGCCCGCCTGGGGCGTCCGGGCCAGGGAGCTGACGGGCGGCGAGGGGGTCGACCACGTCGTCGAGGTCGGCGGCGCGGGCACCCTCCAGCAATCGCTCCTGGCCGTCCGCTTCGGCGGCACGATCAGCCTGATCGGCAACCTCGCGGGGACCAAGTCCGAGCTGCTCCTCACCCACGTCTTCATGCAGAAGATCCGCGTCCAGGGCATTCTGGTCGGAGATCGCGAGAGCTTCGAGGCGATGAACCGGGCGATCGCGCTGCACCGCCTGCGCCCGGTCGTCGACCGCGTCTTCCCGCTGGAAGAGGCCCCCGCCGCCTTCGCGCACATGGCGGCGGGGGACCACTTCGGGAAGATCGTGATCAGGATCGGATCTACTTGATCTCGATCGGCGCCTGATCGCTCAGCAGACCGATTTTGGCGTCGGCCAGCTTCTTCTGGAAGGCGGGGACGTCCTCGGCGTAGAGCTTGTTGAAGTCGGCGAGGGCCTCCCGGACGGTTCGGTCGGTCTCGTCGAGGTAGGCGTTCGCCGTGGCGCTCGGCGTCTCCCAGGAGGAGCCGATGACGCGCCGGGCGGTCTCGACCTGGCTGAGGGCGGTGGTCTCGTCATTGACCAGGCCCTTGGTGTCCGGCGACACGTAGAGACGCCGCTCGACGGCCGAGAGCTTCTTTTGAAGATCCCGCGCCGACTGCCGTAGTGCCTTCCCCGCGTCGTCGCCTCCCCGGGCGGCGCCGTTGCGCTCCCGCTCCTTGTCCTGGGCGCCGAGCCTGGCGAGCGCCAGGTCGACGTCCTTGCGGGTAGCGGAGATCCGGTTGATCGCGTCCGCCACCACGTTCTGATAGCCACCCGCGCGGTTGGTCGCCGCGTCCCAGGCCTGCCAGTCGGCCGGTGAGATCTCGAGCGCCGGATCGGCCTCGACCCGCAGGGTCCCCTTGGCCTCGTGGCCGCCGTACCTGACCACCACGCCATAGGTGCCGGGGATCACGTTCGGGCCGCTTTCCTCCCCGGGCCGCCGGTTTTCGTCCTGGTTGTCCGGATTGCGGAACGCCTCGCGGCCGAAATCCCAGGCCACCCGGTTGAGGCCCAGCTTGATCGACGGCTTGAGGGTGCGGATCACCTTGCCAGCGGGATCCGTGATCCGGATCTCGGCCTTCGGACCCCGATCGCCCTTCTTTCCTTCCGTGTCGTCCGCGGCGGTTTCCTCGCGCGAGGGGACGTCCTCCCGCGGGGTGCCGGTCGGCCGGTCGGTCGCCGGCTGGGCGCTCGCCTGGGACGTCGAAGCCGGCCTGCCGGTGCGCGCGGCCTCCTTGCGCCGCCGCTCCTTCTCCTCGTCGGCCAGCGGCAGGCCGGGCGCGTTGACCGAGAAGGTGATCAGGGCGCCGTACTCGCGGTTCGTGCCCTGGAACTCGCCGGCGCCGCCGCCACGGATGCCGCCCCCGCGGCCGCGGTTGACGCGGAAGAGCATCGCCGGCTGCGACGTATAGAGGTGGACCGGCTCGGCGAGCGTCGCGGCCGAGACCTCGCGTAGCGGCGTGATGTCGTCCAGGATGTAGAGGGCCCGCCCATGGGTGCCGATCACCAGGTCGAGATCCCGCGGATGGATCGTCAGCGCCATCACCGAGGTCGTCGGCACGCCGTGCGTCCACGGCACCCAGCGCGCGCCGCCGTCGAACGAGGCATAGAGGCCGAGCTCAGTGCCGAGGAAGAGGAGGTTCTTGTCGGCCGGGTCCTGCTCGACCGACAGCGCATAACCCCGGAGATCCCGGGTGGCCACGCTCTTCCAGGTCTTCCCCCAGTCGTCGGTCCGGAAGACGTAGGGGGTGAAATCCTGCCGGCGGTGATTGTCGAAGACCACGAACGCCGAGGCGGCGTCGTACTTCGAAGGGAGGATGGCCGGAATCCAGGTGTTGGCCGGCACGCCCGGGACGTTCTTCTCGACGCTCGTCCAGGTCTGGCCGCCGTCGCGAGTGACGTGCAGGCGGCCGTCGTCCGTCCCCACCCAGATCACCCCCTTCTGCTTCGCGCTCGGCGCGATGGAAAGGATGGTGGTCAGGTTCTCGGCGGCGCTGATGTCGAGAGTGAGGCCGCCGCTCTTCTTCTGCTGCTGCCACTCGGGGTTGTTGGTCGTCAGATCCGGGCTGATCACCGTCCAGCTCGCGCCGCGGTCGGTCGACTTGTGGACGTACTGGCTGCCGTAATAGATCGTGCCCGGCTCGAAGGGGTCCTGCCCCAGGCCGGCGTTCCAGTTGAAGCGGAGCGGTTTCAAACGGCCATCTGGTGAAAAGGGCTGCGGCGGCTTGATGAAGCGGTTCTCCCGGGTGCGCAGGTTCCAGCGCGCGAGCGCTCCCCCCTGCGACATCGAGTAGCCGGTCATCGAGTCCTCCGGATCGGGCCGGGTGTCGAAACCGTCGCCGCCGCCGACCACGTCCCAGTCCGAGCTCGGGATGCCGCCGCGGACCCAGTTGGAGCTCGGGCCCCGCCACGAGCCGTTGTCCTGCAGGCCGCCATAGACGTGGTAGGGGCGGTCCATGTCCACCGCCACGTGGTAGAACTGGCCGATCGGCAGCGTGCTCACGAACTGCCAGGTCTCGCCGCGGTCGTGGCTGATCGCCATGCCGCCGTCGCTGCCGGTCACCATGTGCTCGGGGTCGCGCGGATCGATCCACATCGCGTGATAGTCGCCATGGACCTCGCGCGAGCGGCCTAGGCCTTCGAAGCTGGCGCCGCTGTCCTCCGAGACCTGGAGCCGGGCGGTCAGGCTGTAGAGCCGGTTCGGCCACTGGGGATCGACGCGGAGATCCGCGTAGTAGAACGGCCGCTCGGCCGTCTTCTGGTTCTCGTTGACCTTCTTCCAGGTCCGGCCGCCGTCGCTCGAGCGGACCAGCGCGCTCTTCTCGGCCTCGATCAGGGCGTAGACGATGTTCGGGTTCGAGCGCGAGATGGCGATGCCGATCCGCCCGAGATCCCCCTTGGGAATCCCGTCGTCCTCGGTATAGCGCTTCCAGGTCTCGCCGCCGTCGTAGGAGACGTAGAACCCGGAGCCGGGGCCGCCGGAGCGGAAGCCCCAGGGCCAGCGCCGGTAGTCCCACATCGCGGCGTACAGCTTGTTCGGATTGCCGGGGTCGATCACCAGGTCGGCCGCGCCGGTGCGCGGATCGACGTAGAGGACCCGGCGCCAGGTCTTGCCGCCGTCGACCGTCTTGAACACCCCGCGCTCGGGGTTCTCCCCCCAGACCTGCCCGAGGGCCGCGACCCAGGCGACGTTGGAGTCGGCCGGATGCAGCACGATGCGATGGATGTGCTCCGTCTTCTCCAGCCCCAGGCGGGTCCAGGTCTGGCCGCCGTCGAGCGTGCGGAAGACGCCGCCGCCGATCGACACGCTGTTGCGCGGGTTCCCCTCGCCGGTGCCCACCCAGACGACGTCCGGATTGGACTGATTGATGGCGATGGCCCCGATCGAGGCCACCGGCTGGTCGTCGAAGATCGGTACCCAGGTGAGGCCGCCGTTGATCGACTTCCAGACGCCGCCCGCGGCCCCGCCGGCATACATCAGGTCGGGATTGGACTCGGCGACGTCGAGGGCCGGCAGGCGGCCGCTCATGGTGGCCGGACCGATCGAGCGGGCCGAAAGCCCGGAGAGCAGGTCCGGATCGATCGTCTCGGCGGCCCGGGTTGGGCCGGAGCCGAGAGCGAGCATGACGAGCGCGACGAGGATCAGAGATCGACGCATTGAAACTCCCCCGTGGTCGAAACGGTGAAAAAGGCAGGAGAACGACATCCCACCGCGATATAGCGCAGGGCGGAGGGGTCCGTCAAATGTAAGGAATGTAAAAAGAAAAAGGGCCGCCCGGCGAACCGGACGGCCCTGGAGAACCCGAAGGAGCCGGGGCGGCTTAGACGGTGACCGTCGAGCCGTCGAGCTTCGTGAAGGTGAAGCCGTCGAACTTCTCGTTGTAGCAGGCCTTCTGGTCGCGCAGAATGCTGATCGCGAGCGCCTCGCCGACTTTCATCGACTCGCGGGAGTCCGACCGCCAGTGCACGCCGGCGACGTTGCGGCCGGTCGCGATGTTGGAGGCGAGCTTGTTGAGCTCGCCGCGCACCGTCAGGGTGGGGCCGTGGTAAGGCTGCAGCGAGAGGCCGTCCGCGGTCGGGACGACCGGGTTCTGGATCACTTGGTTCTCGTCGAACAGCGCCTTGAGGATCGTCACGCAGGCACCGGCGACGGTGGCGTGGCCCGCGGTGTAGGACGGGTGCGTCGGGCCCCCTTCGGGGAACGTCATCGGCATCAGGTAGGTGCCGAACTTGTCGTGCACGCGGTCGAGCACCGGCGAGTTGAGCTGGCGGGCGTCGATGACGCCGGGGTACCGGTTGCTGGTCTTCTGGTGGTGCACCAGGCCGCCCCAGGCTTCCGGACGCAGCCGCCGGTTGACCTGCCACTTCTTGTGCCAGGTCACCTTGAGGGCGCGGCTGGCGACCTCGGTCATCAACGCCGCGAAATGCGGCCCGCCGAAGGTGGTGAAGCCGGCCTGCGTCTTGCTGCCGATGTACGGGTTGCCCGGATTGACCGGAACGCCGAGGCCGCTGGAGAACGGATCGGCCGCGTTGGGCGGCGTGGCCATGATCAGGAAGGCGTTGAAATAGGCTTGGTGAAGAACGTCGACGTGCAGCCACTGCGCCATGTCGCGGCCGGTGCGCATGTAGCGGCGGACCGGGTCGAAATCGCTGGCGGCCGTCTCGACGACGTGCCCGTTCTGCGCGGCCAGCCAGTTGTCATAGCTGGTGAGGTGGTCGGTGTCCGGCAGCAGCGTGCGCGTCTTCCGCACGACGTACTCGGCGCCGAACGGCGTGTTCAGCCACAGGAACTGGGAGAAGTGCGGGCCGACATTGGTGCCGGGTGTGGCGTCGCGGAAGAGGGTCTGCGGCGTCACCTTGCCGTTGATCTTCGGGCCCTTGAAGTCGGCCCCGAAACGGTTGAGGTCGGCGCAGGCCGCCGCCACCTCCGAGTTGGTGCCGTAGTCCAGGTAGTTGACGTCGCGCAGCCACGCCATCCAGTAGTTCTCGACGCCCTCGCTCCCCATCTCCGCGGAGGTGATGGACGGCGCGGCCGGCACCGTGAGCCCCATGGCATCCGCGCCCTCGAGGTCGAACGCCAGGCCACCCTGGGGGGAGGTCAGCTTGAGCGGGCCGTCGAGGATGATGTCCTCGAAGTCGTCCGGATCGCTGCTGTTGATGGCCTTGAGGAGGCTGTCGTAGGCCGTGGGATCGACCTCGCCGAAGCTGTTGTGCGGCAGCCCCTTCGAATAGTTGCCGATCCGGCTCGCGAAGCGGGCCTCGTCGCCGTTGTTGGCATGGACGCCCAGCGTCTGCTTCTGCCAGTAGTCGGCGGCGTCCTTGCGCACCTTCCAGCAACTGTTGCGCCGCAGCCGGCCCGTCGCTCCCGAGGCGTCCGCCGCCGTCTCGACATCGAGGCCTCCCGTGGCCGCGTTCGCCAGCGGCTCCAGGCCGATCACGCCAGACGCGGCCGCAGCGGCGGCGGCGCCGCCGAGCCCGCCAAGGAACTTGCGCCGGCTGACGCCCGATCCATCCGAAGCCGCGGCCTGCTCCGTAGAACGATTGGGACGGTCATTCTCCATGGTCGACATGTGACTGCTCTCCTCGACGTATCCTCTCAGCGTCTCTGCGCCAGACAGCGGGGGCTGTCTCAGATTGTACTCTTAGCGAAAGTGTTTAGAGCAGAAGGACGGCGAAGAGTTTCCGGATCGGCTGAGGAGTCGCGGTATCATCGTGAGAGGTACCCGAGGCCGAATCGCGATTCATGAGCCCATCCATCCAAGCTGGAGAGCGGACCGGCAACGTCGCGGAACCGGCTCCCGCCGCCGTTCCCGCGAGCCGCCGCCGGCTGATCACGGCGTGCATACTGGCCCTTGTCATCGCGTCGGTGCTCTCGGTCCGCCTCTCGAACCCCGAGCTGCACATCGACGAGCTCACCTACATGAGCCGGGTTCTGGAATCCATGGCTCAGGGCTCGATCCTCCCCGTCCAGGGGAGCGGCGAGCTGTTCATGAACAAGCCGCCGCTGGCCTTCTGGCTCATGCGGCTGTCCTTCCAGGCCCTGGGCCCGAGCCCCTTCGCCGCCCGCCTGCCGAGCGTTCTGGCCGCTACCGCGACCGCCTTGCTGCTCTACGTCTTCGGAGCCGCCCGCTTGGGCGAAAGGGCCGGGATTCTGGCCGCGCTGGTGTTCACCCTGACCCCCGGTCTGGTGGCGCTGCACGGCATCCGCAGCGCCACCACCGACGCGCTCGAGATCCTGCTCGTCACCTCGGCGATCGTCGCGCTCGAATCCTGGCGCCGCCACCGCCGGCCGTGGAAGCTCGCGTGCATGGTGGTCCTCGTGGGCGCGACGGCCTGGGTGAAGTCGCCGTTCGGCGTGATCGTCTTTCTGGCGATTCTCCTGGCGACGGAGTGGCCCGCGCGCCGCGCGGGCCAAGGGACTCCACGGTTCGGTTTCACGGTGGCCTGGGTCGCCGGGGCCTGGCTGGGGTTCTACCTCCTCTGGCTCGCCACCCTCAGCCTCGCGACTTCGACGCGGGCGGTGACGAACCGGTTGCTGGTGCAACAATACGCGCATCGGATCGAGGGCCGGATCAACGCGTACCACGTGCAGGGGCCGGGCTACTATGCGCTCACCGTGGCGGAGGATTTCGGTCCTCTCCTGCTGTTGCCGGCCTGCCTTGTCGCATGGAAGATTTTCGCCTCCCGCCGGGGCTGGAAGTTTCCCCGCTACGAGACCCGGTACGAGGTCACGCTGCTCGCCGTCTGGGCGCTGGCGGCGCCGGTCCTGGGGACGGCGTCGATCAGCAAGCGCCCCTGGTACGCCTACCTGAGCTACCCCGGGATCGCCCTGTTACTAGCCCTGAGCGGAGACCGCCTGGCGCGGGCCGTCTCCGGACGGCGTTCCGTCCAGGCCGCCCTCCTGACGGTGATCCCCCTGATCCACGCGGGACGGATTCCCGCCGGCAGCGTCTGGCCGGCGGAGGGCCGGTACCGCGGCCTCGCGGGGCGGCTCTGGGAGGTCGCCGACCACGACTCCCGGATCCGAGTGGTCCCCGGACCCGGTTTCCAGCTTCCTCGTCAGTACGACCTCGACTACCGCGAGGCGCGGCTCTTCGTCCGGCTCCTCTTCTGGAAGTCATCGCGGGACAGATCGGCACCGGGCTCCTGCCGGGCGGCCCTGGTGAATTCTCTCCAGGAGGTCCCGGAGGGAGTGGACGCGCTGGAGCTGCAGCCGGCGACCCGCCGGGACGCCGCCCTCTTCCTTCTCGACGACTGCGGCGGAAAAGTGCGCGAGCAGGTCAGCCGCCCGGTAGTCAGGAGCCAGTAGTCAGCGGCCAGTAGTCAGCGGCTTTCGCAAGACCCACTGCGCGAGCGGCTCGCCACCTTCGCCAGTCTCCACCTCGCCCCTGGCGAAGCCGAGCTTCTGGACGATACGGGTCGAGGGTGCGTTGTCCGGATTGACCTGAGCGAGGATCTCGGTCACGGTTTCGATCGCGAACGCCCGTTGGATCAACTCGCGGACCCCTTGCGTGGCGGCGCCCTGGCTTCGACAAGCGGGTGAAACGGCGTAGCCGATCTCGACCTGGCCACACATCGGAGCCCCCTTGAAACCGCAACCGCCCACTACCCAGCCGTCGGTATCCCTGACGATATAGAACCCATGGCACCAGAGCTCTTCCTGGCCCTGTTGGAGTTGACCCAGGGAGCGCTTGGCGACAAAGGGCGGCGGCAGCGCGCCGTCGGCCGTTCTGCCGGCAACGCCGTCCGGCACACCCGCGTCCGCGAGCACCTGGAGATCCGTCCTGGAGATCGGCTGAAGCGTGAAGCTCATCTCGATGTACCGGCCGGGGTCTGGCGAGCTGTCCCTGGCCCCGGCCTCAGGGTTTGATTACCGGCAGATTCCCGGGCAGGCGTAGTATCTTCTAAGCACATAGCTGGAGGAGGTGCCGCTGCAGGTACCGCCGCCGGTAAACGTGGGATCCACGAAGTCGAACTGCTGGCAGGTAATCGTGCAGACGCCGATCCGCGTCGTGTGCGCCGCGTCGGTGAAGTAGTCCGTTCCAATCCATACCGTGCAGGTGGCTTTCTGGGGAGCGGCCAATTTGGCGAGCCAGACGGGTTGGACGGGAGTGGACAGCTCCTCCGCCGCCCCCTTCCGCGAGGAAAGCGGCACCAGCAGGGCGAAGACGACCGCGGGAACGAAGACGAAAGCCATACGCTTCTGCATGCTTGTCTCCTTTGTCGCTAAGGCGTGCACGTTAAGCTATGCAGAGATTCCTCGTCAAGGGCGCCTTCAGGGTGCCGCCAGCAATGCCTTGAGGTCGGGCCGCCGGATCTGGGGCTCCCGCAACGGCTGCTTTACTGGGCTCATTCGCGCTCTTGCGCACAAGTGGGGGCTAGCCGGCCGCCTTCGGCCGGCCGTTTGGTCTCACGTCGGGGCTAGAGCACCGGCAGCCGGCAGTTCACGGGGTTCCCGTACCCATCGGCTTGGTACTGGGTGCCATTCCACCAGCATGTGCCCGTGAAGACGGTAGGGCCCGTCGAGCAGTAGAGGCCCTCCATGCTGGTGCAGAGATCGCGAGCGAGCGCGATGATGTGGTCCCGCAGGTCGCTCTCCGCGGCGGCGCAGGTGGCGCCCATCCCCCAGGTTCCATCCGTTGGTCCCACCCTCCCACAGCTCTGGTAGGCGGTTCGCTCTTGGGCACCCTGGATCGGCGAGAAGAAAAACGGCGACGGCTGCTCCCCGCCTGGGGCAGGCTGGAGCACAGCGCTCGAGGCTGGACAGTTCTGCGGAGCTGTCAATCGAGCGTCGTCCGCCCTCAGCTTTCCGGTGAGGCTGAACGAAAGCAGAGTCCCGACGGCGATGGAACAGAGGATGGAGCGTCGATTCATGGTAGTCCCTCTCTCTTGTGAGTGCGGTTGACGAAACAGCGTGGGCACCACCCTGGCGCCGGCTGGCGATTCATCACGGGCTGAAGGCCAACACCATGACTCGCGCCAGGCGTCGACCGCGATCGCCTCCGCGCCTCGATTCTCAGCAGCGAGAGTCGATTGCAGCAAAGGCCTTATACATCCAAGGTGCGTGGCACGAGAGAAGTCGCGCCACTTTGATCTCCTCTCTGTTTGGGTGGTACCTATTGCTCCGCTATCTTCCGGCGGCACCGCTCCACGCCATGCGGTGAAACAGGTCGTCCATCTCCTTCGGATCCGCCTTCATTCCTTTGTCGATCCACCAGTCCATCAGCGCGAAGAGGCTACCCGCCAGCGCATGCGCCCTCGCTGACAGCTCCATGGGCTCCATAGCCACACCCGCCATGCGCAACCGTTCCTCAAACGACCGCGCGAAAAACCCGCGCCCCAGCGCCTGCACATCGTTCACTTTGCCCGCGGCCTTCAGGGCGGCATAGAACTCCCTCGCCCCGGCGAGATGCGTGAAAAGCTCGGTCACCGGCGCCAGCCGTTGCGGGCTCGCTTCGCGCCGTGTCAGCTTGGTCGAAAACATTTCAAAGAAATCTTCCACGTCGCTCAGGAACAGATCATTTTTATCGCGATAGTGCGTATAGAACGTCGACCGCACCACTCCGGCGCGATCGAGCACCTCCTGCACCGTAATGTCGTCGAACGGCTTTTCATGCATCAGTTCTACCAGCGCGTCGCCCAGCGTGTCGCGCGTCCGCAGCACGCGCCGGTCGGTTCGCGAGGAAAGCTTGCGTGGAGGCTTCGCCGCCGGTTGCTCGGCCGCCTCACCCTTCTGTTTTCTCGCGTTTCCGGACATTCGCGCTCCCCTTGTTCGTTTTCGCATCGCTGCGTCGAATCGATCTTGCGCACGCGAAATTCTTCTCTATAGTACGTCACATGACAGACGATCGTAAGTCCGGAATCGCCCTCATCGCCGGTTCGCTCGGCAGCCTTTTCACCATGGCCATTCATCCCACCGGGGGGGCCTCGCCGACGCCTGGCCTGGCGGCGCACCTCGCTCTGGTTTCAGCCATCGCGCACTCCATCGCCATCGTCAGCGTTCTCGTGCTGTTCCTCGGCGCCTGCGGCCTCACGCGCCGGCTCGCCGCTTTCGCGCGCACGCCCAACCCGGACCGCCTTGCTTTCGCCGCCATCGTCACCTTCGGTCTGGCCGGTGTCGCGATTCTCATCGCTGCCACCGTCAGCGGCTTCATCGTCCCCAGCATCCTGCGCCACATGGCCCGCGACGGCGCGGCTACCGTTCCGCAGTACCACCTCGTTATCGACGCTATGTTTCAGTTCAATCAGGCGTTCGCCCGGATCTTCTCGGTCGCGGCGTCCGCCGCCATCGCCCTCTGGTCGGTCTCGGCCCTGCGCAACGGCGGTATCGGCCGCGGCATCGCCATCTACGGCTGCATCGTCGCGGCGCTGCTCGCCGCCGGCATCGTCGCCGGTCATCTGCGGCTCGATGTTCACGGCATGGCCGTCGTCGTGCTCGGCCAGGCGATCTGGTTCATCGTTGCGGGAGCGCAGTTATGCCGTCGCCAGAACCAAGAACTGTTGCCAGGAGACCGGCCGCTTTGACGGCTCCGAGCGGCATCACTACTTTTAGGGATTGAGAGCGGGTGCGGGCAGGGAATTCTCATTCAACTCGCGATCGATCGACACGCGGGTGGCCCCTGGCGAGCCGGGGCCACCCTTCCGGCGTTCAGCGGAAGCTTACCGCGTCACTCTGTAAGCTCCCCTCGCACCAGATACCGCTACCGAGTGCCGCCGTAAGCTCCCATTGCGCCACTAGGAGCTTCCATCGGCCGGCGGAAGCTTGCCGTGGACCACTGGGAGCTCCCATTGCGGCTCTGCAAGCTTAGTTTTGCCGGCGGAAGCTTACCGCGTCGCTCTGTAAGCTCCCCTCGCGCCAGATACCGCTACCGAGTGCCGCCGTAAGCTCCCATTGCGTCATTGGGAGCTTCCATCGGCCGGCGGAAGCTTGCCGTGGCCCACTGGAAGTTCCCATTGCGGCTCTGCAAGCTTGGTTTTGCCGGCGGAAGCTTACCGCGTCGCTCTGTAAGCTCCCATCGCACCAGATACCGTTACCGAGTGCCGCCGTAAGCTCTCATTGCGCCATTGGGAGCTTCCATTGGCCGGTGGGAGCTTGCCGTGGCCCAGTGGGAGCTTCCATTGCGGCTCTGCAAGCTTAATTTTGCCGGCGGAAGCTTACCGCGTCACTCTGTAAGTTCCCCTCGCGCCAGATACCGTTACCGAGTGCCGCCGTAAGCTCTCATTGCGCCGTTGGGAGCTTCCATCGCGTTCCCCTCTGCCCGGCGGAAGAGGTGCACGCCGACGCGGGATTGTCGCATCGTCGCCCGGCTCGCTTTTCCATTAACGCGCACCCCTCTTTAGTGTGGGCTGGAATGACCACCCACACTGATAAGGGAGGTCTGCCGTGCGAGTGAACAGGCTTTTGGTGGGATTGGGTCTTCTCCTGGCGGTCCTTCTGACCGTTCAGCAGGCGGATGCGGACGCTTGGTGCAACACGCGGAACAAGTGCC
>JBDSHF010000317.1:0-12036 GCA_039918595.1 Thermoanaerobaculia bacterium
TAGGAGACCTGGGAGCCTGCCGCCAGCACGGGCCAGCTTACCGCCTCCTCGATCCTGAACTCCTGGTGATGATGGGGGTCCATGGGAGTCCCTCCCCCGGTGCCCGTGACTTTGTACTTGGTGTCCTGACCGGTCGTGTTGTCGATATCCATGGCAAAGATTTCTCCCAAACGAATCCCGCGGCGAAGGGCCGGCGGGGCCAGCTCGTGGATCAGCTTTTTCCTTCTCTCACGACTTCGATCTCCAGGGGGGAGAGGTCTTCAGGCTCGCCGCCGTGGGTGAGGCCTCGGGCCTGGATCTCGTAGGTCCCGGCCGGGATCTGGCCGGCCGGCAGATCGACCACGAGAGCCCGGACTCCGTCGAGCTTCACCGGCTCGAGCCCATCCCCCTCCCAGACGGTTTCCGCCTTCCGGTTCCGCAGGGTGAGGTGGAAGGTTTTGAGATCCTCCATCCCCTCCACTCCGATCTGCAGCTCGACGATGTCTGTGCCGGTGCGGACCCGGAGCTTCTGCGCGGCTTCCGCTCCGCGCAACGACATCAAGGCGAGCTGGAACACGGCCTTGGTGGGCTCCGGCTTCGGCGCCGGCGCTCCGCGCGGCGCCTCGGGGGCTCGGGGGCTCGCCGGAGCAGGGCGCTCCTGGGCGACCCAGGGCGGAGCCTCCCCCCCGTGGGGCCGCTCCAGGGCGTACCAGGAGAGGCCGGCCGCGGCGAGGAGGGCCGCCGCCAGGGCGGCCCAGCGGAATGCGGGGCGTGCCGGCGTCGCGACGCGCGGGTGGAACGGGAGGACCGGCGCGGCGGCTCGCTCGGAGCTCCCGGCCAGGGTGTTCAGCGCATGGGCGAGCGCCAGGCGCTCCCGCCCGCGGGGAGAAGAGGCGAGCCGCTGCTGGACGCGCTCCCTCTCCGCGGGGGCGAGCTCGCCCCGGGCGCAGGCGGCGAGGAGGTCGGCCTCGACCGCCTCGGACAGCTCGAAGAGCTCGTCCTCGGCGAGCAGGCGTTGCTCCAGGCGGTCCGCCTCCTCCTCGGGGAGCGCTCCGAGCAGATAGCTCCTCAGCAGTTCGTCGTCGGCCGGATTCTGTCTCATGGCATTCAGCCCTCCTCACTCATCTCAAACACGAGTGTCGGGTGCCGGGAAAACGTTTCTCGCTGAGATGGGTTGGATGAGAAAAGATCAGTGGCTCAGACAGGCATGAACGCAGGACTCCAGCTTGCGGCGAAGCCGGTGGACCCGGATGCGCAGCGCGTTCATCGGGATCCCGGCCTCGTCGGCGAGCTTCTGCCGGTGGCGGATGTTGTTCTCCCCCTGCTCGGTTTTGCCCTGATGATACCGGAGCACGAGATCCCGCTGCTCCGGCGCGAGCTGGCCGAGGCACCGGCGGAGGCAGTCGAGCCGGCGGTCGGCGGGCTCGCCGCCGTCGTCGAAGCTGGCGGGAGGCCAGCCGCCCCCCTCGACGAGCGCGCGGTGCTCGCGGGATGCGCGGCGCATGAGCTCCTTGTAGACCAGGTGGGCGACGCCGCAGAAGTAGCCGTAGGGATCGCTCGAGCGCAGCTCCACCCCTTCGGCCAGCCGGCGGGCGACGCGGTTGATCGTCTCGTCGGCCAGGTCTTCGGGGGAGCCGCAGCCGCGCCATTCGAAGAGGCGGACCAGCTTGCGGCGGATGGTCTCGTAGATCTCGCCCGCCCGGTCGCGGTCGGGGTTGAGCTGGGTGAGCAGGGCGTAGAAAGCCTCCGGGGTCAGCCCTCGGAGCCGCTCCGGCGGCAGGACGCCGCTGCCTTCGCCTTCGCCACCGCCGCCATGCTGCCTCACCGCCACTCCCCTTGGAGGGAGAAGCCGGCCCAGTAATAGGGGGACTCCCAGCCCGGCGTGCGGGCCATCTCGAGCTGCGCCCGGCGGAGGGCCGCCGCGGGGGAGAGCCCCTGGCGGAGCATGCCGCGGTAGAAGCTCTCCATCAGCTCGGCGGTCGCCCGGTCCTCGACGCTCCACAGGCTGGCGACCACGCGGGCCGCTCCGGCGTACATGAAGCCGCGGGTCAGCCCGATCAGCCCTTCGCCGCGGATCTCCTGGCCGAGGGCGGTCTGGCAGGCGGAGAGCACGACCAGGTCGGCGTCGAGGCGGAGGTTGTAGATGTCGTTGAGGCGCAGGAAGCCGTCCTGGGTCTTCCCCTTCTCGTCATAGAGGGAGAGCACGAGCTTGGAGAGCTCCGGGCGGCGGCTGTCGAGCACGCCGTGGGTGGCGAAGTGGACGTTGCGGTACTGGGCGAGCCCGGGGCCGGTGGCCCGTGATCGCGAGGCTTCGAACCCCAGGGCCAGGAAGCGCTGATCCGGAGGGACGAGCGCGGCGATCGTCCGCGCCTCTTTCGCAGAGGCCGGGAGGCGCCGGAAGGTGGAGCGCTCCCCGTTTTCCTGCCGGGCCGGGCTCC
The DNA here is from genome assembly GCA_039918595.1 of Thermoanaerobaculia bacterium. Taxonomy (GTDB): domain Bacteria; phylum Acidobacteriota; class Thermoanaerobaculia; order Multivoradales; family UBA5704; genus DATARR01. Next base: position 2,418 of record JBDSHF010000317.1, read on the forward strand.
ATCCCCGGGTGGTGGGGATGGCGGCCAGGGGCAGCCGGTCGAGCTCGCCGGGCCGGCGGGTCAATCGCTCGTCGCTCTTCTGGAAGACCGGGTCGGCGAAGATCGCCAGGGCCTTCGGCGCCCGGGAGCGGCCGCGGACCTCGCGCCGCAGCACCGCCAGCGCCGAGGCCGAGGGGAGGCTCACCACGTCGTGGCCGCCGGCCAGCGGGGCGCCTGACGAGGGGACCGGCAGGGCGGCGAAGGGGATGTACTGGAGAGCGCCGTCGGCGACGATGAGCAGGGGGCGAGCGCCGAGGAGCCGCTCGGCGGGGCCCAGGAGCATGCGGGAGAGCTCGCGTCCGACGCGCCCGGCTTCGGCGTCCGCGCCGTCGACCCGTCGCTTCCCGGCCTGCAGGCTCTCGCCGGGCGCCCCTTGGTTGCGGGCGGTCACCAGCTCGTAGTAGCGGCGGGCCAGCCGCTCGATCCGGGCCCTGCCCGGCAGCGTGAAGCTGCGGACCGCGTCCGGGGTCACCACCCAGAGGAAGCTCCGCTTTTCGCCGAGAGAATATTCGAGCAGCAGTGCCTTGCCGTCGAGGATCTGCTCCTGGATCTCGGCGACGCTCAGCGGCTGCGGCTGGGTGAGGGCGGCATAGCCCGGGCTGCTCGCCCGCAGCTCCGCCTGCACCCGGCCGTACTCGTCGAGAGTCTCCTCGAGCTTCCGCTGCGCGTCCTCGAGCTTCCGCCGGTCGGGCTTTTCCTCGGCGAGGAGATTGAAGCGGTAGCGGTCACGGGCGTTCACCTGATCCCGCAGCCGGTGCTCGCGGTCGACCAGCACCGGGTCGGCTCCGACGCGGAGCTCGGCTCCGGACTCGCTCAGGATGTCGAGCAGGCTCCGGGCGCGCCCCCGCTCGCTGACCCGGAGGGCCTCGGCGATCCTGGCCGCGTCGGCTGGGCCGCCGGGACGCGGCATCAGGGTATCGACGTAGACCTCGTAGAAGTCCTGCCTGGTGGCCAGAAAGGAGGTGCGCAGCCGGTGGTCGAAGACGCTGGTGCGGATCGACTCGATGGTGTCGACCGCCGAATGGGCACGGTCCAGGGCCGCCGTCAGGTCCCCTCGGTCTCTCGCGATCTTCGCCAGGGTCAGGCTGATATCAGCCTCGAAAGAGCGGTCCCCCCGGTCGTGGGCGAGAGACAAGGCCTTTTCCAGTTCCTCCTGAGCCGATCGCAGCTCCCCCATCTCGCGATGGGCATCGCCCAGGGTATAGAGCACGCTGATCTCACGGTCCGGAAAGCCTTGCGCCAGGCGGAGCGCCTGCTGGGCGGGCTCCACGGCCCTGGCCGGCTGGCGCAGCTTCACGAAGAGAGAGGCCTGATGGGCGAGGGCGAAGGTCTGGGTTTCCGGATCCTTGAGCGCCCGCGCGAGCACCAGCGCCTGGTCGAAGGACTTCCGGGCTTCGTCGAAGCGTTTCAGGCGCTGGAAGGTCTGTCCGGCATTGATCAGGGTCTTCGCCTCCTCGGAGCGGTCGCCGAGGCGGTGAATGACCGGCAGGGCCTGCCGAAAGTGTTTGAGCGCGGTCTCCCAGTCGCCGAGGGCGAGATAGGTCTCGCCGAGGTTGTTCAGGACCGTGGCTTCGAGCCTGGCGTTCGAAATGCCCTGGGCCAGGTCCAGGGCCTGCCGATAGGACTGCAGGGCCTTCTGCCCCTCCGCCAGTTGGTCGTAGGTGTAGCCGAGGTTGTTGAGGGTCCTGATCTGAGCCCCCCGGTTGCCGGCTTCACGGGCCCTTTGAAGCGACTCGAGGAAGGCGGTGATCCCCTGTTGGAACTCCCCCTGCTCGACGGCGAGCATGGCGAGATTGCTGAGGCTGATCGCCTGATTGTTCGCGTCCTCGACGCCTCCGGTGATCGCGAGCGCCTCCTCGTAACGCTTGCGCGCCTCGCCGGGGCGGCCCAGGGTCTTGAGCAGAGTTCCCGCGCTGTTGAGCGCCTGAGCCTGCCAGTCCTTCGCTCCGGGATCGGTCTCCTCTCGCCAGAGAGCCGCCGAGCGCTGGAATTCGTCGAGCGCCGTCTCGGCTTCCTGGCGCAGAAAATAGTGTTCGCGGCCAAGAAAGAACAGCGCCATCGCCGTCTTCCGGCGCTCCCCCAGGCGCTCCCAAAGGCCGCGGACGTGCCCCCACTCCGCGATCAGGTCCTCGCGATCCTCGCCAGGAGCTGGATGGAGAACCTCCCAGACCGCCCGCACCGCCTCGCTACGCAGGCGATCCTCGCCTTCCACCGCCGCCCGGAGAGCCGCGACCTCCAATCGATAGCGGCCGGGCCGGGCCGACGTGCTGGACGAGCCGACCTCCAGAAGGTAGGGCCCCGGGGTCGTTATCAGGCAGGCCAGGTCCTCCAGCGAGTCCGCGGGAAAGGGCGTGGGGCTGTCCGCTCCCGTGACCATGGCGCCCCTGGGATCGAGCAGACGCACGGCGACGTCGATCCCCTGCTCCTGGACCTTGACCCGCAGGAACTGCCCCGCCTGGAGGTCGACCGGATAGACGTGGGTCTCGCCGCCCCGCAGCTCCCGCTCCTGGACGAGGCCGCCGGCGAGGGGAGGGCCCTGAACGGGCGGCACCCCCTTGGCCCCGCACAGCAGCAATGCCAGGAGAGGAAAAAGGACAGAGGCGCCGCGGAGTCGCGACGCGGACCGGCTGAAAGCGGGAGAGGGATTCATCCTTTGTTCAATCTCGGCGGCTCACTAGCGCTCGCTCCGGCTTCCCCATCCCCCTCCGATGTCTGGTCCCGGAGCCCTGCGGTTCACGAAGGCTTGGTTCATTTTACCGGTTTGTTACCCGGGCGTTCCACTCGGGGTAGCTTGATGACCTCTTTGCGGGACAGATGCCGTCTCCGCCAGTTCGCGTCCGAAGGCGTAAATGCGACGGGTTTCGCTATAAACTACGCGGGTGCGGCGGGTCCTCCATTGCGACATGGACTGCTTTTACGCGGCGGTGCATATGCGGGACGACCCGTCCCTGCGCGGCAAGCCGGTGGTGATCGGCGGCCGTCCGGAGAGCCGGGGGGTGGTGGCGGCCGCCAGCTACGAGGTCCGGCGCTACGGCGTCCATTCCGCGATGCCCTCCTCGCGAGCCCGGCGGCTCTGCCCGGACGCCATCTTCATCCCGCCCGACTTCCGCCGCTACTCCAAGGAGTCGGAGAAGATCTTCGCCATCTACCGGGAGCTCACCCCGCTGGTGCAGGCGGTGTCGATCGACGAGGCCTACCTCGACGTCACCGACCACCTGGGCGCGGCGGGGAGCGCGACGGCGCTGGCCAGGGAGATCCGGCGGCGGGTGCGCGAGGAGCGGGGGCTGACGGTGAGCATCGGCGTCGGGCCCAACCGGCTGATCGCCAAGATCGCCTCGGACTTCGACAAGCCGGACGGCCTGACCGTCGTGCGGCCGGAGAAGGTGCGGGCGTTCCTCGATCCGCTGCCGGTGCGCCGGCTCCACGGCGTGGGACCGGCAACCGAGCGGGCGCTCAACGAGATGAAGGTGCAGACCATCGCCGATCTCCGCGGGGTGGAGCTCGAGGATCTGATCGGCCGCTTCGGCAAGCACGGCCGCGTCCTCCACGAGTTCTCGCGCGGGATCGACGACCGCCCGGTCGAGACCCACAGCGAGCGCAAGAGCCTGGGGACGGAGAACACCTACGCCGAGGACCTGACCGATCTCGCCGCGATGCTGGCGGAGGTCGACCGCATGTCGAACGAGCTGGCGGGCTCCCTCGCCCGTTCCGGGCTCGCGGGTTGCACGCTGACCCTCAAGGTGCGCTACGAGGACTTCACGACCGTGACCCGCTCCCGGACCTTCGCCGCGCCGGTCTACGACCGCGCTGCGATCGCCGCCTGCGCCCGCGACCTGCTCCACCGCACCGAGGCCCCGAAGCGGCCGGTGCGGCTGATCGGCGTCACCGCCTCGAACCTGGTGCGGGAGCGGGTGGAGCAGCTTTCGCTGTTCGAGCTTTCGTGGGATCTGTGAGGCGACTCGGCCAAGCCTGTGCAATCTATTCACGCCATGAATGATTATCATTCACGCCGTGAATAGATTGCACCAGCTTCCCGAGCAAGTCAGCGCTTCGGCGAAGGCGGTAGAGACGTCCCGGGTCCTGAACGACACCCTGAGGGAGTCCACGGGGACTGCGGGACGTCTCTTCGAAGGGCTTGCCACTCCATCTGCCACTTCCCGCGAGAAGGCCGCCAACGGCGGGTCGGGAGGGCGGAATCCTTTTCAGCCAAGTAGGGGCTCAGCCTGCCCCGGCAAAGCATTGCCATGGGCGACGGCCTGCCCTCCGGCGGAGACGTCCCGCGGTCCCCGTGGCCTTCGCAGGGTGTCGTTCAGGACCTGGGACGTCTCTACCGCCTCCGATGAACCGATAAACAGGCTTGAAGCGCTGAGCCGTTCCTGGACCTGATGCGCACCCCCCTCCTTTGCCCCGACGACCGCGGCCTGTTCTGCGAGGCCGGGGGGTTCCATATCGATCCCTGGAAGCCGGTGGAGCGGGCGGTGATCTCCCATGGGCATGGGGATCATGCGCGGTGGGGGAGCGGGGCGTATCTGGGGGCGATGGCGTCGGTGCCGATCCTCCGGCGGCGGCTGGGGGAGGGGGCGGTGATCGAGGGGGTGCCGTTCGGCGAAACGGTGCGGACGGGTGAGGTCGCGGTCTCGTTCCACCCGGCGGGGCATATCCTGGGGTCGGCGCAGGTGCGGGTGGAGAAGGACGGCGAGGTCTGGGTCTTCTCGGGGGACTACAAGCGCGCGGCGGACCCCACCTGCGAGCCGTTCGAGCCGGTCGCCTGCCACACCTTCATCACCGAGGCCACCTTCGCCCTGCCGATCTACCGCTGGGACCCCTCCGCCGCCGTGGCGCGCGAGGTCTGGGAGTGGTGGGAGGCCAACCGCGAGGCCGGGCGCGCCTCGGTTCTCTTCTGCTACGCCCTCGGCAAGGCGCAGCGGATCCTCGGCGAGCTCGCCCGCATCACCGACCGGACGGTCTTCGTCCACGGCTCGGTCGAGCCGCTCAACGAGGCCTACCGGAGCGCCGGGGTGGAGATGCTGCCCACCCGGCCGGTCGCCGAAACCACCCGCGGGCAGTCGTTCGCCGGCGAGCTGATCCTCGCCCCCCCCTCGGCCGGGGGCTCCACCTGGATGCGCCGCTTCGGTTCCACCAGCACCGCCTTCGCCTCGGGCTGGATGCGCGTCCGCGGCACCCGCCGGCGGCGCGGCTTCGATCGCGGCTTCGTGATCTCCGATCACGCCGACTGGCCGGACCTCCTGAGCACCATCGCCGACACCGGCGCCGAGCGGGTGCTGACCACCCACGGCTACGCCGGCTCGCTCGCGCGCTATCTGAATGAGAGCGGAGTGTCCGCGAGCACTCTCGCGACGCCGTTTGAAGGGGAGACGGAAGATTGAGCCGGGATTGCGAGCTTTTTTCCTCCCCCTTCAGGGGGAGGTCAGGAGGGGGCCCCAACGTTGCGGACTGCGGAACGCCCCCCTCCTGGCCTCCCCCCGTTCCGGGTGGAGGAAACCTCTCCGGCGGAAATTTCCTCAGAGGGAGATCATGAAGCGCTTCGCCGCCCTCTACGAGGCGCTCGACCGCACCACCTCGACGAATGAGAAGGTCGCGGCGCTGGCCGGCTACTTCTCCTCGGCGCCGCCGGTGGATGCCGCCTGGGCGGTCTGGTTCCTCACCGGCCGGCGGCTGAAGCGGTTCCTCCCCGGGCGGCTGCTCGCCGGCTGGGCGATGGCGGAGGCGGGGATTCCGGACTGGCTCTTCGAGGAGTCCTACGGCAGCGTGGGCGATCTGGCGGAGACGATCTCCCTGGTGCTCGACGGTCGGGGCCCAGTTGAGTTGGCGCCGGAGATCCCGCTCTCGCGCTGGATGGAGGAGCGGCTCCTCCCCCTGCGCGGCCGCCCCCCCGAGGAGCAGCGGCCGGAGGTGACCGGCTGGTGGCGCGGGCTGCCGCGGTGGGAGACCTTCGTGCTCAACAAGCTGCTGACCGGCGAGCTGCGGGTCGGCGTCTCGCAGACGCTCGTCGAGCGCGCCCTCGCCCAGGTCGCCGGGGTGCCGCAGCCGGTGGTCGCCCATCGCCTGATGGGCACCTGGGAGCCCACCGCGCCCTTCTACGAGAGTCTCTTCACCCCCGGCGCGGAGGAGGAGGAGGACGCCTCTCGCCCCTACCCCTTCTACCTGGCGTCGCCGCTGGAGGCGCCGGTCGAGTCGCTCGGCGAGGCCGGGGAGTGGCTCGCCGAGTGGAAATGGGACGGCATCCGCTCGCAGCTCATCCAGCGGGGCGGCGCGGTCCACCTCTGGTCGCGCGGCGAGGAGCTGATCACCGAGCGGTTCCCGGAGGTCACCCGGGGGGCGCTGCCGCTGCTGCCCGACGGCACCGTGCTCGACGGCGAGATCCTCGCCTGGCGCGACGGCCGGCCGCTGCCGTTCGCCGTGCTGCAGCGGCGGATCGGCCGCAAGAAGCTGACGGAGAAGGTGCTCGCCGAGGCGCCCGCCATCTTCATGGGCTATGACGTCCTGGAGATCGCCGGCCGCGACGCGCGGGAGCTCCCCCTGGCCGAGCGGCGGCAGAGCCTCGAACGGCTGCTGGACCGCGGCCGCCCGTTCCTGCTCATCTCCCCGCGGGTCGAGGCGGCCACCTGGGAGGAGCTGGCGCTGGTGCGGGAGGAGGCGCGCGAGCGCAACGTCGAGGGGTTGATGCTGAAGCGCCTCAGCTCCCCCTACCGCACCGGCCGCAAACGGGGGGACTGGTGGAAGTGGAAGACCGAGCCCTTCACCGTCGACGCCGTGCTGGTCTATGCCCAGGCCGGGCATGGCCGGCGGGCGAACCTGCTCACCGACTACACCTTCGCCGTCTGGTCCGGGGCTGAGCTGGTGCCGATCGCCAAGGCCTACTCGGGGCTCTCCGACGAGGAGATCGTCACCCTCGACGGCTGGCTCCGCCGCCACACCGTGCAGAAGTTCGGGCCGGTGCGGTCGGTCGAGCCGCTGCAAGTCTTCGAGCTGGCCTTTGAGGGGATCGCCCTCTCCCCGCGCCACAAGTCGGGGATCGCCGTCCGCTTCCCCCGCATCGCCCGCTGGCGGACCGACAAGACCCCCGAGCAGGCGGACACCCTGGAGGGGATCCGCCGGCTGCTCGAGAATCCTGGAACCTGATCTGGCACAAGCCTTGCTATGAAAGAAAATCGGCCAGAGGCGTAAACATCCCAGCGATTCCTCCCATGTGTGCCTCTGGCCCCTTGTTTAGCTTCTCCCGGCCGGATCGGTCCGGTCGGTAGCGGAGGAAAGCAAAGCATGCTGAGATGGGCCCTGATCTTTCTGATTGTGGCGCTGGCCGCAGCCGTGTTCGGATTCGGCGGCGTCGCCACGGGCGCCGCCGGGATCGCCAAGATTTTGTTCGTGCTTTTCCTGGTCGTCTTCGTGATCTCGCTCCTCATGGGCCTGGTCCGAAGAGCCTGACCCCGGATTCAGCGGACTGACGTAGATAGCGGCCAACGCTTTTGGCGCCGGCCGCGTAGAATCTATGGGTCCGACTCGAGCCGAGGCGCCTTGTCCAGATTCTGTCTAGATTATTCCAGAAAAATCCGGGCCGCGAGAACCATCCACTTCTTCAGGAGGAGAAGGGGATAGGGGTTGAGGTCGCAGGCCATGGCGCCTGAGATCAGACGTATCTAACCCCCCGGCCCGCCCGCCAGCGCCGAGGAGCGCAGAACGTGCAGCTCGCGGCGCAGGCCGGCCAGGTCTTCCACCTGGATGGCGCCGATCTCTTGCAGGATCGCGTTGTAGGCGGTGCAGGCGCGGCCGCCGGCGATCAGCGAGGTGCGGGCTCCCAGCAGCCGCCGGAGGCGCCGGAGGTCGTCGACCAGCGTGGGGTCGTCGGGCGGGTAGGTGATGCTGAGGGCCACCGCTCGCGCGCCCTTCTGCAGGGCGGCGGCGGCGATCTCCTCGGGCGGCAGGTCCGGACCGAGGTACGTCACCTGCCACCCCTCGCCGGCGGCGGTGGCGGCGGCGAGCAGCGCGCCGAGCTCGTGCCGCTGGCGCGCCGGGGTGGTGACCACGAGATGCGGCGCCGAGACCTCCGGATGGTAGGCGCCCTGCATGCCGCCGAGGAACGAGCGCACCACCGCCGAGGCCATGTGCTCGTGGATGGGGCGCAGCGTGCCCTGATGCCAGAGCTCGCCGATCCGCCGCATCAGCGGCACCAGCAGACGCTCGATCAGGTGGGTGCGGCTGAACAGGACCGAGGCGCGGTCGAGCTCGAGCTCCATCTCCCGCACGTCGAGCCGCTGCGCCGCGGCGATGCAGCGGCCGAGGAACGTCTCGGCGACCTCGTCCAGCTCGTCGCCGGCCGGCGCCGGTCCGGACGGCGCGTAGGCCGGGGGAGCCGGCTCGGACTCGATCAGCGCCGACAGATCCTCGTTGGAGAGGTTCGCAACCTGGCTGATCCCCCGGCCGGTGTTGACCACCCGCCGCAGGAGCAGGAGGCGCTCGATGTCCTCGTCCGAATAGAAGCGCCGGCGGGTATCCGTGCGCCCGGGCGCCACGGCGCCGTAGCGCCGCTCCCAGGCGCGGATCAGATCCGGCTTGAGCCCCGTGCGCCGGGCAACGACGCCGATCGGATGGCGCGGGCTGCTGGCGCTCGATGAGTTCGTCGACATCGAACGGAGAGTAACAACAACGTCTAGGGGGTGTCAAGGAAAGGTAACGCTAAATGATAGACAAACAGTTGACACGTCACCTTGTCCAGAATAGGATATGTCCCGTATTCCCTTCAATGGGGCGCGGATCGGGTCCCCCCGGTTACGCGCCCATTTTTTTGGCTACGGCTCCTCCCCCTCACTTCCGTCCTCCCAGCGGTCGATCTCCCTGCGCTCTTTCTTCGTGGGTCTGCCGGCTCCCTTCTCGCGCAGGGCCGGCGGGCGCCGCATCAGCCGCTGGAGGGGGTCGGACTCAGGGCGCGGGGGGCTGAGATCCTCGAAGAGGGTGCGGGCCTCTTCCTTCGAGACCGGCTTGTCCTTCAGCTCCTGGACGATCAGCACGCGGGTCCACTCGCCGATCTCCACCTCGATCCGGTCGCCGATGACGAGGTTCCGGTGAGGCTTGGGCGCCTGGCCGTTGACCCGCACCCGGTTGAGGTCGACCGCGTGGGTCGCCTGGGTGCGCGTTTTGAACACGCGGGCCACATGGAGCCATTTGTCGAGGCGGACGGACATGTGGGAAGTCTATCGTGGGAAGGCCTGGCGCGAGGCCGCCCGCGCCGGCAGCGACGCCCGGCGCAGGGCATCCGCCATCTCGGCGGGGCCGGGGGGATTGCGGAGCAGTGGCGCGTAATCCCCCAGCCGCTGGGGCCACGGCAGCCCCGCCGGCGGCGCGGCCAGCCCGCCGACCGCCGCGAAGAAGAGGAGATAGCCAAACAAAACGGCGACCACGGCAACCGCCGCCTTGAGCCGGGTCCGGCCGCCAGCCAGGAACATCGCGAAGCCGAGACTCAGGGCGGGCAGGGCGTCGATCAGGAAGCGCTGGCCATAGCCGCCGGCATTGTTCCACTCCGACCACCAGCCATAGAGCACCGCCACCGCCAGGAACCAGACGG
>JBDSHF010000318.1:0-8657 GCA_039918595.1 Thermoanaerobaculia bacterium
CTGCTCGAGCGCCTGACGCCGGTCGAGCGCGCCGTCTTCCTGCTGCGCGAGTCCTTCGACTTCAGCTATCGGGAGATCGCCGGGATCGTCGGCAAGACCGAGGAGAACTGCCGGCAGATCGACCGCCCGGCGCGGAAGCGTCTCGAAGAGGGGCGCCGGCCCGTGCCGGCCGACCCCGAGGAGCACGACCGCCTCCTGCGCGGCTTCCTCAGCGCCTTGAAAGACGGCAACCTCGAAGGCATGGTGAGCCTGCTCGCCCGCGACGCCACCCTCTACTCCGACGGCGGCGGCAAGGTCCGAGCCGCGCTGAAGCCCGTCCCCACCGGCGACAGCGTCGCCCGCTTCCTGCTCGGCATCTGGCGCCAGGCGCCCCCCGATTGGGAAGTCCGCCTGGTCGACGTCAACGGCCAGCCCGGCTTCCTGAACCTGATCGGCGGCAACCTCCTGAGCGTCGTCTCCTTCCGGGCGGAAAAGGGGCTGATCCGCGAGATCTATATCGTGCTCAATCCGGACAAGCTGGGGAGGGTGGGGGTGTAGCCTGAAATTATGAGCGATGCTAAACGAGCCACCGTCTATTTCGATGCCGAGATTCACCGCGCGTTGAAACTCAAGGCCGCCGCGAATGACCGGACGATCTCGGACCTGGTCAACGATGCGGTGAGGTTGGCGCTCGTCGAAGACGCAGAGGACATTCATGCGTTTGAAGATCGCGCTGCCGAACCCGTGCTGGACTTCGAGGAGCTCGTGAAGGACCTCCAGCACCGTGGCAAGATATAGGCTGGTCGTCAAGGAGTCCGCGGCGAAAGAGATCGAGAGGGTTGATCAGAAGCAGGACCGCCAGCGAATCGTCGAGCGGATCCGTTCCCTGGCGGAGAACCCCCCGCCCCTTTGGATGCGAGAAGGTCTCTGGCCGCCAGGAGCTCTACAGAGTGCGAACGGGCCGTTACCGCATCGTCTATTCGATCCTCGACCAGGAGCTTGTCGTCGTGATGTGGGGGAGGCGACGGCATTCTTCTTCAGAGGGAGCCGTCAGTCAGTCGAATGCCGACGCGATGGTTCAGATTGCCTACGACAAGAATTATATCTGGGCTTGAGGCCCAACGGGCCGCCCTTCTTTAGCCCAGGGCATCGCCCTGGGTTCGGGCTTGGCACCACTACCCCCGCGCCCCAACGGGGTGCGCTAACCAACCTTCCGACGCCACCGAACCCTGTCTAGGACGCACGGACGCCATCCGTGTACCCGATAGCGCGGCCCTTCAGGCCGCATCGGGATTGTTCAACGGTCCGAACCCAGGGCGTTGCCCTGGGCTAAAGAAGCCCGGGCCTTCAGCCCGGAGGTCTGCGTGGAACCGGATGTCGCCTCCTGGGGGAACTTCCGGGGCAAAAACCAGGATCTTGCCAGAACAGGCTGAATAAATTCCGCCCTTTCAGGGCGGGAGCTCCCGATCGTTCCAATGCAGCCGCCCGCGTTGACGGGTCTCGTCGGGCGGCGTAAGCTGGCCGAGCCGGCGTCACCCCTCCCATCACCGAACCCAGCCATGTTCGTGTTCGAGCACAAATCCGAACCCCTGCTGCCCCGCCGGGCCTTTCTGGGCCGCCTCGCGACCAGCACCGCGATCGGTCTGGCGATCGTGGCGGTGTCGCTGCTGATCGGCATGGTGGGGTATCACGAGCTCGAAAGGCTGAGCTGGCTCAACTCGTTCCTGAACGCCTCGATGCTGCTGGGCGGCATGGGGCCGACCGATCCGATCCGGACGCCGGCCGGCAAGCTGTTCGCGGGTCTGTACGCGCTCTACTGCGGCCTGGCGGTGCTGGCGGTCGCCGGGCTGATCTTCGCGCCCGTTTTCCACCGCTTCCTGCATCGATTCCATCTCGAAGGGGAGCAACGGCGGAAGCGCTGAGGAGGGGCCGCCTCCTCAGGCGATCCAGCCCGTGATCGCGACTCCCGACCAGGTGTCGCCGGACTTCTCGAGGCGGAACTGCCGGCAGATCGACCGTCGGGCCAGAAAGCGTCTTGAAGAAGGACGCCGGCAAGCGCCGGCCGACCCAGAGGAGCACGACCGCCTCCTGCGCGGCTTCCTCAGCGCCTTGAAAGACGGCAACCTCGAAGGCATGGTGAGCCTGCTCGCCCGCGACGCTACCCTCTACTCCGACGGCGGCGGCAAGGTCCGAGCCGCGCTGAAGCCCGTCCCCACCGGCGACAGCGTCGCCCGCTTCCTCCTCGGCATCTGGCGCCAGGCGCCCCCCGACTGGGAAGTCTGCCTGGTGGTCGTCAACGGTCAGCCCGGCTGAGCGTCGTCTCCTTCCGGGCGGAGGAGGGGCTGATCCGCGAGATCTATATCGTGCTCAATCCGGACAAGCTGGGGCGGGTGGGGGTGTAGCCTGAAATTATGAGCGATGCTAAACGAAATTATGTCTGGGATTGAGGCCCAACGGGCCGCCCTTCTTTAGCCCAGGGCATCGCCCTGGGTTCGGACCGTTGGCACCACCACCCCTGCGCCCCAACGGGGTGCGCTAACCAACCTTCCGACGCTACCGAACCCTGCGTAGGACGCACGGACGCCATCCGTGTACCCGATAGCGCGGCCCTTCAGGCCGCATCGGGATTGTTCAACGGTCCGAACCCAGGGCGTTGCCCTGGGCTAAAGAAGCCCGGGCCTTCAGCCCGGAGTAGGCGCGGGGGGAGCCCGGGGGGCAGCGCCAGCGCGAGCTGTTCCGGCGCCGCGGATCCAGCGACCAGATCGAGGAGGGTGGGAGAAGGGATCAGGTTCCGGTGGTGGTAGAAAGATCGCACGCCAAGATCCTGTTCCAGCCGCCGCGCGGGCTCCGGCTCGCAGAGACGCGACGCAGCTTCCGGAGACGGTCTTCCATGCCAGCTCCTCTCAGAAAGTACGTTCCGCTCTTGAGCAAACCTTCTGCCAGCGGGCCGGAACGCATCTTTCCTGGGAGACGGGACGTGGAACGGGGCTCCGGATGTCCTCTGGAAGGCCGCTCGCGTCCGGCGCGCGGGACGAAATCCATTTCTGTCGACGGAAAATGCCCGGCGAATGACTCGCCGGAGCCATCGGATGCCGCGAAGCGCCCGGCGGATGTCTGGCCGGAGCCGGCGGATGCCGTGAAATGCCCGGCGAATGACTCGCCGGAGCCGGCGGACGCCGCGAAATGCCCGGCGGATGACTCGCCGGAGCCGGCGGATGCCGTGAAGCGACCGGCGGATGTCTGGCCGGAGCCGGCCGATGCCGCGAAATGCCCGGCGAATGACTCGCCGGAGCCGGCGGACGCCGCGAAGCGCCCGGCGAATGACCCGCCGGAGCCGGCGAGACACAGAAAATGCCCGGCGAGCCTTCCGCCGTCCCTTTCACGGCTCTCGCCGGCTCCGGCGAGACACAACGAGCGCGTATGGACCCAGAAGAATCGGCGGCGAGCGGTGTTCAGCCCGCCGGCCGCATCGGCTTCAGGGCGTCGGCCCACCTGAGCAGCTCGTCGAGCAGGTCGGCGGCGGATTTCTGATGGATTTCGTTCGGCACGAAGACGCCGGTGTCGTCGATGTGCTTCGAGAAGAAGGGGATGGGCACCGCTTCCACCAACGGCACCATCTTCAGGGTGGTGACGATCTGCTTGATCATCTGCACCGAGCGGATGCCGCCCGAGACGCCGCCGTAGCTGACGAAGCCGGCCGGCTTGTAGTTCCATTCCTTGTATAGGTAGTCGAGAGCGTTCATCAGCGACGGCGGCGCGCTGTAGTTGTACTCCGGCGTCACGAAGACGAAGGCGTCGGCCGCCTCGACCTTCGCGCTCCAGGCCTTGGTGTGCTCGTGCTCGTACTGCTGCAGGCGGGGGTGGGCCGGCTCGTCCATCAGCGGCAGATTCTGATCGGCCAGGTCCACCAGCTCGACCTCGAACTTGCCGTGACCCACGGCGAATTCATGGAACCACTTCCCGATGACCGGGCCCATCCTGCCGGGGCGGGTGCTGGCGATGACGACGTGGAGCTTGAGCATGGTTGGCCTCTATGGATGCACCTTCTCGTGCCGGTTGAGCATGTCGATGAACTTCTCGATGCGCCGCGCCCGCGTCTCCGGCTTCTTGGCCTCTTGGATGCGGTAGAGCACGGCGTACCGGTTCGCGCTGTTCAGGGTGGAGAAGAATTTCGCCGCCTCGGGGTTCTTGTCCAGCTCGCGTTGCAGATCCTCGGGCACGGTCGCCTTGCTCTGCGAGTCGTAGGCCTGCTCCCAGCGGCCGTCGCTCTGGGCCTTCTCGACCTCCGCCAGGCCCGCCGGCTTCATGCGGCCGGCCTCGATCAGCGCCAGCGCCTTATCGACGTTGATCTTCGACCACTTGCTGCGCGGGCCGCGCGACGTGAACCTCTGGATCCAGAAGGTGTCGTCGAACGCCCCCTTCTGGCCGTCGATCCAGCCGTGGCAGAGGGCGACGTCCAGCGCCTCCGCGTAGTTGATCGAGTCGATCCCGGAGGCCTTCTTCGCCATCTTGAGCCAGAGCCCCTTCGACGTCCGGTGGTGCTCGCCGAGCCAGGTCTCCCAATCCCCCTGGGAGGCGAAGGGAAGGATCGGCAGGCCGTTCTTCTCGTCCATGGGGAGATTCTGTCACGAGGCGAACGAGTTGCCGTTCCTGTCCCGGCGCAAGGCTGCTAGCATCCGGGCGATATCCTGACGAGGAGAGACGCCCGATGTTCAGCCCCCGGATCTTGCCGCGCCTGACCCTGATCGCCGTCCTGACTGCGTTGATTCCGAATACTGCCACCGCCGCCTTCGCGGCCGAGCCCCGCCCGCTGGAGCTGGCGGTCGATGCCACGGACGCTCCGCGCGGGGTGTTCCACTCACGGCTGACGATCCCCGCCGCGCCGGGGGCTCTCACCCTCGCCTATCCGAAGTGGGTGCAGGGGGAGCACGCGCCGAGCGGACCGATCATGCAGGTCGCCGGCTTCACGGTCTCGGCGGGAGGCAAGACCCTTGCCTGGCGTCGCGATCCTCTCGAAATGTTCCTGGTGCGGGTCGAGGTGCCGGCCGGGGCGCGGGAGGTGGAGGTGACGCTCGACTATCTCTCGCCTCCCGAGAGCCTCGGGGGCGGCGGCTACGGGGAGACCCCGAACGCCACGCCGCACCTGCTGATCGTCGACTGGCACGACCTTCTGGTCTATCCGTTGGGAACGAACGCCATGGAGATTCCGGTGCGCGCGACCCTGCGCCTGCCGGCCGGCTGGCGCTACGACTCGGCGCTCGCGGTCGCTGCCGGCGGAGCGGGGAAGGATGGCGCGGTGACCTTCGCGCCGACGACCCTCTACACGCTGATCGATTCGCCGGTGCTCGCGGGCGAGATCTTCGAGACCCTGGTGATGGGGCCTCCGGAGGCTCCGGTCCACCTCAGCATGGCCGCCGACCAGCGCGCCTCGCTGGCGATCCCCGAGGCGCGGCTCGCCGCCTACCGCCGGGTGCCGGCCGAGGCCCTGGCGCTCTTCGGAGCGCGCCACTACCGCGCCTATCACTGGCTGCTGGCGCTCAGCGACACGCTCGATCACAACGGCCTGGAGCATCACGAGTCGAGCGACAACCGCGGGCCGGCGGACATGTTCACGGACGAGGCCCAGCTCATGCGCCAGGGAAATCTCCTGCCGCATGAGTACATCCACTCCTGGAACGGCAAGTACCGCCGCCCGGCGGGGCTCGCCACTCGCGACCCGCAGGAGGCGCTGCGCACCGAGCTGCTCTGGACTTACGAGGGGCTGACGCGCTATCTCGGGGACATCCTGCTGACCACGCGGAGCGGCATCCGCAGCGTCGAGCAGACCCGCGAGTACCTCGCCTGGGTCGCCGCCAATCAGGACCGCAACCGGCCGGGGCGGCGGTGGCGGCCGCTGGCCGATACGGCGGAGTCGGTGCAGATCCTCTCCGGCCTGCCGGCGGCGTGGACCACCGCGCGCCGCACCCTCGATTATTACGACGAGTCCGGGCTGATCTGGCTCGAGGCCGACACGATCCTGCGCCAGAAGAGCAAAGGGACGAAATCGCTCGACGACTTCTGCCGCGCCTTCCATGGCGGCGCCTCGACGGGCCCTGCGCTCAAGCCATATACCGCGGACGACCTCTATGCCGCTCTGGGAGCTGTCGTGCCTCACGACTGGCGCGGCTTTTTCGCCGAGCGCGTCTACGCCGTGCAGCCGCGCGCGCCGCTCGGCGGCATCGAGGGCGCGGGGTGGAAGCTGGTCTACACGGACCAGCCGAACGAGTTCCAGAAGCTGCGTGCCAAGAGCTCGAAGCGGATCGACGAGAGCTTCTCCCTGGGCGTCTGGCTGAAGGACGACGGCACGATCGACGACATCGTCGTCGGCTCGCCGGCCTGGGAGGCGGGGCTGGGACCGGGGATGAAGCTGGTCGCCGTCGGCGGCCGGGCCTGGGCCCCGGAGGCCGTCCCCGCGGCGGTGCAGGCGGCGAAGGCGTCGACCGCGCCGATTGAAATCGCCGCCCTGCACGGGGATGTGCTCAAGACCTTCCAGGTGAAGTATCACGAGGGGGAGCGCTACCCGCACCTCGAACGGGACGCCTCGCGGCCGGATCTGCTGGCGGCGATCCTGGCGCCGAAGGGGCGGTAGGCCTGCACCCGGGATTGAAATCCCGGGCTACCCACGGTCGTCCCATCCGGGACTTCCTCGCAGAGCCCCGGGGAGGGGCGATTGTCGGTAGCCCGGGATTTCAATCCCGGGCGGCGAGGCTACGGCATCATGAATACCGATTCCCAATTGCGCGATCTCCTCGACCGCGACGCCGTCCGCGATCTCGTGATCCGCTTCGCCAATGCTTTCGATCTACAGGATTGGAACGCGCTGCGGGCCTGTCTGACGGCGGAGATCTTCGTGGACTACTCGGCTTTCCGGGGCGAGCCACCGGCGGCGGTGACGGCTGGCGGATCGATCGCATCCGCCAGACCGTCCTCTGGACGCGGGGCACGCCGGAGATCCACGGCGCGTTCCGAACCCCTGTTTAGCACTTGGGCTTTGACGCCGTCCGGGTCGAGCCGTAGAGGTTCGACGGCGCGAGGTCCAGCCGGGGATCGAAGAGCTGGGTGTTGAAAATCTTTTCGTAGATCAAGACGTTGAAAGTCTTCGGGTCGCCTAACGCTTTCAGGATCGCGGGGTCGGTGCGGTACTGACGGGTCACCTCATCGCCGTTATTGTCTTTGGCGTAGGCCCGGTCGAGCGCGGCACCGCCGCAGAGAAACGCGATTAAAACCAGAGGAACGGTGGCGATTTTCGTGCGCATGCGCGGCCTCCTTGCCGGAACGTTCTTACGAGTCCCACGATAGATCTCAGGCGAAGCGCGCAACGTAACGGCAACGTAACGTTTCGGGGTGCCGGGCGGGAAATCAGTTACCATCGGATCGGGAACATCGAAGATGACCGCGCGCGTGATTCTGGTGATCGAAGACGACCTTTCCATCCGGCGCGGCATGGTCGCGGCGCTGCGCCATGCCGCGTACGAGGTGCGGGAGGCCGGGGACGGGGTCGCGGGCGCGGAGCTCGCCCTGGCCGGGGATCTGGATCTCGTGCTGCTCGACCTGGTGCTGCCGCGGCGCGACGGGCTGGAGGTCCTGCGGCGCATCCGGAGCGAGGAGCCGGCGCTGCCGGTGATCGTGGTCACGGCGCGCGGCGCGGAGGAGGAGCGCGTGCGCGGGCTGGAGATGGGGGCGGACGACTACGTGGTCAAGCCGTTCAGCGCCCGCGAGCTGCTGGCCCGGGTGGAGGCGGTGCTGCGGCGCTCGCCCGGACGGCCGCAGCCGATCCGCCACCTGCTCCTCGCGACCGGCGAGGTCGATCTCGACCGTTGCGAGATGCGGTTCGCCGGCGGCGGCCGCGAGGAGCTGTCGAAGCTGGAGGCCGACGTGCTGCGCTACCTGGCGAAGAGCGGCGACCGCCTGGTCTCGCGCGACGAGCTGCTGGCGCGGGTCTGGCAGCAGAAGCCGCATCTGATCGCGACCCGCTCGGTGGACATGACCATCGCCCGCCTGCGCAAGAAGCTGGGGGGCCGGGAGGTGCTGGTCACCGTGCGCGGCAAAGGGTACAGGCTGAGCTCGTGATCCGCCGGCCGCTGCTCGTCGCCTTCGCTTTCGCCATCAGCGCCCTGGTGCTGTTCGGCGCCCTGGCGCGCATCACCGCGATGACCCTGGCGCTCGAACGGTCGGCGGCGGCGGCGCTCCAGCGCGCCACCCAGGAGGAGAACGTCCGGATCGCGCTCTGGCGCCTGGACGCCACGCTGACCGGGCTGATCGCGCTGGAGAACACGCGGCCGGCGGCACGGTTCCGTGCGGCGTCTGAACCGGCTGGCCTGCCGCGGGGGCTGGTCCACGCCCGCTTCGAGGTGGGCGCCGACCGCGGGCTGCGCGCCGAGCCGGCGCTGGCCGCGCCGCGCTGGGTGGCGGCGCTGCCGATCCCTGAGCAGCCGCCGCGTCCGAAGGCCCCACAAGCTCCGCGGGCGCCGGTTCAGCAGGCGCTGCTCGCGCCGGCCCCGGCTCCGAAGAAGCCGGCCGCGCCGGCACAGCCCATGGCGCGGGATCTCGCGATGGTCCTGGCGGGGCGCGAGCCCTGGGCGAGCTTCCCGTCGAACCCTGGCGTGCCGGCCGACCCGCTCAACGTCGCCTGCAACGAG
>JBDSHF010000319.1:0-10990 GCA_039918595.1 Thermoanaerobaculia bacterium
GGCCGTGGCGGGATCTTCTCCAGCAGGCGCGGCGAGTACTCGCAGTCCATGTGCAGGGAGCGGGGGAAGACCTCCGGCGCCAGCGTGCCGTGGCGGAGAGGGCAGAGATCGTCGGTCACCAGCCGCAGGCCGCTCGCCCAGAGCCAGAGCGTGAGGCTGGTCTTTCCCGCCCCCGACTCGCCGATCAGCAGGCAGGTGCCTCCCGGGGCCGCCACCGCCCCGGCGTGGAGCACCCAGCGGTCGCGGGCGCGCAGCAGGGCCTCGTTGACGACGCGGTACTCCAGGTGGGAGCTCAGGGGCTCGCCGAGGTCCCAGCGGGTGCGGCCGTCGGTGAGCGCGAGGCCCGTTCCCTCCGTCTCGACCGTCAGCTCGACGTCATCCACCGCCAAGGCGCCATCCGCCGGGGCGAACCCGGCCAGCAGGGCGTCGAGCTCGCGCCGAGCCGGCTCCGGCGCGCCGTGGACGCGGAACGCCGTGCCGAGCAAAATCCAACCCGGATTCCGGGCACTCATTGCAAAATCTGGATAAATTTACGCGTTTCGAGGTCCCCGAGGAACTGTAGGAGAGCGCTCTCGTCGATGGAATCTTGTGGAAAGATCTGGCCTAGCTCTTGCAGAATCATACTGAATGTATGTTGACCATCGGCGAAACTGCAGAGCAGAGCGGCCGTGTAATTGAGACTGAGACTCTCGTCGCTGGAGTAAAGAACCGCGCTGCCGTCACCCAGAGGCTCGAGCTTGACGCCGGGCCCGAGGGAGAAGGTGGCTTGGGGTTCCAGCTTTGGCATGGGTTCCAACTCGTGGGTGTGGCTTTTGCAGAAGCCGGTTTGGCGACCACGGCGGGACTATAGGCTGCGTCTCGGTAAGGGTCAAGAACGAGCAACATGTTCAAGGAGGTGTCTGATGGATCACAGCTCGCTTTCCGATCGTAGAGTTTTCATCAAGAAGGCGGTCATGGGCGCCGGGCTCGCGTTTGCGGCTCCGACGATCCTGTCGTCTTTGGGTTCCGGCGCGCTGCACGCTCAGGCGAGCGGCCCGGTTGGCGCAACCGCTGGTCGTCCCTACGGGAACGACGGCGGCTCGATGTAGCCAGGCGTTCCAACTACCCCCATCCTGATTCGAGGTGGGCCGGAGCTCAACCTTCGGCCACGCTTCCTTCGTCAAGATTTGGACGCAGCCCGAGGTCAGCCCCCACCGGGCCGCCTCACGAAAGTCGCCTTCGCTTGTTCTGGCCCCGGCCTTCTTGGCGGGGCTTTCGTTTTTGTCCTTGCCGGAGGGATCGGGTATAGTGCGCCCCGCGTGGCGGGCTGGGGCCCTTCGCGCGGAGACACGCCTTGACTCCACCGCCCTCGCCGCCCTCGAGAGTCCTCGCCGTCTACGGCACCCGCCCGGAAGCGATCAAGATGGCGCCGGTCCTCGCGGCGCTGGCGCGCCGGCCGGAGAGGTTCGCCGTGCGCGTCTGTACCACCGGTCAGCACCGGGAGATGCTCGACCAGGTGCAGGACCTGCTCGGGCTCCGCCCCGACCTCGACCTCCGGCTGATGCGCCCCGACCAGACGCTCAACGGGCTCACCGAGGCGGCGCTCGCCGCCATCGACGGCGTGCTCGCCGCCGAGGCCCCGGACTGGCTCCTGGTCCAGGGGGACACCACGACGGCGATGGCCGCCGCCCTCGCCGCCTTCCATCGCCGCATCCGCGTCGGCCACGTCGAGGCCGGCCTGCGCACCGGCGATCTGCAGCGCCCCTTTCCCGAGGAGGCGAACCGGCGCATCGTCGATCTGCTCGCCGACGCGCTCTTCGCTCCCACCGCTCGCGCCCGCGACACGCTGCTGGCTGAGGGGAGCGACCCCCCGCGCGTCCATGTGGTGGGCAACACGGTGATCGATGCCCTGGGGACGATCGCGGGCGAGCTCTCCGATCCCGGGGGGACCTCCGGGAGGACCGAGGTGCTGATCACCGTCCATCGCCGCGAGAGCTTCGGCGCGCCGCTGATCGAGATCTTCTCGGCGCTACGGCGCCTGGCGGAGAGCTTCCCGGACGTCGACTGGATCTACCCTGTGCACCGCAATCCCAACGTCCGGGGCCCGGCCCACGAGATCCTCGGCGGCCTGCCGAACCTCCATCTCCATGAGCCTTTCGACTACCGCGAGCTGGTGCGCCAACTGATGCGCTGCCGCTTCGCGCTCACCGACAGCGGCGGCATCCAGGAAGAGGCGCCAACTTTCGGCAAGCCGGTGCTGGTGCTGCGCGAGACCACCGAACGGCCGGAGGGGATCGAGGCGGGAGTGGCGCGGCTGGTGGGGGCCGATCGCGAGATGATCTTCGCCGAGGCCTCGCGGCTGCTCACCTCCGAGACCGCCTATCTCTCCATGTCGCGGGCGGTCAACCCGTACGGCGACGGCCGCGCCGCCGAGCGGATCGTGGCCATCCTGGCCGGAGAGCCCTGGGTCCCCTTCTTGCCCGAGCCCGCATGAACGCTCACGGCCGCATCCTGATCGGCGGCTATTATGGCCACGGCAACGCCGGCGACGAGGCGATCCTCGCCGGCATGCTGAGCGCGTTGCGCGCGCTGCGGCCGGGACTGGAGATCCAGGTCGCCTCGGGGGACCCCGGGCGCACTGCGGCGGAGCACGGCGTGCGAGCGGTCCCGGCGGGGGATCTCTCCGCCCTGATCGCGGCCGTCGCGGAGAGCGATCTGGTGATCCTGGGCGGCGGCGGGCTCTTCCAGGACTACTGGCCGGTACCGGAAGAGACCTTCCTCACCGCCCGCCATGGCGGACTCCTCGCCTATCTCGCCTATCCGGCGCTCGCGGCGCTGCTGGGGCGGCCGGCGACGGTCTACGCCGCCGGCGTGGGGCCGCTCGTCACCGGCGAGGGGAGGCGTCTCACCCGCATCGCCTTCGAGCTCTGCCGGCGATCGACGGTGCGCGATTCCGGTTCTGTGATCCTGCTCGCCACGATCGCTCCGGACCTCTCCGTCGCGCTGGCCGCCGATCCCGCTTTCCGGCTCCAGCCTGCTGAAGGACCGGAGATCGACCGCCTGCTCGACGCCCTGGGGGTCGGGGCGGACGAGCCTCTCACCGGCGTGGCGCTCCGCCCCTGGGACTTCGGCGTCTCTCCCGCGAGCTGGGAGGCGGAAGTCGCCCGCGGCCTCGCCCTCCATCTCGCCGAGGCTCCTGGAAAGCTTCTTTTCCTGCCGTTTCAGATCGAAGCCGCGGCACACGAGAACGACCTCGAGGTGAGCCGTCGCGTGGCGGCGTCCCTGGCGCGTCCGGACCGTGTCCTGGTGATCGATCGCCGGTTGAGCCCGGAGGAGCTGGCGGGGTTGCTCGGGCGCTGCGAGCGGGTGCTGGCCATGCGCTTTCATGCCGCCCTGTTCGCCCTCGCCGCGGGCGTGCCGGTCGCCGCTCTGGCGTACGACCCCAAGGTCGCTTCCCTCCTGGCCGCGGCCGGTCTCGACAGCCTCGCCTTGCCCCCCGCGAGCTGGCGGGCGGAGGAGATCGCGGCGGCCCTGCGGCAGGCCGCCGTGCCGGGCCTGGGAGAACGTCTCGCCGGCTTCGCCGCGGAGCAACGCCGGCGCGCCGGCAGCGCCGCCGAGCTGGCGCTGGAGGTGCTGGACGGCGGTCCGCCGCCGCGCTCGGAGGCGGACCGCTTCCTCGCCGACACGGCGGTTGCCAAGATCCTCGCCGTGCTGCGTCTGGAGGCGGAGCGCGGCGAGCTACTGCTGGGTTGGGAGGCGGAGCGCAGTGAGCTGCTGCTGCGCTGGGAGGCGGAGCGCGGTGAGCTGCTGCTGCGCTGGGAGGCGGAGCGCGGCGAGCTGTCGCGGGATCTGGGGACGGAGCGCGGCGAGCGGCTGCGGCTGGCGGAGGAGCTCGGCGAGTCACAGCGGCTCTTCGCGTCCGCGCAGAGAGAGCTGGACGAGCGCGGCGCCAGGCTCCAGGCGCTCGAGCGTGACCGCTCGGTCCTGAGCGAGCAGCGCGATCTCATCCTCGCCGAGCGGAGCGACCTCGACCGCCGGCTGACCGCCCTCGAGCGCACGCTCGCCTACCGCCTCGTGTCGCGCTTCTGGCGCCTGATGCGCGGGGTCTTCCCCGAGGGGTCTCGCCGCCGCAAGGTCTACAAGCTCGGCCGGCGCGCCGTGGGCAGGCTGCTCCGCGCCAGCGATCCGGCGGGGCCGGCGGCGGCTTGGCAGGAGGGGGTGGGGGGCGCCCCGGTCGCCACTCCTCCGGAAGCCGCGGCGCCGGACCCGCGGGCCGACCTCCTCCGCTTCGAGGAGCGGGCGCGCGCCACCGGCGCCGGGCGGGTGGTGGCGATCTTCTCCGGCACCCAGCTCCTGGAGAGCGAGGGGCAGCGCCCCACCCAGCTCGCGCTCGCCCTGGCCCGCAGCGGCGTGCCGGTCGTCTTCGTCTACTGGCGCTGGTGGGACAACGAATGGCGCCCGCAGGACCGGCTGGAGGAGGGGATCGTCCAGATCCCGATCGACGTCGTGACCCGGCACCCCGAGACGCTGACCGCCGCCTTCGAGGGGCTGGAGCGGATCGCCCTCTTCGAGTTCCCCCACCCCGGCTTCTTCGAGACCCTCGCCGGCGCCAGCTCGGCCGGATGGATCACCGTCTACGACGTGCTCGACGACTGGGAGGAGTTCCACCGCGTTGGCCAGGCGATCTGGTACGACGAGGAGTTCGAGCGCCACCTGATCGGCGCCTGCGACGCCGTCTTCGCCATCAACGAGCCCCTGGCCCGGCGCGTCCGCGAGCTCGGCGGGGAGGGCGTCGAGCTTGCCGGCAACGGCCTGAAGACGGGGATCGAGGAGATTCGCGAGCCGCGCCCGCTCGTCCGCGGCGAGATCACGGTGGGCTACTTCGGCTACCTGGCCGGCGCCTGGTTCGACTGGGAGCTGATCGCCGAGGCGGCGCGCCGCCGCCCTGCCTGGCGCTTCTACCTGATTGGCTACGGCGGCAGCCCCGGCGGGATGGCGCTCCCCGCCAACGTCGAGCTGCTCGGCAAGCAGCCGCAGGCCGACCTCGCCGCCTTCGCCGCCAACTGGGACGTCGCCCTGATCCCCTTCAAGCCCGACCGCCTGGCCGCCGGGGCCGATCCGATCAAGACCTACGAGTACCTCGCCATGGGCCTGCCCGTGGTGGTGACCGGCGTCTATCCGCCCACTGGCGGGGAGGCGTTCGTCGCCCGCGCCGAGGGGGTGGAGGAGCTCCTGGGCGAGATCGAGCGCGCCGCCCCCCGCCAGCAGCCGGGGGAGATCGCCGCCCGCCGCGCCTTCGCCGCCACCTGTACCTGGGACCACCGGCTGGAAGCCCTGCTCGCCGTGCTCGCCGTGGGGCGGCAAAGAGTAGCCGAGAAGCGCGCCCTGCTAGGACTGTCCGGAGAAGCGGCGCCATGAAGGTCCTGTTCGTCTACAAGTACCTGACCCTGGGCGGCGTCGAGGCCGTGCTGCGCGCCCGTCTCGACGGGCTGACCGGGTCGGAGAGCATCGAGGCGCACGCCTGGTTCTTCCACGACTACGGCGGCCGCTCGATCTTTCGCGGCCGCGAGGACCGCCTCCACGTCGGCCCCGTCGAGGAGTGCCTCGGCTTCGCGCGCCGGGAGCGGTTCGACCTGCTCAGCTCGATCGACACCGAGGAGGTGCTCCCCGGCTTCAACGGCGCCGCCGGCGGACCGCGGCTGGTGATGGAGTGTCATTCGGCCTACCTCGCCAATATCGAGTATCTGCGGGGCCTCGCGGCGCACCGGCCGGCGGCGGTCTTCACCCCTTCCGAGGCGCAACGTCGTCTGGTGCTGGAACGGGTGGGGCAGGGGATTGCGGTACGGGTCGTCCCCAATCCCCTGCGCGAGGAGTTCGTCGCCGAGCCGCCGCCATTCCCCGCGCCGCCACCGCACCCGGTGATCGCCTGGATTGGCCGGCTCGACGATCACAAGAACTGGCGGGGGTTCCTGGAGATCGCAGGCGTCCTCGGCCGCCGCGGCGCCGGGCACGAGGCCTGGATCATCGGCAAGCCGATCGAGGCGGACGGCCCGGCGCGGCTGCTGGAGGCGGCGCGCGAGGAGAAGGTCCTACGCCGGCTGCGCTGGTTCGGCGCCCTCCCCTACGGCCGCATCCCGGGCTTCCTCGATGCCGTGCGGGAATCCGGCGGGGTGGTGGTCTCCACCTCACGCGGCGAGTCCTTCGGCCTCACTATCGCCGAGGCCATGGCCCGCCGCTGCGCCGTGGCCGCTCCCGACCACAGCGCCTTCCCCGAGTTCGTCGAGCCCGGGAAGACCGGCGCCCTCTTCACCCCTGGTTCGGCCACCGCCGCCGCCGACCGCATCCAGAAGCTGCTCGCCGACGCCGGGCTCCGCGCCGCCCTGGGAGAGCGGGCGCGGGAGTCGGTGCTGGCGAGGTTCGCGCCCGAGCCGGCGCTGGCGGTGCTGGCGGCGGAGCTGCGGCGGCTGGTGGCCTGAAAGCCGGCGTCAGCCTCCGGGGCGACCTACCCTTCGAGGCCTCACCCTCGATCCCTCTCCCGGAGGGAGAGGGAGGGCCTTTCAAGACCGGTGGTGCCCATAGGGTGCGCTGTGCGCAACGCGAGCCTTGAAGGTGCGCACAGCGCACCCTACGTGGGCCCTCCCTCTCCACGGAGTGGAGAGGGATCGAGGGTGAGGATTCGGAGGGCAGGACGCCCCCGCTACCTCAGTGCCCGCAGACCCCTCCACTCGAAACTGCCGTCAGCACCCCGTTCTCCGCCTCGATCTTCTTCTGATAGCAGATCCCGTCCGTGCTGTACGCGGAGTAGCTCTGGGAGCTCTTGCGGTCCTGGAAGCCGGTGACCGCCCCCGAGGCGTTGAAGAGCAGCGTATCGGTGGACTTCACGGCGTTAGAGACCGTGGCCAGGGAGGGGCGGCCGCCGCCCACCCGGGCGTCCTGGCTCTCGAACTTCTGATCGATCGACGTCGTCTGGGCGCCGGAGCCGTCGGCATTGGCGAGGAAGGTGTAGTCGAGGGTCAGCGGATAGGAAAAATGCTGATCGAAGTGCGCGACGGCATGGGGACCCGTGGTGTCCACCGCCGAGAAGATCTCTGTCCCCTGCCAAATCTTCTGGATGTACTCCGTCGCCGAGATCAGGAACCGCTGCTGATTCGAGAAGCTCAGCGTCTGCCGGACCGTGGTCTGCACGCGGCCGTGCGAGGTGTCGACGTACCCGGCGAGCGTGAACCGCCGCTCGGAGGTCGTCGACACCGTGCCGGTGACCGTGCCGTCGTCCGCCGTCGCGAGGTCCTCGCGGATCGTGGCGGGCTGGACGGCGCCGAGCGTGTTGCGGGTGACGGCGCCCGTCACCTGGCTCGCGCCGTGATCGAGATAGAGCAGCAGCGACGCCGCCACCGTGAAGTAGTTGTTGGCGTTGTAGACGCTGACCCCCACCTGGTGCGGCTGGCCGTTGCTGAGCACCCCCGCGAACGGCGTGAGGTCGACGCGATAGGGGAGGAAATTCAGCGTCTGAACGCTCGGGATCGGACGCCAGAGCAGCGGATCGATGGCGCCGGTGAACAGCCACGGGTAGACCGGCGCGACGCCGGCCGGCTGGCCGTCGATCGTCACCTCCGCCTCGCGAAACGAGGTCCCCGGGCAGCTGAAGAGAACGTCCGCCACGTCGTCCGGCACGCAGGTGAACCAGAACTCGTCGCTCGACTGGCTCTGCGGGATCACGTCGAGATAGGCCGCCTCGACGTTGGCCGGCAGCGAGAAGGTCGGCGCCAGCACGCTCGACGTCGTGGCCAGCTGGGCCGCGCCCCCCGGAGCGTTGGACAGCGGCAGGACAGCGTCGGCGGTCCGCGGCGCGGGAGCCGCGGCGGAGGCGGGGTAGAGCAGCACGCGGGCGCTGCCGTGGATGATCCCCGTGTAGGTGGAGTTGACCAGGTTCCCGAGGTTCACATCGCCGGCCTGCGCGGTGCGGAACAGCGGGCTGTAATCGGTGAGGTCGCGCTCCACGTGCCACGACGGGCTGACGCTCGCGGAGGGCTCCGCGGTGGTGCCGAAATAGATGTTCACGTGCCCGAGGGCGATCTGCGCCGTGCGGTCGAACTGGCGCCCCGCGGTGACCGAGAAGTCCGCCTCCAGGACCACCTTCGACCAGGGCGCCGGGCAGGCCGCGGGGGGCGCGTAGGAGAACGGCTTCGGCGAGAAGTCGGCGAACGTCAGGTCGGAGTAGAGCTGCACGACGCAGGGCGTGGTGCCCGGCCGCGCTATCGGCGGATCGGCGGTCGCGGTGTTGGACGAGCCGATCTGTTGCGCCACGCCGGGCGCCGCGAGAAGAACGCCCGCGAGCAGGGCCTGCCACCGGGAGAGTCGTGAGAATCGAGTCATGGATACTCCTTTCGACGGAATCTGAGCTTTGCAGCCTATACTGCGCGTGCGGATTCTACCGGCCTTCTTACGGCGACCGTGCAGTCCCCTTCCAGGTAGCTGTCGTCATAGCTGGGCTCTCCGCCGAGAGCCCGGCAGAAGGCGGCCACGTTCTGGCGGCGGTGCCAGTAGAGCCAGTCCTCGCCGGCCCAGAATTGCGAGTTGAGGAAATTGAACACCAGCGCCCGGCCCGCGGCCGCCCAGGCCGCGCGCAGGGTGCGGTGGAACTGTGGCCCCGGGAGCGTGTTCAGTGAGCCGCTGAAGATCACCACGTCGGCCCCCACCGCGAGCTTCTCGGGCTCCCGCACGAAATCCGCCGCGAGGATCCGGCACCGCTCGTACTTCTTCCGGCGGGCCGCCCGGATCGTCGCCGGGATGATCTCCAGCCCCGTGTAGTGGGCCGGGAGAATGCCGCGCTCCAGCAGATGCCCCAGCAGATCCGCCCGCCCGCACCCGACGTCGAGAATCCTCATCCCGGCCAGCGGAAAGCTCCGCGCGATAGCGTCGAAACGGAGGCGCTGCCCCTCCGGGCTGGCCCAGAGGAGCGCATCGAACCCCTTCGCCCCCTGCAGGCGAGCCTCGTGGTACGGGTACAGGTAGCCGGGGACCGGGTCGGTGGGCTTGGGCATGCGGGATTGTGCCATGTCTGGAGTCCACGGGTAGGCCCCTCTGGGAAAAACTCCGCACCGTCCGTCCAACGCCTGAAGAGGCGAATAACAAAGGAGACGGAACGATGCAAAATGCGCGACTTGCGCTGTCAATGTCCCTGATCTGCGGTCTGGCCCTGCTGACAGTCATGCCTGTCCGAGGGGCCAATGCCCCTGCCGGGTCCGTCGACTGTGTGTCCTATGCGGACCTCAATCTTGACGCCGCCGCACAGAAGAATCTCGATGAGCTCATCAAGTGCCACGATACCTTGTCGCTCGCCCTCGACTGCCATGAGGGGCTGCATTCCCAAGCGGAATGCGCCAGCGCCTTGCAGGTAGGAAAGGACAATTGGAATACGCTTCGGCGGTTCAATGTCGCACTCGCCAACGACGAACGAGCCTTGCGCCGGCAGGCCAACGAGCTCACCGAGGCCAACGATACTCGCAAGAAGCTCGTGAACACCCTGTCTACGGACACTAGGGCCGACAACAAAGTGGGCGGCGAAGCAAAAATAGAAAATGACAAGAAGGGCCGAGAAGACCAGAAGGGAGATCTGTCTGAGAAGATCGCCTTGGCAGGCGACGATATCAAGCTGATCAAGTCAAGAGTGGCCTACAGCGAGAAGAAACTCTTCGTCAACTCGGAGGACTATGACGACTACTTCTTCCGGCTCAACACCGGCTACGAGTTTGTCGCGGTCGACAAGCTGTTTTCGAAGGGTACGCCAAGGGTTGCACTCCTCATCAACAGCAAAACGTTCGGAGAAGACGTCAACGACCGTATCGTCGGGCTCCATTTTTATGGTATCCGTATCAATGCCGCCGCCGTCCTGAACAGCTCCGCGGAGGTGACGCCCACGCTGACTACCACCGACAACACCGCGAAAGCGGATGATCCTCCCGCCGATCCTGAGAAAACGCCCGACGTAAAACAGTCCCTGGGAATCGAGTTCCAGGCTGTCGTGCCGTTCATCCGGACGAGGCTCTTCTCCCCCAACAATCTGAGAAGCTACTTGAGTGTCATCGGCACGGCGGCCGGTCTCAAGACGGATGATGACTCGCGAGCCATCATGCGGTACTACAGCGGTCTTCGCCTCTCGATCAATCCGGAGCTCTATTCGGATTTCATGGTCGGCCGCACGGAGAGGCTCAAATCACTCCGCTTCGAGTACCGCGGCCAGTTCCCCGTCTATACCCTGGAGAGTGGCGACCGGATCTTCCTGGGAGGGATCATCAACCTGGGGCTCAACCACCGGGAGAAGAACGAGGGCGACGTTTTCCGCGTCTATGTGTCATGGAACACCGACATCAAGAAGCTATTCAGCGGCAAGGAGGGTAGCTGAGTCCGATCACAGCCCCAGCGGGTTGGGGCTCAGCTTCGTGTACCGGTTCTCGGCCGCCCACAGGCTGAGGGGGATCGCCGCCGATGCAGGTTGTGGTGTCGACCAGCTTGGCGACCTCGAGGTCCCGCTTCAGGCCGATGCCGGGAATGGGGCCGGCGTGGCCTGAAATCCCGGGCTACCCACGGCCGTCCCGTCCGGGACTCCCACAAGCCCCTTCTGTAGAGCCCCGGGAAGGGGCGACTGTCGGTAGCCCGGGATTTCAATCCCGGGCGGCGCCCGAGTCTCAGCCCATGAACCCCAGGTCCGGCGTCGCGAACCGGCCGAGGTTGGGCAGCACCAGCGGCAGGTCGCTCGCCGCGACGCCGAACCAGCGGGCGAGGGTGGCCGAGTATTCGTCCACCGAGGTGGTGGGGATCCAGCGCCCCTCGCCGGCGTCGTTCGGGCCGTCGACGGCTAGGGTGGGAAGCTGGCCGTAGATCCGCCCCCCCCGCACCGCGCCGCCGAGCACGAAGTGGTGGCTCCCCCAGCCGTGATCGGAGCCGTCGCCGTTGGAGACCAGGGTGCGGCCGAAGTCGGAGGCGGTGAAGGCGGTCACCGAGTCGGCGACGT
>JBDSHF010000320.1:0-8148 GCA_039918595.1 Thermoanaerobaculia bacterium
TCCAGCGCCGCGCCATGGTGAGGCGTGCCCAGGAAGACGATCTTGCGCAGCCGCCGCGGCCACTCGTGCCCCGCGGCCTCAGCGTAATGAAAGGCGGCGCGGGCGATCAGCCCCCCCATGCTGTGACCGACGATCACCAACTCCTCGACCGGCACCGGCCAGCTCCGGACCAGCGTTTCGAGCCGGCCGGCGAACGCGCGCCCGTTGATCGAGGTGTGAAGACCGCTGTTGTAGTGAAGATAGACCGGCGAGTAGCCGAGATCGCGGGCCAGGGCGGCGCCGTGATCGTGCCCCCCGCGGCGCCATTGCAGATCGTTCATGCACAGGCCGTGCGCCAGCACCACCACCTTGCCGCCGGCCGCCGCCGGAACCGCCGCCTTCAGGGACATGGGGATCGCCAGCGGATTGCCACTGGCCTCCAGGTGATCCCCCAGCACGCCGTTCAGCGCCGTCACCCAAGCCTCACGCCGGCGTGACGAGCTCCGCCCGGCGAGCCGAGGAGCGAGCGGCGCCAGAAGAGCGTCGACGCCGCCGCCCACCAGACGGGTCATGCCGCGGACGCTGCCGTAGACCAGACCCGCGATCCCCCGCCCCGGCATGCCGAGAGGCCGGGCGATATTGCGGGAAATGTCCTGGTGCACGGCCTCCACCAGATCCGTCACCCCTACGGTCGCATCGGTGGCCATCCGGGCGAGCCCGCGCAGATCGGAGAGGTGGACGGGGTTGATCCTGGTCATGATGGCTCCTCGGATGCAGGAGTTTACGCCACGTCCGCGGGAAACTCACCGTTAGCCTTTCAGGTTTCCAAGCTGGTATAAAATACTCGCGCGAGAAGTGAACCACGATGATGCTGGAGGACTCATGAGAACGTCTGGCTTCCATGTTCTACCCTTGTCCGAGGCCAGCCGCGGTGCGCTCGGCACGCCGATCCAGAACGCCCTGGTCGTACATGCCGACACGACAGCCGAGTATACCGAGGTCAACCCCGATCTGCAGATCCTCGATGCGAGCAGCGCATTCTGGCACTCTGTCGAGTGTGAGGCGAAGATCAATGCCGGCCTGCCGCTCGATCGCTTCGGCGAGCTCCTGGAAGAGCTGTCCGGCGACGTATTTTCCTTTGGCCCGCTCTCCCACAGCCTCTCTTATGAGCGGCACTTCCTCCTGGACGCCGGTGGCGCCGAAGCCTACGTCGTCCGGCTCGGCAAGCAGAATGGAAAACGCAAGGTCGCGATCAAATTCAAGGAAACCCAGGGCGAGAGAAATGGCATCCTGATGCGCAGCATGAAGCTTGAAGAGTGGAGCCCGGACGCCTTCAACGCGGTGGTCGAGGGATTCGGCGCCCGCCACGGCGCGCCGGCGCGGATCACGCCGCTGCGCCCGTTTTACAAGCGCAAGTCGCGCGCGGTCTGTGTCCATCGCCAGTACGGCGTGGTCTTCGGTGTCAGCCTCGATCGCTCCAAACCGGCCGGCCTCCAGGACGAGCTGTCGCAGATCGAGGTCGAGTACTGGAGCACGCTCCTGCCCAAAGGAGTGGCGCCGGACCCGACGGCCCTGCTGAGCGAGTCGTCGATCTCGGAGATCCACGTCGAGCTCTGTGCCCTGTTCTGCCGGCAGCTCGAGCGCGAAGGGGTGGCGTTCGAGCCGACGCAATTGACGAAATCGGAATGGATCCGGCGAGTGACCGAATGCGCCGGATTACTGAATGGGTCAGGTCATTGAATGCGCCAGGTCATTGAATGAAAATCGTCGATCGCTGGCTCGACCTGCCCGAGTCCATCCGCGAGCTTCTGAGCTGCCGCCGATGGGAATTCGCATCGGAAAATCACGACGACGATTTCCACACGGACGTGCTCTTTTTGCGGGTATCCTGCGGCTCGATGGCGGACTTCGCCGGCCACGCCAGCTGCTCGGTGCTCTCTTATCATGACGGTTTCGACGCCCGCTTTTTCTACGAAGAGCAGGAAAACCGTGGCGTGATCGCGCGTCTCGTGGAGCGGTACTTCGTCGACCGCCGCTGGCGCGAATCGATCCCGGCCGCGATCCGCGACACCGCCGCCCGGCTCGACGCGGCCTCCTCTCACTTGCGAGCTCCCGAAGCGCTCCGGCATCTGCCTCTGTCCGAGCTGCGGGCCTTCTACTCCGCGCAGCTCGCCGCGCACCTGGAGCTCTACGAGCCCTGCTGGACCGCCGAAACGCTGCAGGCCGCCGGCAAGGGCCTGACCGAGGCGCTGGTCCGGCTTCTGCTCGAGAAGAAGGTTCCCCGCGAGACGCTGTTCGACGTCTTCAATACCTTGACCGTTCCCGATACGGCCTCGGTCTTCGGTACGGAGCAGGAGCGGCTGCTGCATGCGGCCATGGCCCTGGCCGAGGATCCGGCCCTGAAGGCTACGGCGGCCGCGCACCCGGCCCGCGCGAAGCTGTGCTTCGACGCCTCGGCGCTGCGCCTCGCGCGCGAGGTGGCGGCGAGCAGCGGTGTCTTTGCCTATCACGGTTTCTCCCAACGCCGGCGCGCTTCGGAAGAAGACATTCTCGAGCGCCTGGCCGAGCTGGTGGGCGATGACGCCCGCCGCGAGCGTGAAAGGATGCTCCTCGCGCGCCGCGAAGCCTTGCTCCACGCTCGCTCGCGCCTGGAGCGGGAGCTCGGGCTTGGCGAGGACGAGATCTCGTTTTTCCGCACCTATGCGGAGCTCGGCAATACCAAGGTACTGCGCCGGATGGCGCAGCTCCACAATTTCGAGTACCTTGACGCCTTGCTCCGCGAGCTCGCCATCCGCTTCGACACCTGCGAAGCGGTCTTCCACTTCATGACGCCGGAAGAGATCCTCGACTGCATGGATCGCGGGTGCGTGGCAAACGAGGCGCAGTACCGTCAGCGCGTGGAAGCGATGACGTTCGTCCTGCACGAAGGCGAGGAATTTCTGTTGGTCGGCGAGGCTTCGCGCGCCTGCCGGGACGCGGTGATCGAAGTTCCGGTCAACGCTGAGGGCCGGCTCTCCGGCGTTCCGGTCTCGCCGGGCCGCGCACGCGGCCGCGCGGTGCTGGCGGTCCGCAATGACGAATCTCTCCGCCGGCGCTTTCGCGAGGGCGATGTGCTGGTCAGCGTGGAAACCGATCCGGACCTCGTACCGTTGATGCGCAAGGCGGCAGCGATCGTCACCGACCAGGGCGGCATCACATCGCACGCGGCGATCATCGCGCGCGAGTTGGGCGTTCCCTGCGTCACCGGCGTGGCAGGCGCTACCACGATCATTCGCGAAGGCGATCTCCTGGTGGTCGATGCGCACCGCGGGACCGTGGAGGTCGTCGATTCCGCCACGTCCACCGGGTGGGATCGTCCGGTCCACCGTCTCGGCCACGGGGTGTGGCCCGAGACCCATCACACCGGACGCAAGGCGGCGGTGCTGCACCGGCTGCGGCAGGCGGGCCATCCGGTGCCGGAGGGTTTTCTGGTCCCCGACTACGTCAGCGGCAAAAGGCCCGCACCGCCCGCGCTGGCCATGGCGATCCAGGAAGAGCTGACGCACCTTGCGGCGAGCGATGCGGACGACGCGGGCGGGCGCTGGGCCGTGCGCAGCTCGGCCACCTGCGAGGACGGCGGCGAGCATTCGCAGGCCGGCCGCTTCACCACACGGCTCGGGGTTGCCACCGCCGACGTGGCGCAGGCCATCGACGAGCTCCAGTGCGAACGGCGGGATCGCGCGGGCGGATCGCGCGGCGAGGGCGAGCCGGACTTCGAGCTGCCGGTGCTGGTCATGCGCATGGTCGACGCGACCGTGTCGGGCGTGGTCTTCACGGTCGATCCGCGGCGTCCCGATTCCGGCCAACTGATCATCGAGACCACACCCGGTCTTTGCGAAGCGCTGGTCTCCGGGCGGATCCGGCCGCGCTGCGCCTATGCATCGGCGGTCGGCGCGATCGGCGGGGACGGCGGGCGGCTGGAGGGTGAGACGTGGCTGACGCCGGAGCAGAGCGACCGGCTCCTCGGTGAGGTTTCGCGGCTGCAGGACACGCTCGGCGAGCGGGCGCTCGACATCGAGTTTTCGTTCGCCGGCGAGCGGCTGTTCGTGCTGCAGGCGCGGCCCCTGTCGCGCGCCCAATGGGGCGGGCGGCAATGAGCGCGATCCGGACGGACGGCCTCTACAAATGCTACGAGCGCCGCAACTGGCGCGGCCGCGTCGTGGAGAGCGTCGAAGCGGTGCGCGGGATCTCGTTCGAGGTGCGGCCCGGCGAGACGGCTGCTTTCATCGGCGCCAACGGCGCCGGCAAGAGCACCACGCTGCGGCTGCTCTCGGGAGTTCTGAAGCCGACGCGCGGGCAGGCCTCGGTCTGCGGCCACCGTAGCGGCACGCCGGAAGCGGCGATGTGCTTTGGCTTCGTTTCCGGCAATCGCAGCGTGCTCTGGTCGCACATGACGGTGCGGCAGAGCCTCGAGATCATCGGCGCGATCTATGGGCTGCGGTCGGCAGAGCGCCAGACGCGCATCGCCACGCTCGCGCGGGAGCTGGAATTGGAAGCGTTTCTCGGCCGGCGCGGCGGCACGCTCTCGCTCGGCGAGCGCATGCGTTGCGAGATGGCGGCGGCGGTGATGCATCATCCGGTGGTCCTGCTGGCCGACGAACCGACGCTCGGACTGGATATTCCCACCCGGCGGGCGCTGCGCGAGCTGCTGCGCGGCTGGACCAGCTCGTCCGGCACCACGCTGCTTCTGACCAGCCACGACGTCGGCGACATCGAGTCGTTGTGCGAGCGCACGCTCCTCATCGCAAAGGGACGGGTGGTCTTCGACGGGCCGACCGCGACGCTCGAGAGCCAGGAGAGCCGCATTCGCAGCATCCGCATCTCCCTGCGAGAGCCGGTCGAGGCGCCGCACATCGCCGATTCCGGGTTGCGCCTCGTGTCCATGACAGAGGACGAGATCCGCTACGAGTTTTCGCTCGAAGAGCTCTCGGTCGACCGGGCGATCCGCGCCCTGCTCGACCAGCTCGGCCACCGCATCGCCGACCTGCGGGTCTCGTCGCCTTCGTTGGAGGAATGCCTCGCCCGGTACATGGGAGAACGGCCATGAGCCGCCCCTCGGTGATCCGCGGGGCGCGCGCGATGCTGATGCTCGCCCGCTATGAGCTCGCCGACATGGTCCGGCATCCAGCACCCATCCTGATGCGCTGCCTGACCCTGCCGGTCTACGTCGTGGCCCTGACCGCGCTGTGGAACGGGCTGCACAAGGGAGCGGGCGCGGCGGACCGGTTTCCGGTGCTGGCCTACTTCCTGTTCACGCAGACGATCCTCGACAGTTGCCTGAATCGCTTCGGGATCGCCTCCCTGGTGCTCGGATTCGAGCCCGCTCTCTCGCGTCCGCTCTCGTGGCGGGCGCAAGGCGTGGCCCAGGGGTTCGGCCGCGCCGCCGGTCAACTCCTCGTGATCGGCGGCCTGGTGCAGGTTTTCCTCGCGCTGACCGATGCGACTTACAACCCGGTCATCGCGCTCCGCTGGTTGCTGGTCGTGCCGCTTCTGGCGCTGGCCGACGCGTTGGCCACCGAGGTGATGGCCGGGCTTTACGTACGGATCGGCAAATCGGACAGCCTGCGTTTCGTCGTCACCAAGGGCCTGCTCGCCCTCGGCGGCGGCCTGTATCCGTTGCTTGGCGAAGGGCATGGCGGAATCGGCTGGCTGCGGCAACTGCCGTTCTCGGACTTCGTGTTTCAGCCGGCGTATTTCTGTCTCTACGGACACGCCTATGGCATGGAGAC
Organism: Thermoanaerobaculia bacterium; assembly: GCA_039918595.1. Lineage (GTDB taxonomy): Bacteria > Acidobacteriota > Thermoanaerobaculia > Multivoradales > UBA5704 > DATARR01. Next base: position 5,748 of record JBDSHF010000320.1, read on the forward strand.
CGGGAGCTGGCTCTTGCGCCTGGCGTGCTGGATGGCCCTGCTCGCGCTCGCCGCGCAGGCGTCGTTCCGGCTGGCATGGAGCGGCTTGCAGGTGTCGGGGGGATGAGGCTCAAACGTGCCGCGCTCTTCGTTGGGGTCTCGATCTCGCGCACGTTGCGCGCGGACCTCTCCTTCTTTGCCGACACGGCCGTTGGACTGGTCTGCATGCTGGTCGTGCACGGCCTGCAGATCTCCGCCTTCTGGCTGCTCCTGCGGCAGCTCAGCCCCGGCTCGCTCGTTCCCTACCTCGGCCAGCAGGGGGCGATGATCGTGGCCTGGGGAGCCCTGGGGGTGGGATTCGACGGCCTGCGCCGGCTTTCGCTCGCGATCGAGAACGGCGAGATCGAATCGTTTTTGGCCACGCCGCTGCCGCCGCTCCTGGTGGCGTCCGCGTCCGCGTCGAGCGTGGTGGCGCTGGCAGACGTGTTCTTTGGTCTGGTGCTCCTCGGCTTGACGGCCTGGTTCGATCCGGTTCTTGCCCTGCTGGGCCTGGCGTGCGTGCCCATGGCATTCTTCACCTTCGCCGCGCTGTTCACCCTGGGTGCCGCGGCCTCGCTCCTGATGCGCCGTGGCGGGGCGCTCAGCGACTTCCTGGTCTTCACGACGTTCACGCTCTCCTCCCTGCCCTCGGCGGCCGCCTTCCAGGGAAAGGCGCGCCTGCTTTTGTATCTCTGCCCGGCGCTGTTCACGGCGTACCTGCCGTATGAAAGCCTCGCCTCGGCCAGCGGCTGGGCCCTGCCGCTCGGGACGGGGGCGTCGATGGCCTTGCTCTGGCTCTCGTCCCGTCTCTTCACGCACGCTCTTGGGCGGGCGGAATTCTCGAGCGTCGCCCGTCTGCGGCGCTGAGGAAGAGAGCGAGGACGGGGCACAGATCGCGCGACTGAAATACGTCCTAAGTCCAGCCAACGTAAATACAGACACTTTAGAGCGCTTAACAAACCGGCCCAACGGGCCGGTAGAGCATAGCCCAGGGCTGAGGCCGCAGGCCGATGCCCTGGGGAGGATGGGCCGCTCAAGAGAGCGCTCGATCTCCCGCAGGAGGTACTCCGAGATCGACATCCCCGCCAGGGCAGCCCTGGATTTGAGCCTGCGGTGGAGCTCGTCAGGACTGTCTGCTGCATTTTCCTTCCCCCCTTCCCAGGCTTGGCCTGGCGCGAGAAACCTATTTGGGGGCTCCTCAGGGGACAGAAGGTCAGAAGGTGACTGCCGAGCGCCTGTGGCCTGCCCGCCCGCCAGGAAGTGGTACATCCTAGCGGGAATTCTTCAGATCCTGGTCAGGATGTGCACAATCCTTCTCAGGAAGGTGAGGCGGCGTCCGGGACCACTCCTTGTGTACGGGCCGGGTACATGGGCAACGCGTTGGACCGATCCTGAGGAGCCTTATTCTGCCAGGCTTTCTTTTAGGACCGCTTGTAGCCGCCGGGCCTGTGGGAGCTGCGGAAAGGTATCCTAAGTATCTGGAAAGAATCAGCTTTCCACAAGGTGGGTGGACATTTCGAATCGTCTGGAACCTTCTTGGGAGCACCTCCCCCGTCGCCGAGAGAACCGATAGAACCGATAGAACCGGAGAGTGGACAGAATTTCCGTCCACTGCTAGACTCAACGGCTATGACCACGCTCGGAGCCGCGAAGTTCAAGCAGGAGTGTCTCGCGATCCTTGACCGGTTAGGACCGGAGGGTATCGTCATTACAAAGCATGGTAAGCCGGTAGCCAAGCTAGTGCCAATCCAGACCGAATCAGCCGCCCTCATCGGGAGTCTCGCAGACAAGATCCGGGTGCACGGCGATCTCTTGACCACGGGCCTGCGGTGGGATGCTGAATCTTGACACCCACATCCTGATCCATGCCCTCCAGGGCTCCCTGACGGGGAAAGAGCACAGGATCCTCTCCTCTGACACCTGGAGTATCTCGGGAATCGTCCTGTGGGAGATCTCGAAGCTGGTCCAACTCGGTCGGGTCGAGATGGATCTGGCCGATCCGGAGGTGGTCCGCGCCCTGTCGAAGGTTCACACTTGGCCTCTCACCCTCGAGATCTGCCGGGGCATCCACGGCCTCGACTTCAGCAGCGACCCCGCCGACGAGATCATCGCCTCCACCAGCATCGTCCATCGGGTGCCCCTCGTAACGCGGGACGGCAAGATCCGAAAGTCGAAGCTCGTACCGCTAGCGAAGTGAGGGGGGTAGTCTACTGGTTTGGGATGCCCATGCGGGCTGAAGGGCCGCGCTATCCGCGGCGGCGCTTCGTCACCTTGTGTGGGTAACCTCGGGGAAGTGGGGGGCTTTCTTGGTGCCTGAGAGCCGGATAGTCTTGGCCAATGCACGATCGGGAGCTCTATCGGAAGATCCTTGGCATTGAATCGC
>JBDSHF010000321.1:0-25788 GCA_039918595.1 Thermoanaerobaculia bacterium
AGACGGTCATCGTGACCGCCGGCTCGACCGCCGATCACGACCTCCGCAACCGCTTGCGGCAAGCCAAGATCAACAACGTGACGATCGAATCCACGAACGACGAGGTGGAAGCGGCGGGCAAGATCAGGAAAGGCCCGCAGTTCGCCTACGGTGGAGGGTATGGCAGCGTCAAGGACCTGGCGACGGACGGCCTTGCGGTGGTCTGGCCGCATTGCAACATGGTCGAGGTCGGCAAGGACGAGCTCAAGCCCTACGCCGAGCCCTTCTCCTTTGTCGTGCGCGCGAAAAGCACGGGCCTTCTGACGGCTGTCAACGGCTACATTCCCCAGCACAAGTACGAGGGGACGCCCAACCCCGCCAGCGTCAAGTGCCAGAATCCCCCCTGGGCGGGCAAATAGGCTGGCGGGAACGTACGCCACCAGCGAATCCTTTTGTGGGCGGGTTCTGTAACGGCCAGACCTCCGGGAGAGCCTATAGGGATATGCGGCGCTCCGGTGATCGTCCGATTGCCGGGCCGTCCCGCATCGCCATCTGAAAGCCACAAAAGGAGGCTCCAATGTCCATCAGCCGTCGACTGCTCGCCATCATCGGGCGGCGTCTGCCTGCCATCTATGACGTCATCCCTCGCGGACCCCAGGGTCTCTTCCTGCAGGTCCGCTCCTCGGAGGCCGCGCTCAACCCTCAGCCGCTCCCTCCCCACGAGTTGGGTGCCGCTATCGCCGCCGAGTTCGTCCACAACGCCTGGTTCGCCGATCGCTTCGGCCTCGATATGGGGCTCGCGTTCAAAGACCTCGATGACTGGTGCCCCACCGGACGGCAGAAGTTGAAGCTGCCGCCTTGGTGGCCACCGATTCCTGAGCCGGAACCCCACCCGGAATGGCTCATCGACTTCCACCTTGGGTTCGTCGCCCGACTCGCCGCGGTCTCGGCTGAATTCGAGGGCTCTCAACTCGGCGAGTCCTTGAACAAAGCGATCGAACGGTCTTTGGAAGTGGTCGAATCCGCGGAGGGCTGAATGAGCTACGGGTCGTCCCGGCGCATCCTGATGGATGCCCGGGACGACCGCGGCTCAGCGAAAGCATCCAGCAGAATGAACAGGGACCGGAGGGAGGAATCGGTTCAGGGAGGTACCCTGGAGCCGAGAGCATCGAGGGAAACTCCCTGACGTACCTCGCAAGGAGCGGTGCCCGCTCAGAACGGCTTCACGTTGTCCACCGGGTTCCGGTCGATCCGCGTGATCCAGGGATCCACGGTCACGGACGACGGCCGCGAATCGACAACGAGCTCGATCTCGTTCATCCCGCGCCGTAGCGTGTGCTTGCGGGAGTCCAGCACCGTCGTATCGCCGGCGATGGCGATCTCGATCGGCTCGTCGAAAGCGATCGGCCGCTCGTTGCCATGGCCATCCACGCGGCTCTTGCCGGCTTCGATGCGAACGGTCACGTCATAGCGGCCGTCGGCGCGGCGCCGCGCCTGTGCGGTGTCGACGCGCAGGTCGTAGAGCACGGTCTCTCTCATCCACTGCTCGATGAGGGCACTCTGCCCGGCATCCGCGACGGCGCACAGGTGACGCACGAGGTCGAGGCTCGTCGGACGGCGCTCCCGCATCATCGCGCGGATGGCCCGATCCATGGCCTCCTGCCCGAGGAGGTCGCGAATGGCGAAGAGCACGACCGCCGCCTTGTTATAAAAGAGGTACGGCTGGCTGGAAACCTTGTAGAGCGGCACCTCGGCGTAGGTTTCTCCCGCGCGGCCGGAGAGGTACTGATCCAGCTCGATCTCCAGCAACTGCCGGACGTGCTCCCGCCCGCGCATGCGTTCGACGATCAGCAACTCCGAATATTTCGCCAGCGACTCGACGATCACCGGCGCGCCCTCCACGTTCGCGACCTGGACACGATGACCGAACCATTGATGGGCGACCTCGTGGGCTACTCGCCGCGCGATGAGATCGGGCCGATTCTCATCGCGGGCGTCGGTGAGAAAGCCCCGGTCCTCGCGGACATAGACCGTCTCGGGAAGAGCGTAGCCCGCCATCGGCCAGTACGCGGGGATCTCGACGATCCTCAACTGGCGATGAGGATAGGGCCCGAAACGGCTCATCACGTCGAGCGATGCCGCCGCGGTGTCGAGCATGCGCGGAACGTTCGCGGCATGCGCCGGGTGGTAATAGAGCTCGATGTCGACGGCGCCCTGCCGCCGTTTCGCCACGGCATACCGGCCGGAAGTGATGGCGAACCGATTGAGGATCGGCGCGTCGGTGCGATAACGGAACCAGCGGCGCCCGCCGCGTTGCCAGGAGCGCTCGAGGCGCCCGGGCGCGAGGGCGATCTGATCGCCGGCCGTGGACACGGTCATCCGGAGATCGACCCACTCGTCCACGGAAGCGTCGACCGCGCCTTGCGCGCCGTCGTCATCCAGGGTGGCGGCATTGGCGCCGTGGAGTCCTCTCTTGCGGCGCTCGCGCGGATCGGAGATCTCGTAACTGCCACGATAGCCGAGGGTCGGGAACGCGCGGAGATTCATCAGAAAGGTTCCGTTCCCGACCACGGCGTCGTCCTGGCCACCGGCGAACCCCCTGGCGTCGAAGGACAGATCGAAGCGGAGCTCCGCGCGAGCACCGGGAGCCAGCGGCGGTTGAAAGTCGAAGCGGGTCATGCCGAATCGATCATCCCGGGCGGCCAGCCGCGCCGACGGAATGGACAGCGCGGTTAGCCGTGCCTCCCGGCGCGTCGCCACGTAGACGCTAGGAATCGGCCGCGCGGATTCATTGACGAGCGCATATCGCCCCGCCACGCGATAGCGTTGTTCAGCCGGATAGAGATCGACCTCGCCGTCGACCGCGTGGATCCGCGGACGCGGCATCGTCTCGATGCGTTTGTAGGTCTTCTCGTAATCCGATCCCCAGTCGAGCCGCTCGTTCGTGGTGACGTAGGCGCGGGCGACGTTCGTGTTGTAGAAGATCCAGCCGCCTGTGACCGCGAAGGCCGCCATCAGCACGCGAGCCGTCAGGCTGGGGCGCGCCAGAAGGCGAAGGCGCTCCATCGGCGGCGCGGGGGCACGCCGCCAGAGCGCGGCGGCCATCGCCGCCAGCAGCAACGCCAGGACCGCCCAGTGCAGCATGAACCCGTGGAATGGCGCCGCGTAGTGGCCGAAGCCGTTGAGCTCCGAGTACGGGACGGGAGGCGCGGCGGCAAAGCGCCAGAGGTCGTGCTCGAGCCCGATCGTGGAAGCCCGGCGCGATACGATCACGAAGAGAACGAAAAAGATCATCCCCGCGTACTTGCCCGGGCTCAGCGCTTGGATGAACAGCGCCGCGGCGGCATAGAGCAGCAGCGGCGCGCCGGCGAAATAGAAGAACGCGAGATAGAGGAGCGGCTGGAAGTCGAAATAACCCTTCGAGACTTGCAGGGCGACGCCGGCGGCGGCACCGCCGAGGAGCATCGCCCCGAGGAGCGCCGCGAGCGCCGTCCACTTCGAGGCGATCATCACCGCTCCGGAGACCGGCGTGCTGTCGACGATGGGCGCCATGCGGACGCGCTGTTCGCGCCAGAACAGCTCCGCTCCATAAAAGAGGATGAGAATCATGCCGAGGATCGTCGCGGGCGTCTGGAGCGCTTCGACGACGAGGCTCGTGACGGGATAGGAGGTCGAGTTGTACTCGCCGGTGAGAACGCCGCCATAGATCTCGGAGACCGCCCATCCCAGCCAGAGGACAAGGAGGAGCAGGGTGCTCTTCGTGAGGAGCGTGCGGAGCGCCAGCTTCGTGCAGGAGAGATACGTCGCCAGCCACGAGGTTCCAGCAGGATTTACCGGCTGCCGGCCATTCCACGGACGGCTCGCGCGCGGGGGTTCCTGCCGCGGGCCGGCGCGCCGGGTCTCCACCGGCCGCCTGAAACTGAATTTGCGGCAGACGATCGCCAGGATCCCGAGGGCGGCCGCGGTCCAGAGCAGGCGATTGAAGAGGAGCGTGCCCTCGAGGGGGATGAAGCGGACGTTCTTTTCGGCCGCGGTCCAGTGGCGCGTCGCATCGAAAAAGCTGGTCAGGGCGAATGGATCGAGGAGCGACGGCAGCGTTCCACCGCCTCCGCCCGGCCGCGAGCCGGCCATCAACGGCGAACCCGTCAGCGCTGCGGAGACGAAGTAGAGGACGTAGAGGACGGCCGCCGCGGCATAGGTGGCGACGGCGTTGCGCGTCAGCACGGCCACGGCGAACAGCAGGGCGGTAGCGAAGAGGACGTTCGGAACGGTGATCACGCCGAACGCCGCGAGGTATGGGCGCGCGTCCAGCGCCGCGACGCGCTCCGGCGCGAGCCAGGGCATGAGGACGCCGGCGGCCATCCCCAGCGCCGAGAAGGTGACCGTCGTCAGTGTCGCCAGAAACGCTCCTCCAAAGCGGCCGAGGAGATAGCGGAACCGTCCGACGGGTGTCGTGTGGATGATCTCGCTCATCCGGTAGTCGTCGTCGCGCAGCACCGCGTTCGAGGCGAAGACGCTGGCGGCGATGAGCGCGATGAGCGACATCAACCCGGCCGCCTGCATCACCAGGTACGGCGAATTGACGGCGACGTTGTCGGGCCCGAACCGCGTGACGCTGAGGGCGAATCCGAGGAGGAGGAAGAGCAGCGAGGCGGCGAGGAAGGCGGCTTGCCGGGAGTGATAGCGCCACTCGAAGCGGACGATTTCCCTCAGCATGCGATTCTCTCCTCTCGCCGCGGAAGAGCGGAGAGAACGGAGAAGTAGACATCCTCGAGATCCGGCGCTACCGGCTCGAACCCCGATTCCGGGGTCCCGTCCGCGAGCACGTGAATCCGCGTCTGGCCGCCGAAGAGCCGTGTGGCGATGACGTCATGGGAAGCGCGATAGTCCGCGACGGCGGACTTCGGCACGGTCTTGCGCCACAGCCGTCCCTCCAACTCCGCGATCAGGCGAGCCGGTTCCCCTTCGAGCACGACGCGCCCGCCGGCCAGAATGGCCATGCGCGGGCAGAGATCGCTCACGTCCTCGACGATGTGCGTGGAGAGGAGGACGACCGCGCCCTCGCCGATCTCGCTGAGCAGGTTGTGAAAGCGGTTGCGTTCTTCCGGGTCGAGCCCCGCCGTCGGCTCGTCGACGATGATCAGGCTCGGCGCGCCGAGCAGCGCCTGGGCGATGCCGAAGCGCTGCTTCATTCCACCGGAGAACGTGCTTACCGCCTTGTTGCGCGCGTCGTGGAGATTGGTCAGCTCGAGGAGCGCATGCACCTGCTCCCGCCGCGCCCGCTTGTCGTTGATCCCTTTCAGCACCGCGATGTGATCGAGCAGAAGCAGCGCCGAGATCCCCGGATAGACGCCGAAGTCCTGCGGCAGATAGCCCAGCCGGCGCCGCAGCTCCTGGGGCTCGGCCAGCACGTCGAGGCCGTCGAGGACGATCGTTCCCTCGTCCGGCTCCTGCAGAGCCGCGATCGTGCGCATCAGCGTCGACTTCCCCGCGCCATTGGGTCCGAGGAGCCCGAACAGTCCGCGCCCGATCGCGAGATCCACCCGATCGAGAGCGCGCACGCCGTTGCCGTAGGTCTTCGAGAGTCCGGTGATGGTCAGCAATCGTCTCCCCTCTCTGTCCGTGGGTCTTTTCTACGGCAGGATTGAGGAGCAAGTTTCAGGCGCGGAGCCGCTGAATCGACGTTGTCTTCTTCGTCATCCCCAGGGGCTAGGGCGGACTGAAGGTCCGGACCATCCGGGTAGTGTGGCCGGCGGCATCGCGCACGCTGACCGTGAAGACGGGGCGCTCGTCGAGCCGCACCCGCCGGGGCAGGAGCAGGCGGAGGAGGGAGCCCTCGGGATCGATCGGCCGCTTCGCGGCCAGGTTCGCACCCGGCGCGAAGGCACCCAGGCGAAGGTTGCAGGTGACGGTGAGGCTGGCGGGCACGACTCCGCTCTCGGTGTCGAAAGCCGAGAGCTCCAGGGCGTCGATGCCGCCGGCGGCGCGGGCCTGGACGACGGAGGGGCGTAGGACCAGGGTCGGGCGCAGGTCGTCTTCCAGAAATCCCCAGGGGGAGCCGAGGTCGATGGGCGCTCCGAGATCGATCCAGCGGGCGAGGGTCAGCTTCTCCTCGGGCAACATCCCCGGCACGCCGGTGCCGGCCGGGTGCGCGGCCGAGGGGACGAAATCGAGGTCGTCGCCGCGGGTCTCGTTGGTCCGGCCGTCCAGGCGCTCTCCCCAGACTTTCCACATCAGCAGGCTCTGCCGCGACTGGAATCCCCGCAAATAGCGGGTGAGCTGCGGCACATACCATTGCGATTCACCGTTGGGCGGGGCTGGAGAGGCGTCGGCGAAGGTGTCGAGCACGAGGCGGAAGTAGGCGCCGGGCCAGGAGACGCCGTCGCGATCGATCTTGGGGGTCGAGCGGGCCAGGGGGAGGCCGGCGGCCGGGCTTGCCGATCCGTGGCAGGAGGCGCAGCGCCGCTCGAGGATCGGCTCGACGTCGCGGGTCCACTCCGCGGTCACCTGATGGGCGGCGATCGTGCGCACGGTTGGTGGGCCGGAGCGGGGGAGCGCGAGCAGCGGCGTCGAGCGGGCGAGGTCGGGGATGGCATAGTCCGGCCGGGAGGCCGCCGTGCTCTCGAAGTCGAGCGGCTCCTTGCTGTGGGCGTGGCAGCCGCCGCAATCGTAGCGCGCCTCGCCGGCCCGCACCTGGTGCCAGGTCTGGGCCATGTTGAGCACCATGCCCCGGCGATCGAGGGTCTGGAGGGTGAGCGAGACGTCGGCCGGCACCCGGGCGAGGAAGCTGGTGTCCTCCTCCGAGGAGCCGTCCGGCCGCGGGATGTGGGGCGCTCCCGGCTTGCGCACCGGGATCTCGCCCAGGATCCGCATCCGTTCGCCCCCGACCGTGTAGAAGTTGCGGCGGTTGGCGGGATAGCCACGGTCGGTGGCTGGGATCTGGAGGAGGACGCGCACGGCCCAGACGTCGCCATCGCCGTAGACCCCTGAGTCGCTCCCCTGCCGGGTCCAGCGGAACGGGGCCGCGTCGCCGGTGTTGAACGGGTCGCGGTCCTCCCAGTAGCGGCCGAGCGAGGGGGCCGTGTCACGCCAGAGGAGGGACGAGCTGCCGAGGAGGCCGAACGGTTCGCCCGGAGTGAGCCGCTCGGCGCGGACGGCGGCGTCCGAGGGCGCGGGCCATGCGGCGGGGCCGTCGATCCCGTAGAGCTGGCGCCAGCTCACGACCGGCCGGGGCCACTGGAGATTGAAGCCGTCCTCGGCGATCACGGTGACGAGCTGGGGCGGCCGGCCCGGCTGGCCGCTCGGCGGCACGGGGACCGGCTCGGCGTCGGGGATCAGGACGATTTCACCGTGATAGCGGGGGAAGGCCGTCCCCAGAGAAAGATAGATCCCGTTGCTGTTGGCCGGTCCGGCGGAGTAGACCGCCAGGAGGTCGGCCTTGGCGGGGTCGCCGGCCGCGCTGGGAGCCGCCGCCGGATGGGTGAATTTACCCCGGCGGTCCGCTCCGGCGCAGGGGGACGGGCCTTCGATCCCCGAGGAGGCATAGGCGTCGTTCTCCCAGCCCGGGCAGGGCGCGGGGAAGTCGTCGGGAGTGGTGAACGGGGTGAGCCGCACCTGCCCCGTGCGCTGGAAGGGGACTTGGCCGTCGTCGCCGTCGGCAGGTGTGGCGTCGGGGCTGCCGAAGTCCGGGCCGGGAGGATCGAGCGGGTAGCGGACGAGATCCCCGAAACCGTTGTTGTTGAGGTTGTAGTAGCGGGTGACGACCAGGTCGCCGCCGGGCATCTGGGTCACGAAATGGTGGACGAGATTGGTTTCGGAAAACCCCGAGAGGCTGTTCCATCCGCGGCCGTCGGGGCCGATGATCCAGAGCGGGAACTGGCGGGTGTCGCGCAGCCCGTGCTCCTCCCAGCTCGAGAAGGCGATGCGGCCGTCGAGGAGCACCTGGGGGTGGAGGGCCATGGCGAGGTTGAGATGGCCGATCTGCTCGACGTTGGCGCCGTCCGCGTCCATCGCGAAGAGCTGCATCACCCGCTGGCCGCTGTTCAGCTCGCGGGGCGGAACGAAATTGTTGCGATTAGAGGTGAAGACGATCCGGCCGCCGCCGGCCCAGGTGCCGCCGCTGTTGAACACGCCGATTCGGGGGTGATTGCCGTGCGGGCTTCCGGGAACGAAAGTGGCGCCGTTGCCGGTGTTCGGGGTCAAAGCCTGGGTGGTGAGTCGGACGAGCTGCCCCGTGCCCAGATGCAGCTTGTAGAGATCGGCTCCGGCTTGCGAGAGATAGGGACCGCCGCTGTCGCCGCGCTGCGGGTTGACGCTGGTGAGGTCGTGGTACCAGGTGAAGAGCACCCACTGGCCGTCGAAGGAGACGTTGAGATCCGACACCGAGCCGGCGGACAGCGGCTTCCCCGCCGGCGTGTCCACCTGGGGCCGGTAGCGCTCCTGGGGGAAGAGCACCTCCCGGACGCCGTCTCGCCGGAGCCGCGCGAGCTGCGCTCCCGGATCGGGCGTCAACGGGCGGGCGGTGTCGGGCCAGACACTGCCGCGGACCTCCGGGCCCGCCCCGAACCAGGGCGCCCGCACGTAGAGCAGATCGTAGGGGAGCGGATGGACGACGTCCGCCCGGACGCCGCCCGCGAAGAGAGTCGCCAGAAGTCCCAGGGCGATCGTGTACAGAAACCACGGCCCCTCGTGCCCGCTTCGTGCCCGCATGGATCGCCCCTCGGGAGAGAATCGTTGGAGCGATTATAGTCCTGTCACCAAGCTGTGCGGGAAGATGGAGCACCCTTCGCGAGACGTAGAAACCCTTCAGATCTCGTCGACAGCCTTCGAATCGTATTGCATGGCGCCGACCGTATTGCCTTCCGAATCGCGGAAGAAGATCAAATGGCCGACGGTGGGGATCAGGGTCCGCGGGATGAGGATGGTGCCGCCGTTGGCCACGACGGCGGCGGCGACGGCGTCCACGTCCGCCACCGAGACGGTGCACTCGTAGCCGATCGTGGGCTGGCCGGCGACGAGCTCGCGGCGCTTCTGAAGGGCTCCCAGGGGACCGGGCTCGCGGCCGTCGCTGGTGGTGATCTGAAAGAAACCCGGCGGTCCCCAGGCCTCGAAACGCCAGCCGAAAACCTTCTCATAGAAATGTCGGGCACGGTTCAGGTCGTCGGCATTGATCGCGAAGTGAGCGACGTGGCTGGCGGGGCGGTCCGGCATGGGGGGCGTCTCCTTCGGGTATAAAATCTTGAGAACGGCCCTACGATATGCCTTTCCCGGCCTGCGCGTTATCCCTATACTGCCAGTGGATGTCGAGATCGCGCCAAACCGAGGGGCCGCAGGTAAGGACCAGCTCGGTCGCCTGGGCGGCCCCCTACACCTGGCGCGACCGGGTGAGCGAGTGGGGACAGCTCCTCTTCGCGTCCCGCGGAATGCTGACGGTGCACACGGACGCGGGGCTCTGGGTCGTTCCCGTCCATCAGGCCGTCTGGGTTCCGCCGGGCGTGCGGCACGGCGTGGAGGTCGCGGGGGGTGTCGCGATGCGATCGTTGTATCTGCGCCAGCCGGTCCACAGCCGTCTGCCGGACTCCTGCCGGGTGGTCGAGGTCTCGCCGCTTCTCCGGGAGATCCTGCGCCGGGCGATGCGGCTGCGCACGCTCGACCGGGGTATCGCGGAGCAGCGGCATCTCATCGACGTCCTCCTCGACGAGATTACCGTGCTTCCACTGATCCCTCTCGACCTTCCCATGCCCCGCGACGCGCGCGGCGTCCGGGCCGCGGCGTGCATCCGGGGGGAGCCCGCGGCGCGGCACACTCTCGCCGAGGTCGCCCGCGCGTCGGCGGCCAGCGCGCGGACGCTGGAGCGGTTGTTCCGGAGCGAGACCGGACTACCCTTCGGCGTCTGGCGGCAGAGGGCGAGGCTGCTCCGCGCGCTGCAACTGCTGGCGGAGGGGGATGCGGTCGCCGGCGTCGCCGGCGCGGTGGGCTACGAGAGCACGAGCGCCTTCGTGGCGGCCTTCCGGCGCGCTCTCGGCACGACGCCCGGGCGATATTTCAAGAAGGCCGCGGTCGAGGAGGAAGAGGGAGACGGCGCATGACGGATCCACTTCACATTTTTGTCACGATAGAGGAGATCGCGAATGATCCAACCGGCGACGCATCTGAGCAGCATTCTTGAGACGGATTCCGGGGTCGATTCTGGATACCGGCATGCCCCCAAACGGGTCACGCCCGGCGAGCCGCTCGAGCCGTCCGGCGCGGTGCTCAAGTGGTATGGGCTGCACCCCGACGACCGGCCGGTCCCGGAGGAGGTGACGCGGCTGGCACGCGCCCGGCTCATGAGCACACCTCTGGAGGCGCGTGGATTGGGTTTCGTGATCCTCCACCGCTGTGGAAAGGATTTCTACTTCCTCATCGTCTGCACCTGGCGAAACTCGAACGAGCTCTGGCAGACCGTCTTCTACAAGGACGGCGACGCGATGGCGGACTTTGATCTCTTTCCGCGGGACGGCGCCCACAAGCCCACGCTGTGCGTCTGGGAGCTGGTCCCTGTCTGGCACGAGCAGCAGGCCTGGGTGCGCTTCCTCACCTCGCCGCGCGATGAGGCCGCCGCCCAGGTCTGGCGAGCTGATCGGTTCGCTGGCCCCGCCTGATCGGATCAACCGCGGTCGCGGAAGAGCCCGTTGAGCTCGCTGAACGGAGCGGCGTCGGCCAGACCGTCGAACGACCCCTCCGTCGCGATCGCGCGGGCGGCGCGCAGGAAGGCTCCCCAGCCGGCACGCGCCAGCGCGGAGCCGACCGAAATGCGCCGAACGCCGAGATCGGCGAGCCGGGAGACTGAAAGCTCGCTGCTGGGCGCCGACACCAGGACGTTGACCGGCTTCGGGGACACCGCCTTCACCATGGCCGCGATCTCCTGGGGTTCGCGGACGCCGGGGGCGAAGAGGCAGTCGGCGCCCGCTTCGGCGTAGGCGACGAGCCGCTCGAGCGCCACTCGGGCCGGGTCCGGATGCCCCACGAGCCAGGCTTCACAGCGCGCCGTCAGGAGCACGGGAATGCCGGACTCGTCGATCGCCGCTCGCGCCGCCTTGACGCGCTCGACCGCCAGACGTTCCTCGTAAAGGGGCGAGGCGCTGTCGCCGGTCCCGTCCTCGATCGACAGGCCGGCGACGCCGGTCGCGATGCAGAGCGCCACGTTAGCGGCGACCCCCTCGGGCTCGTCCGCGTACCCCGACTGAAAATCGGCGTTCACCGGGAGCGGCGTCGCCGCGACGATGTCGCGGATGTGCGCGAGCATGGTTTCCAGGGGGATGGCCCGAACCTCGTCCGGCAGCCCGCGGGTGAAGGCAAAACCCGCGGAGGTGGTGGCGAGCGCTTCGAAACCCAGATGCTGGAGAACCAGGGCGCTGCCCGGGTCCCAGGGGTTCGGCACGACGAAGCACCCGGCCGAATGCAATCTCTGAAAGCTGGCGATAGCGGACAACTGTGCGGAACTAGCGTCGCTCATGGCGCGGGCTTTCTGATCTATCCCGTGATCTATCCCGGCAGCTTGGCCAGGAACCGTTCGAGGGCGCGGGAGAAGAGGGCCGGGGTCTCGGCGTGGGGAAGGGCGCCGGTCCCCTCGAAGACGTCGAGCTCGCCTTGCGGGAGGCGGCGGAGCCAGAGGTCGGCCTGGTCGACGGAAGGTTGCTTGGCCTGCCGGCCCCAGGCGATCCAGACTGGGACGCGCAGCCGGGCGAGCTCCTCGGAGACGTCGTGCCAAAGGTCCCCCCGCAGGTAGGCGGCGAGAGCGGCGCGAGCCTGGGAGGTGTGGCTTGCCCGATAATGCTGCTCCAGCAGGGCCGCGTCCACCCGCTCGGGAGCGGCGTAGACCTCGCGGCGGAGGTGGTGCTCGAGGGCGGCGCGGCCGGTCAGCAGGTCGAGCACGGGCGCGCCGACGAGCGGAACCGTGAGGAGCTTGCCGGTGAAGCCGTGCAGGGCACCGGTCGCGGCGGCCTCTCCCAATCCGAGGGGGGAGACCAGGGCGAGGGCCCGCACCCGGCCGGGGTGGTCCACGGCGGCTTGCACGGCGTAGGCGGCCGAGAGGCCGGACGCCACCAGGACGGCCTTCTCCCGCACCACGCCGGTCAGGAAGTCCTCGAGCAGGGCGAGGTAGCGGTCCGGGTGGTGCGTGCCGGCCACCGCCCGCGTCCGTCCCCAGCCGGGAAAGTCGGGCACGTAGACGGAATGCTGGGCCGCCAGGACCTCGGCCGCCTCCCGCCACTGGTTGGCGTCGTAACCCGGGCCGAAGGAGTGGAGCAGGACGATCGGCGAACCGCTGCCCAGCTCCTGGAAGACCACCTCGCGTCCGGAGCGCCCGGCGTAACGGTGGGCGCGCCCCCATCTCGGCGGAGAGGGGGGTTCCGCCCGGCGGCGCAGCAGGGCGGCCGCCAGGACCGGAACGCCGACCGCCGCGCCGGCGAGCAGCAGCTTCGCGGCCACTCGGCGCCCGCGATAGGTTTTCAGGGATCTTCCCGTGCCTCTCGACATGGCCGCCGAGCATACCATTTGCGACCGCGCTCGGAACTCACACTGGCATTGGAACTCACACTATAATCAATGCGATGCCCGCTCGCCCCATCGTCCGCCTCGGCCACCCCGCTCTGCGCACTCCGGCGCTGCCCATCCCTCTCGACCGCATCGCCGATCCGGAGGTCCAGGCGCTGATCGACGACATGGTGGAAACCATGCACGATGCGAATGGGGTCGGCCTTGCCGCCCCGCAGGTGGGTGAAGGGGCGCAGCTCTTCGTCTACCAGGCGGCCGGTCCGCCGGAAATCCCGCTGCACGTAGTGATCAATCCCCTGGTCACCCCGCAGGCCCGGGAGGTGGCGTACGACTGGGAGGGGTGCCTGTCGATCCCCGATCTGCGGGGGCTCGTGCCACGCCACCCCAAGGTACGGGTGCAGGGGCTCGACCGCACGGGGCAGCCGCTCGATTATGTGATCACGGGCTTCGAGTCGCGAATCGTCCAGCACGAATACGACCACCTGAACGGCGTCGTCTTTCTCGACCGGATGCGCGACTTCAAGACCCTGGCCTACTTCGACGAGTGGGAGAGCTACCTGGTGGGCCGTTCGCAGCAAGACCTCGACGATACTGCCGTTGGATAAAGCGGCGGTGGGATAAGGCGGCCGCTGAGTGCGCGAGCTTGCCGTCCTCTGGGCAGGACGCCACCAGCGCTCCAACTGGGAAGAGATCTGTGCCTCCTACCGCAAGCGCATCGCCCGCTTCGTGCCGGTGCGCGACCTCCCCGTCCGTGCCCGCGTCGCGGCCGACGACCCGCAGCGCCTGAAGGCGGAGGGGGCGGCGCTGCTCGCCGCCCTCCCCCCTTCGGCCTGGACCTTCGCCCTCGACAGCAGGGGGGAAGTGCTCTCCTCCGAGCAGCTCGCGGACCGGCTCGCCAGGCTCAAGCAGGAGTGGCCCCACCCGATCGCCTTCCTGATCGGCTCCGACCTCGGCCTCGACCGCGCCGTGCTGGAGGGGGCCCGCGCGGTCCTCTCTTTCGGCCCTCTCACGCTCTCCCACGAACTGGCACGTGTCGTGCTGTATGAGCAGCTCTACCGCGCGCTCTCGATTGAGGCTGGAATGAGCTATCATCGCGAGCCCCTGTGAAGGTGTAAGGCCTGCGTATGGGGCCTACGGGGTGTGACGCCGTACCCTAGGGAACTTTTTTGCGCGTCTGTTCAAAAGGAGAAGCAAGCGTGGCCAGAACAGATAAGGTCCAGGTGGAGGAGGCCGGGTTGCCTCCGGAGCGTCTCGAGAGCCTCCGCCAGCGGCTGGAGACCCAGCGGGACGAGATCCTCAACATGTACAAGCAGGACCTCCGGGCGGGGCAGGAGTCCGCGGACGACGGCACGGAAGACATCGTGGACCGCGCGAACAACGCCTACAACCGGGAGCTGATGTTCTCCCTGTCGGACACCGAGAGGACCACGCTGCTCCAGATCGAGAACGCGATCCGGCGGATGGACGAGGGCACGTACGGACGGTGCGCGAATTGCGGAAAGAACATCGCCATCGCGCGGCTCGAGGCTCTGCCCTGGGCGCGCTTCTGTGTCGATTGCCAGGAGATGGCCGAGAAGGGGCTCCTGGAAGTGGAACCTTCGTAGCGCCTGTTCCCAAAGCTTTTTCCTGCATCAGATAGAGGGCTGTTGGCCGAATCCATCGAGACTTTCCTGGCCCGGTTGACCCGCGGTGGGCAACCGCCCCAGGTCTGTCTGGTCCATGGCGACCTGGTGATGGCCGAGCCGGCCGCCCGCCGGGTCGCGGAAGCCTTGGCCAGCGCCGCCGGGCTCGGCGCCGCGGCGGTGGAGGTGCACCGCCGCCCGGCGTCGCTCTCCCCCATTCTCCAGGATCTCCGCACGTTTTCCCTGTTCGCCACCGGCAAGGTGCTGCTGGCGTCGGACTCGGCCGTCTTCGCGGACCGCGGCGCCGCCGGCGAGCTGATCGACGACGCGGCGGACGTGGTTCCGGTCGCCGCCGGCGGGCATTCGCTCTCGGCCCGCGAGCGGCAGGCGGCCTCGCGCCTGCTCCAGGCGCTCCATCTTTTCGACATCAACCCCTACACCGGCGAGCCCGAGCGGGCGCTCGCGGAGCTGCCGGCCTGGGTGCTCGAAGGGGGGAAGGCGCGCAAGGCGAAGCGGGGTAAGAAGCAGGTCGAGGAGCTGCGGTCCTCGCTCGCCGGCCTGCTCGACGCCGCCCGCCGGGAGGAGATCCAAGGGACCGGCGAGGGGGACCTGACGGAGCTCTCGGAGGTGGTGCGCCAGGGGCTCCCGCCGGGTCATGTTCTCGTGCTCGCCGAGAGCGCCGTGGCGACCGACCACCCAGTCGTCCGCCTGCTGGAGGAGCGCGGCGCCGTGCTCGGCGTCGGCCGGATCGAATCGGACCGCGGGAGCTGGCAGGGGCTGGAGCTGCTGACGGGGGAGCTCGAGCGGCAGACGGGGGTCGGGATCGCCTCCGACGCCCTCTCCGAGCTCGCCCGCCGCACGCTGCGGCAGGAGAGCGACAAAGGGGGGCGGTCGACAGGGGGCGTGGACGCCGACTCGACGGCCCGTTTCGCCGGAGAGTACCGCAAGCTCGCCGGTTTTTTCGAGGGCAGAGCCGTCGAGGGGAAGGGGGACGGCCGGATCGACCGCAAGCTGGTCGAACAGACGGTCGAGGACCGCGGCGAGGAGGACGTCTGGCAGCTCCTCGACGCCATCGCCGCCGGCCGCGGGGGGGAAGCGCTCGACCGTCTCCGCCGCTTGATCTCGGGGGCCGAGGACCCGCTGGTCGCGCGGCTCTCCTTCTTTTCGCTGCTCGCCTCGTTCTGCCGCCAACTCGTGGCCGTGCGCGGCATGATGCGGGTGGCGCGGGTGCCTGCCAATGAGGGGAACTACGCCCGTTTCAAGACGCAGCACGCGCCGGCGCTGCAATCCGAGATCCCCACCGGGGGGAAGAATCCGCTGGCCGGCCTCCACCCCTTCCGGCTCCACCGTGCCTATCTCGCCGCCTGCCGGCTGCCGGAGCCGCTCCTCGCCCGCCTCCCCTCCGACCTGCTGGAGACCGAGCTGCAGATCAAAGGGGAGAGCGGCGAGGCCGACGTCGCCCTCGCCCGCCTGGTGGCCCACCTGAGTCAGGCCGCGGCGGCCGCGGCTCCGGGCGGGCGGCGGTAAGCGGGGGCGTCCCCCGCCCCGAATCCTCACCCCCGGCCCCTCTCCCACCGCACTCCCGCCGACCGGGAGAGGGGGGACGACTCCGAACCGATCGAGCCTGTAGGAAGCGCTTTTTCCATCGTACGGGTGTGCACGACTCTTCCTACAAGCGAGGTCTTTCCCGTCAAGCTCCCCTCTCCCGGTCGGGGGGAGTGCGGTGGGAGAGGGGCCGGGGGTGAGGATTCGGGGTGGGGGGAAGCCCATTTTGTCCCGTTTCCATCACGGCAGGAACCAATTCTTATAGAAGGGGTTGCGCCCGATGGAAATGGAAGAGACCAGCGTCGAGCTTCTCGCTCGTCTCCGGCCTGCCCTGGAGGAGGTCTTCGCCGCCTATGGGATCTCCGAGGACGCCGCGCGGCAGATCCTGGAGGATGCTTGCGGGATCCTGATCAGCAAGCGCTGGGACCGGCAGAACCCTGGACGCTGGCTGCTGCGGACCGTGATCGAGAGATGCCGGAGCGTGGCGCTCGGGATCATGGCGGATCTGCCGGAGTGAGGATCTAGCCGCGTCCCGCCGACGCCTGCGGGAACCCGTACTCCAGCCGTAGCCGCCGGAAGATGTCCTGCAGCGCGGGGCGCTCCACACGGCGGAGGGGAGCGGTCTCGATCTCTACATCATGGACGTTCGCCTCCCGGGCCGCTTCTAGGAAGAAGCGCATCTCCTCCTCTCGCGCGGCGGCGTTGGGAGCGAGCAGGAGGACGGTCGTGATCCCCTCGTCCGCCAAGCTGTGCGCGGCCCGCAGGCGCGGCCCGGGATCGAGCGGAGTGGGGACCGGGACCAGCAGCCGCACGGTCACCGAGTGCCGCCGGTCCAGCTCGACCAGCAGCTCCAGCTCCCCCAGGATGCGCGGCGAAGAGGTGGTGATCGCGATTTCCAGCCCGTCTCCCAGCGGCATGAGCGTCCGCAGGGGGCTCGCCTCCCGCACCGGTTCGTAGGGGATTGCCGTGGTGCCGAGGACGACCGGCTCACGGCGGACAGCGGCGCGGCGCACCCTGCGCTCGATCGCCTCGGCGGGATCAGCCTGAAAACTGGGGGAGAGGACGAACAGTAGAGGAAGCGTCGCTTGGCGAATCATGTTACGCTCTTTTTACGCCAATTCGCGGAGCCCTGTCAAGCCCCTTTCTTCGCGATTTGCAATCCAAAATCCAAAATCGGAAATCCAAAATAGAATCCCCCTGTCATGCCTGAGCTGCCCGAAGTCGAGGTCCTGCGCCGGAGCCTGGAGCCCCACCTGGTTGGGGACCGGATCGAGCGTGTCGAGGTGACGAACCCCTCTCTGCGCGAGCCGGTCGACGTGCCGCGGCTGCGGCGGGCGGCCCGCGGGCGGGAGGTCGTCGCCCTGCGCCGGCGCTCGAAGTACCTGCTGATCGACCTCGAAGGGGGGTGGACCGTCGTCGTCCACCTCGGGATGAGCGGCCGGCTGACGCTCGCGCCGGCGGCGGCGCCGCCCGAGCTCCACGAGCACGTGGCCTTCCATCTGCGCAGCGGCCGGCGGCTGCGGTTTCGCGACCCGCGCCGGTTCGGCGTGGTCTTCGCGGCGAAGACGGCGGAGCTCGGCGCCGACCCCCACTTCGCCCACCTCGGGCCCGAGCCGCTGGAGCCGGGCTTGTCCGGAAAGGTACTGGGCGAGGTGCTGGCCCGCGCGGCCGCGGGGCGGCGGGGGCCGGTCAAGGCCTTCCTGATGGACGCCGGGGTGGTCGTGGGGGTGGGCAACATCTACGCCTCCGAGACGCTCCACCGCGCGGGGGTCCACCCCGGCCGCTCGGTGGCCCGCATCTCCCGGCAGCGCTGGCAACGGGTGGCCGAGTCGGCGATGGCGGTGCTCCGGCAGGCGATCTCGCAGGGGGGGACGACCCTCAACGACTTCGCCGACGGCGAGGGGCGGAGCGGCTACTTCCAGGTCTCGCTCACCGTTTACGACCGCGAGGGGGAGCCCTGCCTCGCCTGCGGCCGGCCGGTGCGGCGGATCGTGCAGGCCGGCCGGAGCACGTTCTACTGCCCCGGCTGCCAGAGATGACCCGAGGCGGATACAATCCCGCCCGATGCGAACCATTGAGCACTTCCTCGACTATTACCGGCGGCAGCGGAGCTGGACCCGCTCGCTGGTTGCCGCCGTGCCGGAGGAGCACTTCGACTGGCGCCCCTCGGAGTCGTCGTTCTCCTGCGGCGAGCTGGTGCGCCACCTGATCCAGTCGGAGGAGTTCTGGCGCAAACTGAACCTCGAGGCCGTGGAGGGGAGGGCTTTCGATCCCTTCGGGCTGGCCGGCGACGGACGGGAGCGGATGACGGCCTTCCGGCGGTCGAACCTGGAATCCGCGGGGCGGGCGGTGAAACGGGGGGCAACCTTCGCCGAGTGCCTGGAGATCTGGACCCCGATCCAGGCGCGCACCGAAGCCGAGCTCTCCCGGATCACCCCGGAGCAGCTCGCCGCCGTCGAGGTCGACCACCCGCTGCTGGCGCAGCGCTTCCCGCTGTGGGAGGCGCTCCTGATCATGGTCGGCCATGAGGTCCATCACCGCGGCCAGCTCTCGGCCTACCTCAAGACGCTCGGGGTCGAGCAGCCCGCCATCCTGGGCGTCTGAACGGAGAAAAAGGTCCTATGTCGATCCTGGAGACCGCACCGCTGCTGGACCCGCTCCTCTCGGCCTTGAAGTACAAGTGCTGCGCCCTCGGGGTCGCCGGAGGGACGGGGTCGGGCAAGACCACCGTGGCCCGCGCCATCCTCGACGCCGTGGGGGAAGATCGCATCGCGTTCATCGAGCAGGACAGCTACTACCGCGACGTCGACTGGCGCAACGAGACCGAGCTGCTCCACCACAACTTCGACCACCCCTCGGCGCTCGACGACGAGCTGCTGATCGCGCACGTGGCGGCCCTCAAGGCGGGGCACCCGATCGAGGTGCCGATCTACGACTTCGTGCGCCACCGCCGGACGACGCGCACGCGGCGGATCGAGCCGCAGCCGGTGATCCTGGTGGAGGGGATCCTGATCTTCGTCGAGCCGGCCCTGCGCGAGCTGCTCGACTTCAAGATCTACGTCGACACCGACGCCGACCTGCGGCTGATCCGCCGCCTGGGCCGGGACATGGCCGAGCGCGGGCGCACGGTGCAGGACGTGCTGCGCCAGTATCTGGAGACCGTCCGCCCCATGCACCTGGAGTTCGTCGAGCCGTCGAAGCGGTGGGCGGACATCATCATCCCCGAAGGGGGGGAGAACCGGGTGGCGCTGGAGATGGTGGTCGCCCACGTCGAGCAGCTCCTCGGGGGGAAGTGAGGGCGTGGCCACCTACACGCTGCGGGTGATCGCCCGTTTCGAGGCGGCGCACCACCTGACCGCCTATCGCGGCGCGCCGGAGCCCAGCCATGGCCACTCGTGGCGGGTCGAGGCGGTGCTGGAGACGGCGGAGCTGGGCGCCGAGGGGATGGCCTGGGATTTCGTCGAGGTGCGGGGGGCGCTGCGCGAGCTCGCGGCACGGCTCGACCACCGCGACATCAACACCGTCCCCCCTTTCGACAGCGAGAGCCCGACGACCGAGCGGATCGCCGCCTGGTTCTTCGACGGCCTGAGGACGCGGCTGCCGGCCGCGCCGCTGGCCGAGATCACCCTCTGGGAGGGGCCGGACTGCTCGGCCACCTTTCGACCCTGACAGCCGTCCGTGACAGACGACCTTGACAGCCGCCCCGTCCACCGTTAGCGTCTCCCCGGCTTTCATCTCTCTTATGAAAACAAAAAAAGCTCTCCTGCTGATCATGATCCCCGTCGCCGGGATCGCTACTCTCGGTGTCGCCGGGTGCGGCAAGCAGACCCCGGTGGCCCAGGTGAATGTCGACCCCCCGAAGACGGATCTGCCGTTCTCGCAGCTCCGGACGGTCCACCTCACCTGGACTCCGTCGGCGGCGATCGGGGACGAGAAGCCGACGGTGTTCGTCCACCTGCTCGACGACAAGAAGAAGGTGGCCCGCACTTTCGACCACGCCTTCCCCGAGCGCTGGCGCGCCGGGACGCCGGTCTCCTACGACCTCAGGCTCTACCAGTCGGCGATGGCGGCGCCGCTCGCGCCGGGCAAGTACCAGGTGACCCTGGGCCTCTACGGCAAGGACGGCAAGCGCTGGCCGCTCGACGGCCTGGGTGACCCGGTGGGGCGCGACGAGTACAAGGCCTTCGAGGTCGAGGTGCCGAATGCCAACCCCCGTCCCCGTCTCGCCTTCTCCCCGACCTGGATGGAGGTCGAGTCCGGCGGCGACCGCCAGGTGCTGGCGCGGCGCTGGCTGGTGAACCGTGGGGCGATCCGCCTCGTCGATCAGCGCGCGCCCGGGGCGGTCTGGATGGTCGTCCAGATTCCACCCGCGGACATCGCGGGCTACAAGCTGGTCCTCGACGAGGGCGCCAGCGCCCCGTCGGTGCTGATCCAGGGGAACTGCGGCTGCCCGGATACGAACCTCTCCGGGTCCGGCCTGCACGAGGTCGAGCTGAGCCTCGACGCGCCGCCGGCGGGGGACTTCTGTCACGTGCTGCTGAACCCCAACTTCACCCTCGAGCCGCAGGCCGCGACCGGCACCAAGCGCTCGGCCTCGCTGGAGAACATCGCCTGGATCCCCGGCGGGGGGCGGCGGGCGCGGAGCCAGGAGCCGTCCGCCGACAACTCGACGCCGACCTCGCAGTAGGGCGATAGGAGAAGGCGCTCATGAAGCGAGGCGCGGCCGTGATCCTTCGTCCCGAGCAGGAGAGCTATCTCGACCGCCTGCTGCCGCCGCGGGACGCCATCCTGCGGGAGATGGAGGAGCGGGGGGCGCGGGAGAACATCCCGATCTCCGATCCGGAGGTGGGAAAGCTGCTCGGCATCCTCGCCCGGGCGACCGGGGCCCGCCGCATCCTGGAGATCGGCGCCGCCATCGGCTACGGCGCGATCTGGCTCGCGCGCGGCGCGCCGGAGGCCCGGGTTACCTCAGTGGACATCGATCCGGAGCGGCTCGCCGCGGCGCGCGGGTACCTGGAGCGGGCCGGCGTCGCCGACCGGGTCGAGCTGATCGAGGGGGCGGCCCTGGAGGTGATCCACCGCCTCGACGGGCCGTTCGACCTCGTCTACGTGGACGCGGTGAAGACCGAGTACCGGAAGTATCTGGACCTCGTCCTGCCCAAGCTGCGGGTGGGAGGCGTCATCGTCTGCGACAATCTGCTCTGGGGCGGGCAGGTCGCCGCGCCCGACGAGGACCGGGAGGACCGCGACGCCGACGCACTCCGCTCCTTCAACGGCTACCTGATGATGCACCCCCAGCTCCAGGCGGTCGTCCTCCCCCTGGGCGACGGCGTCGGGCTCGCCACCAAGATCAAGCCCACGATGTTCGAGATGGGCGGGCCTTTTTAGGGGAAGAAGAGGGTCAGGAGGGGGGGGCCGCCTTCCCCAACGCCTCCCGCACCTCTTCCAGCCGCCGCCGCATCGCTTCGGCGCTCGCCGGGCGGCGGGCGATGGAACGGTGGAGGGCCTCGCGGAAGAACTCCCCCAGGGTGCCGTCGTGCTCCGGGCAGACCTGGGAGAAGTCCGGCACCACCCCGGAGCGGATGCGGCTCACCACCTGCTGCTGATTGCCGACGAAGACCTTCCGTCCGAGCAGGCATTCGTAGAGCACGATCGCCAGTCCCCAGAGATCGAACGAGGCGTCCGCCGGCTCTCCGCGTACCGCCTCCGGCGAGAGATAGGCGAGGGTGCCGGCGAAGCGGAACCGCCCCGGGAAGTTCTCGCCGATGGCGGACCATCGAGGTGGGAAGTCGTCGGCGTCAGTGAGGTCCAGATCCTCGGTCTCGTCCTCTTCCTCCTCGGCGAGCTCGAGCCTCACGCGGGCGATGCCGAAGTCCATCAGCTTGGGGACGCCGTCGCGGGTGTAGCCGATGTTGCTCGGCTTGACGTCGCGGTGGAGGATGTCGGCGGCGTGGAGCTGCGCCAGAGCGCCGGCCATGGCGATGCCGAGCTCCACGATCTCGCGCGGCGTGAGCCGCTCCCGCGTGATGCGCTGGGCGAGGGTACCCCCTTCCAGCAGCTCCATGATCAGCAGGGGCATCCCCTGCCAGGTTTCCATGCCGAAGACGGGGGCGAGATGGGGGTGGGAGACGGCGGCCGCGGTCCGCGCCTCGCGCCGCAGCCGCAGGATGTCCTCCCTGGAGACCTGGCGCAGGGTTTTGATCGCCGCGTGGCGGCCGAGCGCCAGGTCGAACCCGCTGTAGACCACGCCCATGCCGCCGGTGCCGATCCGCCGCTCGAAGCGGAACTTCCCCGGCAGCATGTAGGGCACGACCGACGGCTCGAGCTTCTTGCTGCAGGTGCCGCAGAAGACGGTGTAGGAGGGGTGGAGGGCGCCGCACTTCAGGCACTCCTTGGCGAGCTCGGACGAGACCGGGGGGAGCTGGCGGGGCGGCGGATCCTCGGCCAGCACCCTCTCGACCTCCAGCTCGAGCACCCAGGCCGCGTTGCTGGCGATGGCGTGCAGGAGTTGGCGGTCCTCCTTGAGGAACGGCAGGCCGCTCTTCTTCTCGCCGAGCCCGATCATGCCGAGCAGCGACCCGTCGCGAGCCAGGATCGGCACCAGCAGGCGAAAGCCGCCGTCGGCCAGGCACTGCCGCTCTTTCGGGGGGAGCTTCAGGAAAGGGGAGTGGGGGCTTTCGAGGTCGACCTCCAGCGGGGCGCTGGCATTCGAGAGGGTGAGCGCGAGCTCCGAGGAGACGTCCAGGCGCCGCGTCCGGTGGCGGGGGTCGACGAGGAGCCCCGAGCGGGCATCGAGGGCGAAGAGGGAAACCCCATCGAGATGGAGCGCGAGGTCGATCTCCCGGGTCACCAGGTCGGCGAGGCTCGTGGAGTCGCGGATGGAGCGGATGCGCTCGACCAGCAGGGTGAGGATGTGGCGGGCGTCGAACTGCTCGCGGAAGAAGCGCCGGTCGATGGCGTCGAGGAGCGGCTTGCGGTAGCGCAGCGCCGCCGCTCCGACCAGGATGGCCGAGATCAGCAGCAGCGCCCGCGAGCCGGAGAAGAGCTGGGTGAGCTGCGAGTTGCGGTTGATCCAGACATAGAGGCCCAGCACGGCCGAGGGGACGGCTACTAGCGCCGTCACCATAGAGCGGGCGAGCAGGTACTGCAGGGCCCGGCGGGCGATCAGCCGGACGTCGAGCACGCGGTGGACGAGCACGGCGTAGGGGATGGTGAACGGCAGGGTGAGCGCCGGCAGCAGGACGATGGTGACCAGAATTCGTTGCAGCCGCGGACGGGCGGCGAAGAAATCGTGGTACGGGTGGACGAAGAAGTCGATCATCAGCTCGAGGATGATCGGCCCGAAGGTCAGGGCGAGAACCTCCAGGAACACCCGGGCCCGCCGGTGCTCGGGCCCCTGGGCCTGGCGGGACTTCCACGGCAGGAGCAGGAACGCCGCCGTGGTGAGGGGCCAGACCAGGCCATAGAAGATCTTCCCCTCCTCCGGAGCGAAGAACGCCAGCGTTCTTCGCGCGCTGGGGACGCTCGCCAGCAAGAACCCCAGCAAATTGAGGGCGAAGAGCAGCAGGCCGGCCACGGCGCTCACCCGCGCCAGGAGCTGAAAGCGGCGCCGGGTCGTCAACGAGAGCGGCGGGCTGGGGAACTCGCGCACGAAGACCCACAGGAAGTAGGGGAGGAACGCCTGCAGCTTCAGCGCGATGACCAGATCCAGGAGGCCGCGGCTCGCGCCGCCCTGGGCCAGGTAGCCCAGCGGCGCGTCGGCCCAGGAGGGCGCCGCCGCCAGGAAGAAGCCGCCGAGGGCGAGCGCCCGGCGATCCTCGCGGCCGCCCAGCAAAAGAAGCGCCCCCGTCGCGCCGAACGCGATCGGGAGCAGGCCGTGGTAGAGGTAGGGGAAGGCGGGGTCCTTCCCCGCGCATCGGGCGTACGTCGCGAAGAACGCGACCAGACCCAGCGCCAGCTTAATGGTGGCTAGCGGCGGGACGAGCCGCGCCGGCAGGGAGAGCCTCAGCACGGGTCCACTCCAGCGAGAGCGGGGGTGGCTCGGGCGGGCACAGCGGGGTCAGCGACGTGTCCTGCACCGTGGACGCCGACTCGTAGATGTCCTGGGGCTTGATCACCGTGGAGCCGGCATGGGCTGCCTTCAGCGCGGCGAGCCTGCCGATCGCGCGGATACGGTCCAGGACCTGAACGGCGTCGGTCTTCCATCGCTTGTCGATGACCTCCATCGTGATAGCGCCGTAGTACCACCGTTGAAGCTCCAGCGCCGCCTCGTGGGATACCCGGATGGCGCCGGCACCCTGGCCGAACGCGATCCAGATCTGGGCCATGATCCCTTCCTGTGTGTATGCCATGGGTCCTCTCCTTGGGCAGGAATCGCCCGGTTATCGACCGCATCACATCAAAGAGCAGGGCACGATCACGACCAGACCGGCCTTTCATCATAGACGATCCTAAAGTGAGATCTCCCCCGCCCCACCCTGAGTGATAGATACGGAAATCGCCGGGCGGGTTTAGCTCAGGGGGAGAAGCGCGGGCGGGTGGCGGCGAGCCGCTCCCGGAACTCGCGGGCGCTCGCCGGGCGCCGCGTGATCGTCTTGTGGAGGGCCGCGCGGAAGAAGTCGCCGAGCCGCTCTTCGTGCTCCGGGCAGGTCTGCGAGAAATCAGGGACGCGGCCGGCGCGGATGCGGGTCATGAGCTGGTGCATATCGCCGCCGCTGAAGATCTTGCGGCCGAGCAGGCACTCGTAGAGCACGATGGCGAGGCTCCAGAGGTCGAACGAGGTGTCGGCCGGCTGCCCCGTGAGGGCCTCGGGCGAGAGGTAGGCGAGGGTGCCGACGAGCTGCTTCGACTCCGTCACCGAGGTAGGGGTGCGGCTCCAGATCGAGGTCGGCGGCAGCAGGACCGACTCCTCGTCCAGGTTGGCCGAGGGGGGGGCCTCGTGGTCGCGCCGCAGGTCGAACATGACGCGGGCGATGCCGAAGTCCATCAGCTTGGGGGTGCCGTCCCGGGCGTAGCCGATGTTGCTCGGCTTGATGTCGCGGTGCAGGATGTCCGAGGCGTGGAGGTGCTCGAGGGCCTCGGCCATGGCGATGCCGAGCTCGACGGTCTCGTCGGCCTCGAGCCGCCCTTTCTCGATGCGCTGGGTGAGCGTGCCCCCCTCGAGCAGCTCCATCACCAGCATCGGCGTCCCCTGCCAGGTCTCCATGCCGTAGACCGGGGCGAGGTGGGGGTGGGAGACCGCCGCCGCGGTGCGCGCCTCGCGCCGCAGCCGCATGGCGTCCTCGGGCGAGACCCGGCGCAGGGTTTTGACCGCCACCGCCCGGCTCAGCGAGAGGTCGATGCCGCGATAGACGATGCCCATGCCGCCGGTGCCGATCCGCCGCTCGAAGCGGAATTTTCCGGGCAGCACATAGGGGAGGTGCGACGGCTCCAGCCGCCGGCTGCACGAGGTGCAGAGGACGGTGTAGAAGGGGTACAGGCGGCCGCAGTTGGGGCACTCCCTGGCGAGCTCGGCGTTGGCGGCGGCGGAGTCCACGGGGTTGGTGGGCGGATCCCCCTCGTCCCCCTCCGGCCCGCTCCGTTGCGAGGAGCCGCCGAGCGAGCGGCTCAGCTCCAGCTCCAGCACCCAGGCGGCGCTGCTGGCGATGGCGCGCAGGAGCTGCCGGTCCTCCTTGAGGAAGGGGAGGCCGCTCTTCTTCTCGCCGAGCCCGATCAGGCCGAGCAGCGAGCCGTCGCGCGCCAGGATCGGCACGATGATCCGGAAGCCGCTGTCCACCAGCCAGTGGCGCTCCTTCTCGGGAAGCTTGGCGAGCGGCGAGCGGGCGTCCGCGAGCGCTACCGGCAGCGGCTCGCTGGCACTCGCGATCAGAGTGGCGAGCGACGAGGAGGCGTCGAGGCGCCGGTTGCGGATCTTGGGGTCGGCGAGCACCCCCGAGCGCGGGTCGAAGGCCATCAGCGACACGCTCTCCGGATGCAGGGCGAGGTCCGCCTCGCGGCAGAGCAGGCTGGCGAGCTCCGCCACGCCGTGGGTCGCCCGGATGCGCTCGACCAGCAGGGTCAGCGTCTGGCGGGCGTCGTACTGCTCGCGGAAGAAGTGGCGGTCGAT
>JBDSHF010000322.1:0-6931 GCA_039918595.1 Thermoanaerobaculia bacterium
TGCAGCACCAGGAACAGGGCGTAGCAGAGGCCGTTGCCGAGGATCAGGGAGTTGCCGAGCGCGGCCGCGTGGCCGGCCGTGGAGAAGCGGAAGGGGTTCACCAGCACCAGCGCCCCGATGACCGAGAGGAGGATCCCCGCCAGCCGGTTGAGAGTGATCCTCTCGACTCCCATCACCGCGGCCGCCGCGATCGCGAACACCGGGATCGAGGTCATCAGGATCGAGGCGTTGGTCGCCGTGGTGAACTTGAGGCCGGTGATGAACAGCGCCTGGTTGGCGAAGACGCCGAGCCCGCCGAGCAGCGCCAGCATCGGCAGGTCGCGCCGGGCGGGGATGAAACGGTCCCGCCGCCAGGCGAGCGCGATCAGGATCGGCGTCGCCAGCCCCACCCGGATCGCCGCCAGCGCCAGCGGCGCGAGGTCGGCGAGCACAGCCTTGGCCACCACGTGGAAGCCGCCGAAGGCCGCCTGGACCAGGATCAGCGTCAGGTGCACCCGCCAGACCGGGGCCGGCCCTGGCGCCGGCGGCGCGGCGGCCGAGGATTCAGGGCAGAGGCGGACGTCGGGTTCGGCGGGCTCGTTCATCGGGTTCGTCCGGGTTCGTCCATAAGCGCGGGGGGAAGGATACCCCTTTGCGCCCGCCCCGCCGAACCATTAGAATGGCGCTTGTGACGGGCATCACAAGGTGCCCGCCGGCTCCTCTCGAAAGCGCCAGGCCCCCTATGACCGATACCACGACCGAGACCACGCCCGGAATCAGCATCCGTCCCCTCGACGAGATGGACATCAGCGACATCGTCGCCATCGACGAGAAGATCAGCGGCAAGTACCGTCCGGAAGTTTGGGAGCGCCAGATCGGTTACTACCTGCGGCGGGACCCCGACTCCTCGGTCGTCGCCGAGATCGACGGCAAGGTCGCGGGGTTCATGCTCGGCGAGGTCCGTTCCGGCGAGTTCGGGCTCGAGGAGCCGACGGGATGGATCGAGGTCCTGGGGGTCGATCCCGACCATCAGGGCAAGTCGATCGGCCGCCGCCTGGCCGAGGCGATCCTGGAGCACTTCCGGCAGCGCGGCGCCCACAGCGTCCGCACGCTGGTCGACGAGGAGAAGCAGGCGGACATCCGCCGCTTCTTCGGCTCCCTGGGGTTCGAGCCGTCGACCTTGAGACCGTTCGTCAAGAGCCTGTAGAGATCTGGTTTGGGGACTAGTAGGGGAGAGATCGTATGAGCATGAAGACCACCACTCTGCCGAAGCCATATCACGAGGCCGTCCTGCGCTGGCGCGACGTCTTCCTGCCGGACTATAAATTCCTGATCGAGAACTGGGACAAGCACTTCCCCAACGACCAGACCTTCGAGCTCTGCGCCTACCGCGAGATGGGGATGTGCACCGAGGTCGAATGCGGCGACATGAAGGGGAAGCCGAAGGCCACGAAGGCTTCCGAGCTCCAGCCCGAGCAGGCCCATCACCTCTTCGGCGCCATCCGCGCCCAGGCCTCCACCGAGTTCGGCTCGATCCAGCAGCACCGCCTGACGCTCGCCCGCGCCCAGGAGGAGGAAGAGCAGTTCTGGGTCCTGCGCATGATGGCCGAGGAGCTGCGCCACGGCTACCAGATGCTGCATCTGCTCGCCGAGGACGACTGGAGCTCGGTCTCCAAGGATTCCACCTCCGACGTGATCGACGACATCCTGTCGATGACCACCGGCTCCCACCTCCTGGGCGCCTTCAACATCGACTTCGACTCCTTCGCCGATAACATCGTCTTCTGCGCCCTGATCGACCGGGTCGGCAAGTACCAGCTCCAGATGCAGAAGATCTCGGCCTACCAGCCGATGGCGGAGAGCATGCCCCAGATGTTGCGCGAGGAGGCCTTCCACCTCGCCGCCGGGGTGGTGCCGATGCGCCGCTGGGCGACCGCCGCCGCCAAGGGGGAGTCCTTCGTCACCATGGAGGTCCTGCAGAAGACGCTCAACAAGTGGATCCCGCGCGGCCTCGAGATGTTCGGCGACGAGCGGGGGGGCGCCTCGAACGTGCGCATGGGGCTGAAGCCGATGAAGAACGCCGAGGCTCAGCAGGCGTACTTCAAGGAGGTCGAGAAGCTGGTGCGCGACCTCAACCTCCGCTACCTGCGGGCCCGCGTCGAGAACCTCAACCATGGCGATTCCGAGGCCTACCTCAACCGTATCCTCGCCGGCGAGACGGTCGAGGGGGTGAACCGGGAGGATCTCGTCCACATGCCGCACGCCGAGTTCTTCCGCCGCCGCGGCGTCCCGGCTTTCCGCATGGTGGGCTCCCAGGGGGAGGCCTTCACCTCGCTGCCGGAGTACCTCCAGCACCTGTCGCGCAACCTCCCGGAGTCCTACCTCGCGAGCCGCGACTACAAGGACTTCGTGGAGGCGCTTACCCAGGTGGTGACGGGGGCGCTCACGATCGAGGCCGCCACCGGCCGCATGCCGGCCCTGCGCCGCATCGCCGGCGCCTGCCCGTGCTCGAAGTCGGTGCGCTGGGTGGTCGACGAGCCCGCGGTGATCGGGGCCGGGGCCTCCGCGGCTTCCGAGACGGTGGGACAGCCTGTATCCTGATGCCGGCGATCTGAGATCTATCCAGTCTTGCGATGCCATCCTCGAGGGAGGCTCTGAGATGAGTGCGTTCAACCGCCTGCTGGTCACAGGCCTCCCCATGGTGCCGAAGCCGCTCGTCGGCCGGGTGGCTTCCCGCTACGTCGCCGGCGAGAGCCTGGACGACGCCATCCGCGTCGTCCGCAAGCTCAACGAGCAGGGGGCCATGGCCACCCTCGACGTCCTTGGCGAGGAGGTGAGCGAGCGCGGCAAGGCGACCGCCGCCGTCGAGGAGTACCTGCGGGTCTTCGCCGCGATCGACCGCGAGAAGGTCGACTCCAACATCTCGATCAAGCTCACCCTCCTGGGGCTCAAGATCGACGAGGGGTTCTGCCGCGACAACGTCGCGCGCATCGTCGAGACCGCCAAGAGCTTCGGCAACTTCGTCCGCATCGACATGGAGGACTACACGACGACGGACGCGACGCTCCGCATCTACCGCGAGCTGCACGACCGCTACGGCAACGTCGGCGTCGTCCTCCAGGCCTACATGCGCCGCACCCTGCGCGACATCGAGGAGCTGCCGGATCAGGGGGCGAACATCCGCCTCTGCAAGGGGATCTACGTCGAGCCGCGCAAGATCGCCTGGAAGGGGTACGAGACGGTGCGGCACAACTACGTCCAGGCGCTCGACAAGCTGATGTCGCGCGGCGTCTACGTCGGCATCGCCACCCACGACGAGTTCCTCGCCTGCGCCGCCTCCGCCCTGATCGACAAGCACGGCCTGAAGCCCGACCGGTACGAGTTCCAGATGCTCCTGGGGGTGGACGAGGAGCTTCGCCGCATCCTCATCGCCGCCGGTCACCGGCTGCGCGTCTACGTCCCCTACGGCCCCGACTGGTACCCCTACTCGATGCGCCGCCTGCGCGAGAACCCCGAGGTCGCCCGCCACGTGCTGAAGGCGATGATGTCGGGCAAATGATGCCGGCCATCCGGAACACGAGGCCCTTGGTTTGACGCCTCCACCCCCTGGTGATACGCTTTTCGACTACCTGAACGGACCTTCTGGACCTCTCGCCGCCGAACCTATGGACGAACGGCACCGCTCCGACTCTCGCGACATCCTCCAGTCCCGCGGAGGGGATTCCGACACGGACGACATCGATCTCTCGCCGGTCCACGAGAGCGGGATGACGCAGACGTACGAGGGGGCGACCCGCGAGCGGGGGGAGTACGCCAAGGCCCAGCTCGAGACCGAGGCGGACATCATCCTCATCGCGCACCCCGAGAGCCAGCGCCTGGGCTCGCGCTTCCGCCTATCCCCCGGCACCACCCTGGAGATCGGCCGTTCCGCCGCGGTGGGCATCAGCCTGCCCGAGGTGATGTCGATCTCCCGCAAGCACGCGCGGCTGCGCTACATGGGGCCGGTGGTGACGATCGAGGACCTGGGGAGCACCAATGGCACGTACATCAATGGCCAGCCGATCCATGGCCGCACCGTGCTGCGCAGCGGCGACCGCTTCCAGACCGCGGCGGTGCACTTCAAGTTCCTCCACGAGCAGGACGTCGAGAGCGCCTACCACCTGGCGATTTACGAGCTGGTGGCCAAGGACGGCCTGACCGAGATCTTCAACAAGCGCAAGTTCGAGGAGGAGCTGCAGCGCGAGCTCGCCCGCGCCGCGCGCCACCAGCGGCCGCTGTCGCTGATCATCTTCGACCTCGACGAGTTCAAGGCGATCAACGACACCTACGGCCACCTCTGCGGCGACTTCATCCTCAAGCAGATCGCCTCGCTCGCCCGCGACCTCGTGCGCCCCGAGCAGGTGCTCGCCCGGGTGGGGGGGGACGAGTTCGTGATCCTCGCCCCCGAGACCGGCAGCGAGGGGGCCGAGTCGCTCGCCTCCAAGCTGCGCGACAAGATCGCCGGCTACGAGCACCGCTACGGTGACATCCGCATCAACGTCGGCTGCTCCGTCGGGGTCGCCGAGCTGAGCCGCGAGATGACCACCCCGCAGGACCTCTACCAGGCCGCCGATGAGGCCCTTCTGCTCTCCAAGCGGAACGGGCGCAACCGGGTGGCGGTCTACTCCGCTCCATCTTCTGCCGCGCCCTGATCCGGGTTCCCTGGCCCGCGACCGCGAAGCCGTTTTCCTCCTTTGGAGATGATTCCCTTGAAGCGATTTCTCGTTGTTCTGGCGCTGCTCCTGCTCGCTCCCGCCCTGCGCGCCGAGGAGACTCTCGGCGATCAGCACCTCGGCTACTACCGTTACCCCGCGATCCACGGCGACACCCTTGTCTTCGCCGCCGAAGGGGACCTCTGGCGGGTGGACCGCCGGGGCGGGGTGGCGTCCCGCTTGACCACCCATCCGGCGGAGGAGTCCAATCCCGCGATCTCGCCGGATGGCCGGACGCTCGCCTTCTCGGCGGCCTACGAGGGGCCGACCGAGGTCTACACCATGCCGATCGACGGCGGGCTGCCGGTGCGCCGGACCTTCGAAGGGGCGGAGAAGGGGGGAGCCCTGGTGGCGGGCTGGACACCGGACGGCGAGATCCTCTACGCCACGACCGAGGCCTCAGGGCTGCCAAGCACCCAGCTCGCGCGGCTCGATCCGGCCACCGGCCGGCGCGCCCTGATCCCCCTGGCCCAGGCGAGCGAGGGGTGCTATGACGGCAAGACCCTGTTCTTTACCCGCTTCGCCTTCCAGGGGAGCCATACCAAGCGCTACCGTGGCGGCACGGCCCAGAGTCTTTGGCGGTATTCCGAGACTCCAAAAAACGATGGGACCGCCGAAGCCGCGCCGCTCACCGCCGACTTTCCCGGCACCAGCCGGTCGCCCAGGGTCTGGCAGGGGCGGGTCTACTTCGTCTCGGACCGCGACGGCACCATGAATCTCTGGTCGATGGACGAGAAGGGGGGCGACCCGCGCCAGCACACCTTCCACCGGGGGTGGGACGTGACCTCGCCCGACCTCTCCGAGGGCCGGATCGTCTATCAGCTCGGGGCCGATCTGCGGATCTTCGACATCGCGGCCAACCAGGACGCGCCGCTGCCGATCCGCCTGGTCTCGGATTTCGATCAGATGCGGGAGACATGGGTGAAGAAGCCGATGGACTTCCTGACCGCGAGTCGCCTCTCGCCCACCGGCGACCGGCTGGTGCTGACCGCCCGCGGGCAGGTGTTCGTGGTGCCGGTGAAGGAGGGGCGGATCGTCGAGGTGACCCGCAAGCCGGGGGTGCGCTATCGCGAGGCGCGGTTCCTGCCGGACGGCAAGAGCGTCTTCGCGCTGTCGGATGAGACCGGCGAGGTCGAGCTCTGGAAGTTCCCGGCCAACGGCGTCGGCAAGCCCGAGCCGCTCACCTCCGGGGGCAAGGTGCTGCGCTGGGAGGGAGAGGCCTCGCCCGACGGGCGGTGGATCGCCCATCACGACAAGGACCAGCAGCTCTGGCTGTTCGACCTCAAGACCCGCAAACAGACGCGGCTCGCCACCTCGACATCCCCCTACGGCGGGTTCCAGGACCTCTCCTGGTCCCCCGACAGCGGCTGGCTCGCCTGGTCGGTGGCCGGGTCCAACTCGTTCAACCGGATCTACCTCTACCAGGTGGCGACCGGCAAGACCGTGCCGCTGACCTCCGACCGCTTCAACAGCACGAGCCCGGCCTGGAGCCGCGACGGCAAGTGGATCTACTTCCTTTCCGACCGCAGCCTGCGCACCCTCGTCCGCTCCCCCTGGGGAGCGCGCCAGCCGGACCCCTACCTCACGGCGACCACCGGGATCTTCGGCGTCGCCTTGAAGAAGGACACCCGTTCCCCCTTCCAGCCCCCCGACGAGCTCCATCCGGCGAAGGACAAAGACGATAAGGACGGTGGCGACGAGGCGGCGCAGCCCGAGTCCGGCAAGAAGGCGGAAAAGGATGACAAAGATAATGATAAGGCCCCGGACCCGGGGAAGAAGCCGCCCAAGGTGGAGATCGACCTCGACGGCCTCGCGGCCCGGCTCTACGAGGTCCCCGTGCCGCCCGGCAACTACGAGTCGCTGACCGCGGGCGAGGACCGTCTCTACTGGCTCTCCGTCCTGCCCGAGGTCGAGGAGGACATGGCGGCGCTCGAGACGGTGCCGTTCGATCCCGAGAAGACCGACCCCAAGACGGTGCTCGCCGACGTCGAGGAGTACGACCTCTCGGCCGACGGCAAAAAGCTGATGATCCGCAAGGAAGAGGACTTCTACGTCCTCGACGCCGACGACGCGACCGGGGAAGAAGAGCTGGCGGAGAAGGATCTCGCCAAGGCCAAGGTGGACCTCGCGGGCTGGACGTTCCCGTTCAACCCCCGCGAGCAGTGGCAGCAGATGTTCCGCGAGGCCTGGCGGCTGGAGCG
>JBDSHF010000323.1:0-3782 GCA_039918595.1 Thermoanaerobaculia bacterium
CCCCGGGCCAGGACTTCCGCTCCGACGCCGGCGGCAGCGGCTTCGTCATCAGCCCCGACGGCCTGGTGGTCACCAACAACCACGTGATCGAGGGCGCCACCTCGGTCAAGGTCCACCTCGGCGACCGCGACTACACGGCCCAGGTCAAGGGCTTCGACAAGGCGACCGACCTCGCCCTGCTCAAGATCGACGCCGGCCACCCCCTGCGCTACCTGGAACTGGGCGACAGCGACGCCATCCGGGTCGGCGACTGGGTGATGGTGATCGGCAACCCGCTCAACCTCGACCGCACGGTCACCACCGGCGTGGTCTCCGCCAAGGGGCGCTCGATCGGCATCAGCGGCGACGCCTCGTTCGAGAACTTCATCCAGACCGACGCGGCGATCAACTTCGGCAACTCGGGCGGCCCGCTGATCAACATGCAGGGGCAGGTGGTGGCGATCGCCACCGCCATCAACTACGGCGCCGAGAACATCGGCTTCGCGGTGCCGGTCAGCACGCTCAAGGAGATCCTGCCGCAACTGCGCGAGAAGGGGCGGGTCAGCCGCGGCTATCTCGGCCTCGGCGTCCGCAACCTCGACTACACGCAGGCCCAGGCCTGGGGCCTCCCCGGCACCGACGGCGCTCTCGTGCAGTCGGTCGAGAACAACGCTCCTGCCAAGGATGCCGGCATCCAGCACGGCGACGTGATCCTCTCGGTCGACGGCCGCAAGGTCAAGCAGACCCGCGACCTGATCAACTACGTCTCGGCCCGGGGTCCCAACGCCACCGTCAAGCTCGACGTCTGGCGCGACGGCAAGACGGTGCAGAAGCAGGTCAAGCTGCGCGAGCGCCCGGCCGGCCAGGACAGCGAGGAGGACGACGCGACCCAGTCCAAGCCCGAGGGGAGCCGCGGCGTCGAGTGGCTGGGCATTCAGTACCAGGATCTCAACAGCAGCCTGCGGAGCGCCCACGGCATCCCGCAGGACGTGTCCGGCGTCATCGTGACCACGGTCGCGCCGACCAGCCCGCTCTACGAACAGTTCGTGCGGCCGGGCAGCATCATCACCGAGATCAACGGCCAGCCGATCAAGGGGGCCGGCGACTTCGAGAGCGTGATCAAGAGTGCAAAACCGGGAGCTTATCTGCGGTTCTACGCCCTGCAGTTCGATCCCCGCGGCGGAGGAAAGAGACCACCGACTCCGTTCTTCGCCGTGGTGCAGGCGCCGGCCGCCCGATAGGGCCCCGTTGACCGATATTCAGGAAGAAAAACAGAAGACAGACCGACAGACAATCTGGTGGTTGCCGGCCGGCCCGCGTGGGCCGGCCTTTTTTCTTGTTACACTCTGGTGAACCATGGCGAGACCTTCTGACAGCTTCCGTGCCTCCGTGCTGGTGGTGGACGACGAGGCCGCGATCCGCGACAGCCTCCACATGATCCTCGAATACGAGGGGTATCGGGTGGAGGAGGCGGCGAACGGCTCGCAGGCCCTCTCCAAGGTGGCCGAGCGCGCCCCCGACGCCGTCGTGCTCGACATCAAGATGCCGGAGATGGACGGCCTCGAGCTCCTGAAGGCCCTGCGCGAGCGGGGCTACGACATGCCGGTGCTGATGATCAGCGGCCACGCCGACGTCGCCACCGCCGTCGAGGCCACCCGCCGCGGCGCCTTCGACTTTTTCGAGAAGCCCCTGCAGCGCGAGCGCGTCCTGCTCTCGCTGCGGAACGCCATCGACGCCTTCCGCCTACAGACCGAGAACCGCACCCTGCGCCCCGATCCCGAGCAGATCATCGGCACCGCGCCGGCGGTGCGCCGGCTGCGCGAGATGATCGAGAAGGCCGCCCCCACCCCGGCGACCGTCCTGATCACCGGCGAGAGCGGCACCGGCAAGGAGCTGGTGGCGCGGGCCATCCACCGCAACTCCTCCCGCCGCGACCGCACCATCGTGCAGGTCAACTGCGCCGCCATCCCCGAGGAGCTGATCGAGTCCGAGCTGTTCGGCCACGAGAAGGGGAGCTTCACCGGCGCCGTGCGCAAGCAGATGGGCAAGTTCGTCGCCGCCGACGGCGGCACCATCTTCCTCGACGAGATCGGCGACATGTCCGCCCGCACGCAGGCAAAGGTCTTGCGTGTGCTCCAGAACGGGGAGGTCGAGCCGGTGGGAGCCGAACGGACGATCCAGGTGGACGTCAGGGTGGTGGCGGCGACCAACCGCAACCTGGAGGAGGACATCGTCACCGGGCGTTTCCGGGAGGACCTGTTCTACCGCCTGAACGTCATCCCGGTCCGCACGCCGGCCCTGCGCGAGCACATGGAGGACCTGCCGCTTCTGGTGGAGTACTTCGTGCGGCGCTACGCCGACCAGAACAATTACAAGGCCAAGGAGTTCAGCCCTGAGGCCCTGGCCCATCTCAAGGCCCTCCCCTGGAAAGGGAACGTCCGCGAGCTCAAGAACCTGGTCGAGCGCCTGCTGATCCTCTCGCCCGGCGACAAGGTCACCCGCGAGGACGTGATCGCGACCACCGGCGGCGCCCGCCCGGAGCTCTCCACCTCGCTGCTGGCGGTGCAGACCCTGCGCGAGTTCCGCGACCTGTCCGAGCGCATGTTCCTCCTCCACAAGTTGGAGGAGAACAACTGGAACGTCACCCAGACCGCGCAGGCGATCGACACCCCGCGCAGCAACCTCTACAAGAAGCTCGACCAATACGACATCCACCGGGAGGGAGGAGCCGATCGTGAGCCGTGATGAGCAGATTCTGACGCAGATGCTCGAGGAGAGCGGCGCCCTGCGGCGCGGCCATTTCCTGCTCTCCTCCGGGCTCCACTCCTCGGCGTACGTGCAGTGCGCCCTGTTGCTCGAGGACCCGCTGCGGGCGCGCAAGGTGGGCAGAGACCTCGCCGAGCTGCTGCGCTCGTACCATCCCGACTCGGTGCTCGCCCCGGCGCTGGGCGGCATCATCATCGGCTACGAGGTGGCCGCCGAGCTGGGCGTCCCCTTCCGCTTCTCCGAGCGCAAGGGGGAGGAGATGGGGCTGCGCCGGGGGTTCTCCCTGCGCCAGGGGGAGCGGGTGGTGATCATCGAGGACGTGGTCACGACCGGCCGCTCGACCCTGGAGACCGCCTCGCTCGCCACCGGCCGCGGCGCCCGCGTGGTCGCCATCGGCGCCATCATCGACCGCACGGCGGGGCGCGATCCGTTCGACGTCCCCTTCAAGTCGCTGCTGCAGCTCGATCTGCCCTCCTACGGACCCGGCGAGTGCCCGGCGTGCCGTTCCGGCGCCCTCCCGGCCGAGAAGCCCGGCAGCCGCCCCGGAGCGGAGACCGAGGAGCCGATGACCGCCTTCCCGAGCGCGGAGAGCGCCGCCGAGTCCAGCCTGCCGCCGGAGCGACAGGAGAAGCGCGGGGAGTAGGAAAGAAGCTTTTCGTAGGGGCGGGGCTCGTGCCCCCCTCGCCCCGAAGGGGCGAAATTTGAATAGCCTGGGGTTTCAACCCATGCCATTACACACATCTCCCGATCTACGATTCCGCAGGGTCCAGGAGGGGCTCCTTCAGAGCCCCTGAATCCTGCAGAATCGTAGATCCGGAGATGTGTGTAATGGTATGGGTTGAAACCCCAGGCTATTCAAATGTCGCCCTTCCAGGGCGAATCCCAGGCCATTCCAGCCCAGCCTCAGGATAGGAAATATTCGGCCAGTGACCTGACATATCTCCTCCATGAGCCAGAACCGCATGTCCCGCCGCGCGGTCCAGGTCGTGGCGGAAAATCGAATCCGTGAAGCCATTGAAGAGGGGCAGTTCGACGAC
>JBDSHF010000324.1:0-14045 GCA_039918595.1 Thermoanaerobaculia bacterium
CGATATCCATACACCCCGCATCGAGGAGCTCCTCCCCGCCTACGCGCTGGGCGCGCTGGAAGGCGAGGAGCTGGGCGAGTTGGAGGCGCACCTGGCCGGCGGCTGCGAGGAGTGCGGCCGCCAGCTCACCCTCTGGCAGGGGGACCTCGAGGAGCTCGCCGCCACGGTGCCGGCGGTCGAGCCGTCCGAGATCACCCGGGCGCGGGTGCTGCGCCTGGCGGGCGCCACGCCGGAGCCTGCCGCGGCGAGGGCCGCGGTGCCGCGCCGGAGCTCCTGGAAGATGGCGGCCGCGGCGTCCGCGCTGCTCGCCCTGGCCCTCTGGGGGCTCCTCGGGCAGGTGCGGATGGAGCGCGAGGTGCGGAGCCTTTCGGCGGAGCGCGACCGCCTCCGGGGGCAGGTGGAGGTGCTGAGCCGCGAGGTGGGCAGCGTGCGGTCCGAGGTGTTGCAGGCGAAGCAGGACCTCCAGGTGCTCGCCGGGCCGGGAGTCCAGGCGGTGACCCTGGCCGGCCTGGGACCGACCCCCGGCGCCAAGGGGCGCACCTACGTGAATCCGAGCACTCACGACGCCCTCTTCTACGCCTTCGACCTCCCGGCCCTGCCGGCGGACCAGACGTACCAGCTCTGGTTCATCGCCGACGGCAAGCCGGTCCCGGCCGGCGTCTTCGCGGTCGACCCGCGCGGCACCGCCTCCCTGCGGGTCCAGCAGGTGGCCGACGTCGCGAAGATCCAGGCCTGGGCGGTGACGGTCGAGCCCCGCGGCGGCCTGCCGCAGCCGACCGGGGCGATGGTCCTCAAAGGGGCGTAGATCCGCTCGTGGCTGACCCCTTGCCTGAGACGCGGAACCCTCTCGAACGCCTGCGCTCGCGGGCCCGCGGCCTGGCGACCCCGGCGGCGATCGTGCTCGCGGAAGGGGGGGACCCCCGGGTGGTCGCCGCGGCCGAGCGCGCCACCGCCCTCGGCCTCTGCCGGGCCTCCCTGGTGGGAGCGCGCCCGGCGGTCGAGAGCGCCGCGGCGGCGGCCGGGGTCACGCTGACCGTGCCGACCTTCGAGCCGGCCGCCGATCCCGATCTGCCGCGGCTCGCCGCCTTTCTCGCGGAGCGCCTGGCGGCGCGCGGGCTCGATCCCACCCTCGCCGTCACCCTGGCCTTCGATCCTCTCCACTACGCGGCCCTGCGGGTCGCCACCGGCCAGGCGGACGGCGCGGTGATGGGGGCCCTCGCCACCACCGCCGACACCTTGCGGGCGGCGCTGCGGGCGATCGGTCCGCGGCCGGGGCTCAAGGTGGTCTCCTCCTGCTTCCTGATGGTCCTGCCGGAGGATCGCGGCGGCCGCGGCCTGATCTATAGCGACTGCGGCGTGGTCCCCGACCCCGACCCGGAGCAGCTCGCCGACATCGCCGAGGCGGCGGCGGCGAGCTGCCGGGTGCTGCTGGAGGAGGAGCCGCGGGTCGCCCTGCTCTCCTTCTCGACGCTGGGGAGCGCCCGCCATCCTCGGGTGGAGAAGGTGCGGGCGGCGCGCGAGATCCTGCTCGCCCGGGGGGTCGGCTTCGCGGTGGACGGCGAGCTCCAGGCGGACGCCGCCCTGATCCCCGAGGTGGCGGGGCGCAAGGCGCCGGGGAGCGCGGTGGCCGGCCGGGCGAACGTGCTGATCTTCCCCGACCTCGACGCCGGCAACATCTCCTATAAGCTGACCGAGCGGCTCGGCGGCGCGCGAGCGGTCGGCCCCCTCTTGCAGGGGCTCGCGGCGCCGCTCAACGACCTCTCGCGCGGCTGCTCCGCCGAGGACATCGTCGACGTGATCGCGGTCACGGCCCTGGACGCGGCCTGGCGGAGGCAGACATGAAAGCGCTGGGGATCTTATGAAAGTACTGGTTATCGGCAACGGTGCCCGCGAGCACGCGCTCTGCTGGAAGCTGCGGCAGAGCCCGCTGCTCACCGATCTCTACTGCGCCCCCGGCAACCCCGGGATCGCCGCGCTGGCCGACCGGGTGCCGCTGGCGCCGGAGGAGGTGCACCGGCTGGCCGACTTCGCCACCGAGATGCGGATCGACCTGACGGTGGTCGGCCCCGAGCTGCCGCTGACCCTCGGCATCGCCGACGAGTTCATCAGCCGCGGCCTCGCCATCTTCGGCCCCACCCAGCGCGCCGCCGAGATCGAGGGGAGCAAGGTCTTCTCCAAGCTGTTCATGGACCGGCACCAGATCCCGACGGCGCCGTTCGCGGTCGTCCACGACGCCTCGGCGGCGCTGGCCGAGGCCCGGCGCTTCGGCTTCCCCGTGGTGCTCAAGGCGGACGGCCTCGCCGCCGGCAAGGGGGTGCTGATCGCCGCCGACGAGGGGGAGCTCGCGGAGGCCGTCCGCACCCTCTTCGAGGAGCGCCGCTTCGGCGC
Organism: Thermoanaerobaculia bacterium; assembly: GCA_039918595.1. GTDB lineage: Bacteria > Acidobacteriota > Thermoanaerobaculia > Multivoradales > UBA5704 > DATARR01. The sequence continues at coordinate 2,389 of JBDSHF010000324.1, forward strand.
CAGCGGCGACCGGGTGGTGGTCGAGGCCTTCCTGCCGGGCGACGAGGTCTCCTTCATGGCCCTGTCGGACGGCGAACGGGTGCTGCCGCTCGCCACCGCCCGCGACTACAAGCGGATCGGCGACGGCGACACCGGCCCGAACACCGGCGGCATGGGCGCCCACAGCCCCTCCGGCGGGCTGTCGGCCGAGACCGCCGCCGAGGTCGTGGAGACGGTGATGCGGCCGGCGGTCGCCGGCCTCGCCGCCGAGGGGCGCCCGTTCGTCGGCGTGCTCTATGCCGGGCTGATGCTGACCCCCGAGGGGCCGCGGGTGCTCGAGTTCAACGCCCGCTTCGGCGACCCGGAGGCGCAGGTGATCCTGCTGCGCATGGAGGACGATCTCCTGCCGCTGCTCGCCGCCGGGGCCGCCGGCCATTTTGACGCCCGCCGCCTCTCCTTCCGCCGCGAGGCCGCGGCGTGCGTCGTCCTGGCCAGCCCCGGCTATCCCGGCCGGCCGCTCCAGGGGGAGCCGATCGGTGGCCTCGACCGCGCCACGGCGGTCGAGGGGGTGGAGGTCTTCCACGCCGGCACCACCCTCCAGGACGGCGAGCTGGTGAGCGCGGGCGGGCGGGTGCTCTCCGTCTGCGCCCTGGCCCCCGACCTCCGGGGAGCGCTCGAACGCGCCTACGCGGCCGTCGGCGAGGTCGACTGGCCGGGCAAGGTCTACCGGCACGACATCGGACGGCGCCTGCTCGACCCCGCCGGGGCCGGCGCTACGGGACCCTGATACCTGGGACCGTGATACTTTCCTGAAAGACGGTCCCGAGCTGAAAAACAATCCGTCGGCCTGACCCGCGCGCCGGCGCTCCCCGGAGTGGCTGGTATTTTTCGTGCATAGTGTTTCAGGTCGCTGTAGCAGATGGAGCAGGAACCCAAATGGGATGCAACGGTTGCAGTTTCAAAGGTATGTCAACAGCCGTCGAAGATACCTTCGTCGGCGTACGCTTTCGTGAAGAGACCAATCTGACACTGTGTGGAACGGGCGGACGGATCTACGCCCGGGGGGAGAAGGTGGTGGTGGATCTCGAGGCGGGGCCGGCGTTCGGCCATGTGGAGCAGTCCCCGATGCCGGTGTTCAAGCCGTGCCAGAAGTCGAGCGCGCGGCCGGTCCTGCGCCCCGCCGACGCGGAGGATCTCGCCGCCTTCGACCGGCAGCTCCAGAGCGAGCAGAGCGGCAAGCTCTTCGCCCAGGAGCGGGCGCGCGCGCTCAAGCTCGAGATGAAGATCTCCCTGGTCGATTTTGCCCTGAGCGGCAAGAAAGCGACTTTTTACTTCACCTCCGAAGGCCGGGTGGACTTCCGGCAACTGGTGCGCGATCTCTCGAGCCGGTTCTCGGTGCGGGTGAAGATGGTCCAGGTCGGCGCGCGCGACGAGGCCGGGCTGGTCGGCGGCATCGGCATCTGCGGCCGGACCCTCTGCTGCTCCACCTGGCTCAAGGACTTCCGGCCGATCTCCATCCAGATGGCGAAGCGGCAGAATCTCAGCCTCAACCCCTCGAAGATCTCCGGTCAGTGCGGCCGCCTGCTCTGCTGCCTGGCCTACGAGGACGAGGGTTATAAAAAGGGGAACCCGGACAATCGGTCTGCGGTACCAGCGGCGGTTTAAAAGTCTCATGCATTCATGGAACCCAAAATGGCGACCCGCAAACTGATACGCCCGGACATGAACGAGCTCAAGAAGGAGCTCCCCGCGCGAAGCGTACGCCGCAAGCAGACGCCACCCGAGCAGACCAACGCCGAGGAGTTCTACTTCCTCAAGCAGATGGCGCAGAAGACGCCGATGGTGGTCATCCTCACCGACGGCGAGGAGCTGCGCGGGTGGATCGAGTGGTACGACAAGGGCGCGATCAAGCTGAACCGCACCAGCGGCCCCAACCTCCTGATCCAGAAGCATGTGATCCGCTACATGTTCAAGGAAGAGGAGCTGAAGCAGCGGCGGGGCCCCGGCAAGCGCGACGCGAGCGACCCCGACCGTTGATCGCACCCCCGCGCCCCATCCTTGCCCTCACCCAGGGAGATCCCGCCGGCATCGGCCCCGAGATCCTCCTCACGCTGGTCGGGGCCGACCCCGCGCCCGCCGCCTGGCAGCCGCTGCTGGTGGCCGAGCGCGCCGCCCTGGAGGCCCTCCGGCCGGCCCTCCCCGATTTTCCCTGGGACCGCCTGACCTGGCTCGCCGCGCCTCCTGAGCGTGGGTGGCTCGGCGAGCTGCAGGCCGGCGGCATTCCCGTGCTCGATCCGGTGGGCTCCCGCCGCGTGATCTCCCTCGGCCGCTCCGGCCCCGCCGACGCCGCCGGCGCCATGGCGGCCCTCGACGCCGGCATCGCTCTGGTCCGCTCCGGCGCCGCCGACGCCCTGGTCACCGCGCCGGTCAGCAAGGAGTCGATCGCCCGCCAGCATCTCCCCGGCTTCGTGGGACACACCGACTACCTCGCCGAGATCTGCGGCCTCGAGCGCTACGGCCGCGACTACCTGATGGCCTTTCTCGCTCCCGAGCTGCAGGTGGCCCTGCTCAACGTCCACCTGCCGCTGCGCGAGGCCCTGGACGGGATCACGGCGCGGGCGGTGGGCGAGGCGCTCGACTGCCTGGGACGGCACGCCGGCGGCAAGATCGCCCTCGCCGGCCTCAACCCCCACGCCGGCGAGAATGGGCTCCTCGGCAGCGAGGAGGGGGAGATTCTGGCGCCCGCCGTGGCGGCGGCCCGCGATCGCGGCCTCGACGTCCACGGGCCCGAGAGCGCCGACTCCCTCTTCGCCCGCGCTCGCCGCAACGAGTTCGACTGGGTGCTCGCCCTCTACCACGACCAGGGGCTGATCGCCGTCAAGACGGCCTCCTTCGGCACCGCCACCAATTGGACCCTCGGCCTCCCCTTCCTCCGCACCTCGGTCGACCACGGCACCGCCTTCGCCCTGGCCGGCCGCGGCATGGCGGATGAGGCGCCGCTCGCGGCGGTGGTGGCGGCGACGCTGGGCCTGATCTCGGGCGAGCTGCCGAAAAAGCGCTAGCCGCGATTCGTCCCGCCGGCTCGCTTCGCGGTTCGATCCGCTAAGATACGCGCCGTACATCTGTCAGGGAGATCGAACATGTGGACCTGGAGGCGCGGGCCGGCGGCGCAGGAGCGAGCCTCAGGATGGCCGGCGGCGCTCGCCCTCTTCGTGGCCGCCTTCGTTCTCGGCGTCCTCTTCTACTCCCGCCATCCGCTGCTCTACGACGCCGATTCCTACTACCACCTGACGATCGCCAGGGCCTTCGCTCAGGACGGGCTGCTCCACAACCTCCCCTGGGCGCGGTTCAGCGTCATGCACCAGGGGTTCGGCGACAAGGAGTTCCTGTTCCACGTGCTCCTCGCCCCCTTCGCGGCGATGGCGGACCCGCTCGCCGGCGGGCGTCTGGCCCTGGCGCTGCTGGATGCCCTGGTGCTGGCGAGCCTGGGGTATCTCGCCTCCCGGGCCGTCGGACCCTGGGGGCTTCTGGTCCCCTTCGGGCTGGTGGCGGGCTCGGGGGAGCTCGCCTGGCGGCTGGTCCGTCTCCGCCCCGAGCTGCTCTCGCTCGTCATCCTCCTGGCCGCCCTCTGGGCCGTGGTCCGCGGGCGCTACCGGTGGCTGGGGGTCCTGGCGGCGGTCTACACCTTGAGCTACACCGCCTTCCACGCCTTCGTCGGGCTCTGCGTCCTCCTCTTCCTCTTCCTCGGCTGGGCGCGCCGCCGGTGGGAGCCGGGGCTGGTCCTCTATCCAGTGCTCGGCGCCGGCGTGGGGCTCCTCGTCCACCCGCAGTTCCCCAAGAACATCGAGGTCTGGGTAGCTCAGAGCGTCGACTTCCTCGTTCACCATGGGGCACTCGACGTGGGGACGGAGACCCGCCCAAACTTCACGGATGCGGTCGTGCTGATGAACCTCGGCTGGTTCCTGGGGCTCGCCCTGCTCTGGTTCTCGGGGCGGCCCGCCGCGGCGGCGACGGAGGGCGAGGCGCGGGCCGCGGACGTCTTCGGGGTGGCCGCCGTGGTCTTCGGGGGGCTGTACCTCCTGATGTCCCGCTTCTCGGTCTACTTCTTCCCGTTCGCCACGCTGTGGGTGCTGTTCGAGCTGCGGCGGCGCGGGCGGCTCCCCGGCCGCTGGGTGGAGCTCGGCTCCCGGCGGCTCCCGGCGGCACTGGTGCTGGCGCTGTTCGTCCTCGTCTGCCTTCGCGGGGGGGCGCGGGAGCTGCGGACGTTCGCGGCCCGGACGAACCCGGGACCCGGGGAGATCCGGTTGCGCGACCGCGAGGCCGTCGCCCGGGCGCTGCCGCCGGGGGCGCGGGTCGCGGCGCCCTGGCGATCGACGCCGATCTACATGTTCTCGGCGCCGTGGGCGCGGTTCCTCAACGTCCTCGATCCGGTTTTCATGGCCGTCCCGTATCCGGGCCCCTACAAGCTGCAGAGCGCCCTGTTCGACGGCTCCGAGCCCGACCCGGCGCTGGCCGCCGCGGGGCTGGACAGCCAGTTCATCGTCGTCCCCCTGGGGGACGAAACCCGGCGGCTGACCGAGCGGCTGTCGGGGGACCCGCGGATCCAGGCCCTCTACCGGGGGTTCAACGGGGTCTTCCGCGTCGGACCGGCGACCGGCGCCGGATTCGTCCTGGACTGGAAGGTCGCCCCCTCCTCCTCGCCGCTGCCGCCTCCCGCGGACGCGCTCCCGGCATCATGGCCCGACTACCCTCGTCTCGCCGGCCCCGCGGCGAGGGCGGCCGAGGGCTACGTGGACGCCCGCCGGGTGGCTCAGGGGCGGGACTGCGTGGGGCTCGTCCACGAGGAGACGGCGGCGGCGGCGGTGCGGATCGACTACGAGCTCGCCCCCTCCGGCCCGTCCACCCTCTGGCTCGACGGGCGGCTCCTGGCCGCGACGGCGGGGGAGCCCGGGGCCGTCCTCGGGCGGGGGATCGTCCTGCCGGTGGACCTGACGCCGGGGCCGCACCGGATCGCCGTCCTCACCTGCCCGGAGAGCACCCCCGAGAGCCGCGCGGGTTTTTATCTGCTGGAGCGGAAGCGGACGGCGCCGCCGTCGTAGTCGAGCGCCGTTCCGGCGCGGCCAGCTCAGCGCGGCTTGCGCGCCACCGCCAGCAGGGAATCTCCGAAGGCCGGGGTGTGCACCACCCGTCCGATCACCCGCAGCGGCTTCAGGAACTTCGTCCCCTCGCCGACCGAGCAGAAGTTCGACTCGGTGATCAGCGTCTCCACCTCCAGCCCCGCCCCCTCGAGCCCCTCGCGCAGCATGCGGGGGGTGAACATGTGGATGTGGGTGGGATCCTGGTACCAGGCCCAGCGCTTGCCGAGGAGGGGGCGGGCGAGGCTGTGGGCGTTGAGGGTGATGACGAACAGCTTCCCCCCGGCTTTGAGGCAGCGGCGGCAGCTCGCGAGCGCCTGGGCATAGTCCTGGAGGTGCTCGATGACGTCGAGCAGGGTGATGGCGTCGAAATGATCGTCCGGGAAGGGGAACGGCGCCTCGGCCCCCTGCTCGATCACCTGCCCCCGGGAGCGCCGCCGCGCCTGCTCCACCGCGTGGGCGGAGATCTCCAGGCCGTCCGTCGCGTAGCCCCCGCGCTCCAGCGCCTCCAGGAAGAAGCCGTAGCCGGCGCCGACGTCGAGCACCCGGCCGTCCGGGACGCCGTGGGCGCGGAGGAGCCCCACCAGGTAGTCGAGGTACTTGACCTTGCCCGGATGGAGCTGGAAGTACTCGCGCTCGAAGTAGGAAGAGTCATGCATCGGCGCGGATGCTAGCACCGGCCCCGCCGCCTGTGCTAACAATCCCGGCCATGTTTTCGACGGCCCCATGTACCTGATCGATCTTCTGGGCGCGGGCCTGACGCTCCTCGCCATCGGCTTCCTCCTCCTCGGGGGGTACCTGGCGGCCCTGCGCCTGCTCGGCGAGGAGGCCGTCCGCGATCCGCTGGCGCTCGCCATCGCCTCCCTCCTGCTGGCCACCGCCGAGGCGGTGGGGATCGGCCTGCTGCTGGGCGCGGCCGGCCTGCTGCGCATCGATCTCGCCCTGGCGGCGCAGGCGGCGCTCTCGCTCTCCCTGCTCGCCGGCTTCCGCAAGTCGCCTCCCCCCGGCGGGATCGGCGCGCCGGCGCGGGCGATTCTGCGGCGCTCATGGGCGATCCTGCGCGCCCACCCCGCGCTCTCGCTGGTCGCCCTGCACGGGGTGGGGAGCGAGGCGCTCCGCGGCCTGCTGCGCCCGCCGCTGTCGTGGGACAGCCTGATGTACCACCTGCTGCTCGCCGGGACCTGGCTGCGCGACCAGAACCTCAATCCCGTCTTCGGCAACATCCCGAACAACTACTACGGCTACGTGCCGGCCAACGGCTCCGTCTGGTTCTGGTGGTGGATGGCGCCGTCGCACAGCGAGTTCTGGATCAATCTGGCCACTCTTCCCCACTGGGTGCTGCTCGGGCTCGCCACCGGCGGGATCGCGCGCCGGCTCGGCGCCGGCCGCCACTGGCCGCTCGCCTCGTTCCTGATCCTGCTGACGCCGACCGTGGTGCGCTTCGCCGCCGCCCAGTACGTGGATATCTTCGTCGGCGCGGTCCTGCTGTCGGCGGCCTTCTTCGCCCTGCGCTGGATCCGCGACGCGGACTGGGGGGCGGTGATCCTCGCCGGCGCCGGCCTGGGGCTGGCGGCGGGCACCAAGGTGCTGGGGGTCTTCTACGCCGTGGCCCTCGCCGGCACCGTCGTGCCGCTCGCCCGCGGCGAGTGGCGGCGCCGGGTGCCGCAGGTGATCGCGGCGCTCGCCGTCGCGGTCCTGCTGGGGAGCTTCTTCTACGTCCGCAACATCGCCTGGGGAGCGGACCCGCTCGCCCTGACCTGCGAGAAGACGGCGAGCGGCCCGCAGAACGGCAACACGCCGACCATTCCGCGGCAGAACTCGGTGATCGATCTCTGGCGGCCGATGATGCACAACGGCTGGCTGGTCGACGCCTTCCTGGGGATCACGCGGCCGGCGGAGGTCGAGCTGGGGGTGGGGCCGCAGGTCTTCGTGATGCTCCTCGCGGCGCTCCTGCTGCCGTTCGGCCTCGGCCGGGAGCGCTGGCGGGAGTCGCTGATCGCGAGCGCGCAGATCTGGGCCCAACTCGCCTTCTGGCTGGCGGTGCCGTTCGCCAAGAACTACCACGTGTTCGCCAACGTCCGTTACCTGATGCCGGCGATGGGGCTGGCGTTCGCCGGCGGCATCGCCCTGGCCGAGCGGCGGCGGATCAGCGACCGCTGGATGGAGGGGATCACCCTCGCCTTCCTGCTGCAGGGGCTCCTGCAGCTCCACGCCGAGATGCCGCACGGCGTGCGGGTCGCGATCGCGATCATGGACCTCGCCGCCGTCACGCTCGCCCTTTCGCCCTTTCTGCGGGGGTTCCTGCGCCACCGCTGGCGCGAGGCCGCGGCGGCCGCCGTGCTCCTCGCGCTTCTCGGCGCGCCCTTCCTGACCCAGTTCCGGGTCTGGGACCGCGGCCGCGCGCTGGCCGAGGAGTACCAGGTCCACATGACCTCGACCCGCTTCTTCGCCGGCGGCTGGTCCTGGCTCGACGTCTACGGCGGCGACGGCGCCGTGGCCTCGGTCCACTCGCCCAACAACTACTTTCAGTACCCGGCGATGGGGCCGCGCCTGGAGCGCGAGTCCCGCTACATCAACTTCAACGCGGCCGATCACCAGAACGCGGTCGAGTACCCGGCCTGCCAGCCGCGGGTCGATCCCGACCCCCGGGCCTGGGTGACCAACCTGGCGAAGCACCGCATCCGCTGGGTCCACCTCAGCCGCTACCCGCAGTTCGACTTCACGATCGAGCGGCAATGGGCGGACTCGTCGCCGCGGCTCTTCGCCCTGCGCTATGAGAACCCGACGAACCGGATCTACGAGTTCCTGCCGAATTCGCCCGCGGAGCCCTCTCCAGCCGCTCCTCCAGCCGCCGCTCCGGCACGGATTCAGCGCCGGCCGGCCGGCCGTGGTACCCTTTCCGGCACTCTAAACCGGAGCACGGAGAAGGATCTGACGATGGGCAAAGTCGATTTCACGGGAAATTACGAGGATCTGTCCACGGATCGCGGCTACCAATTCAAGTTCTATTGCGAGAAGTGCGGCAACGGCTACATGTCCAGCTTCCAGACCTCGAAGCTCGGCCTCGCCGCCTCGGCCGCCGAGGTGGCGGGGAGCCTCTTCGGCGGGCTCTTCGGGAAGGTCTCGGACACCGCCTACCAGATCCAGCGCGCGGTCGGCGGACCGGCCCACGACTCCGCCCTGCGCGAGGCGACGGAGGAGATCCGCCCCCTCTTCAAGCAGTGCACGCGCTGCGGGCGCTACGTCTGCGAGCCGATCTGCTTCAACAATGCCGCCGGTCTCTGCGAGTGGTGCGCGCCGGATATGGACGAGGAGATCGCCTCCGCCCAGGCCGAGGCCGCGAAGAACCAGGCCTTCGAGAAGGCCCATGAAGTCGACTGGATGAAGAACCGGAACCTCGGCCAAGTCACCGGCGCTACCTGCAAGTCCTGCGGTGCCAAGACCGGCGGAGCCAAGTTCTGCCCCGAGTGCGGCACCCCGACGGCGGCGCAGAAGAAGAGCTGCGGAGGCTGCGGCGCGGAGATGGAGGGGAGCCCGCGGTTCTGCCCGGAGTGCGGTCAGAAGACGGCGTAGACGGCTGACTTGAGGTCACAGACTGTGACCTCAAGTTTCAGTCCCCGTGCTGCTGGCTCAACCAGATGGCGTAATGCAGGAATGAGTAGGGCGCACCCAAGACCGGTTTATTGATGGGCAGTTCGCGCCATTCCGGTTCAGGAGAAGGCGGCTCAACCTCCTCCGGAATTACTCTCTCAAATCGGAGAGTAACTACAGTACCCGGAGCTAGATCCAAGGGCTTCTCGGGAATCAGTGCCTTTCCGTCATACTTGGCGTAGAAGGTCCTGATCATCCAGTGATGATCTCACACCACTGAAACTGACTTAGAGCGCCTACCGAAACTAGGTTCCGTACGTAGGGGAGGGGCTTGTCCCCTCCCTCGCCCCGAAGGGGCGAACTTTGAACAGCCTGGGGTGGCAACCCCAGGTATGGGCGAACCCGATCCGTCGAGCCCCGAAGGGCCGACCGACCGCTAAAGTTTCGGCCGGCCCTTTGGGGCTTGGAGAATTGTCGGCCTGCCAACCCGGGGTTGCCACCCCGGGCTGTTTAAAGTTCGCCCCTTATGGGGCGAGGGAGGGGGCAAGCCCCTCCCCTACGTACGGAACCTGGTTTCGGTAGGTGCTCTTACTCTTTGAGGTACCAATTTGGCACCTCAAACTGGAACTTGCCTCTATCCCCGCTCACGCCGCGCCGCCAGCCAGCGAGCCGCGAAGGGGAGCGCGGCGAGGCCGAGGAGGACGGCGAACCAGAGCGTGGCGCCGCGGATGACCAGGGTGATCGAGCTGGCGTCCGCGGTGTCGAGACCCTGGCCGTGGAGGAGGGCGGCGAGGGACCCTTCGGCGGCTCCCAGGCCGCCGGGGAGCATCGAGAGCCCGCCGAGGACGTTGGCGGCGGTGTAGTTGAAGACCGAGACCAGCAGATCCGCCTTCGGCGCGTAGTTGCGGACCACCAGCCAGAAGCCCAGCCCCTCCGCCGCCCAGGCCACCGTGGCCACCGCCGTCGCCATCACCGCCAGACCCGGCGAGAGCAGCTCCCGCAGGCGGTCGTACATCTCCACCAGGTGCGGCACGCGGGGACCGATCACCGGCATCCGGCGCAGGATTGTGAAAACCCAGTTCGCCGCCCGCTGCCAGCTCAGCAGGACGACGATGGCGACCACTCCGGAGAGGCCTGTGGCGGCGATCCACGGACCGCCAGGAAGGGGGAGGGCCCCAAGGGCGACGAGGACGAAGGTGCCGAGCACGTCGGTTACCCGCTCGGCGAGCACCGCGGAGGCCACGCCTAGCGCCGGCCCGCCCCCCAACTCGCGCACCAGCCACGCCTTGCCCAGCTCCCCGGCCTTGCCCGGGGTCACCCCGAGCAGGAATCCGATCAGGAAGACCACGAGGCTCCGCCCCCGCGACAGCGGGGAACCCAGCCGCCTGAGATAGATCTCCCAGCGGACATAGCGCAAGGCGTAGTTGAAGACCGAGAGCGCCAGGACGGGGACCAGCAGGCGGAGATCGAAGTTGCGCAGGCTGCGGGCGAGCTCGCGCGGGTTCGCGGTCAGGGCGAGCCCGGCGACCACGAGCACTCCCAGGGCCAACGGCACCAGCATCCGCCGGCCCAGACGCTCGAGACCCGTGCCCCCTCCCTCCGGCGATCCGGCGGGACGGGGCTCCAGATCTGCGCGGGACTCTTCGGTAGAGGGGGTGGGGCTCAGGCGGCCTTCTCGGCTTCCTGGACGGCCTCGGGGTACTGCTCGAAGAGGCGCATCCACTTGCTCGTCTTGGCGTACTGCTCGATGCGGCGCTTGCCGATCGTGGGGTACCACGCGTAGTCGTGGTAGAAGTACGAGCCGAACACGAAGAAATAGACCAGCGGCGTCCGGAAGAACAGCTTCTGGAGCCCCTTCAGCGGCCCGAACCAGACGAGGTCGCCGAAGCGGGAAACCGTGTTGTCCCCCACCGAGAAGTGGAAGTTCCACTTCGAGATGTCCTCACCCACGATCTCGATGTCGCGCGGATCGCCGACCCCCAAGCCCGCGTCGTGCGCCAGCCGGATGTAGGGGATCGACATCGGATCGAAGCCCATCATCTTGGCGGCCACGGCGTCGATCGCCACCTGGTCGCCCGAGGCCATCATGAAATCCTTCTCGACCGGGATCATCGTCCGCGGGCCCGGGCCGTTGCCGCAGGTCGTGCCGTCCATCACCGCGAACAGCCCGGAGTGGATCTCCTTCTGGATCGTCAGCAGGTCGACCAGCGTCTCGTGGATGTGCGAGTGGGTGTAGTGCCGGCGGGTGTTGAGGAGGCCGCCGAAGGCGTTCTTCATCGCCCCGGTCGTGGTGGTGTAGATGTGGCACTTCACCGTCGGCAGGTGGACGACGTTCTTGCCGAGGAAGAACTCGGGGATGGTGATCCCGTCGGGGTAGATCGACGGCAGCACCAGCATCTTCCCCTTCGGCTTGTAGGTGATCCACTTGAGGTCGTCGGCGAAGCAGTTGTAGCGCACCGGCACGTCGTACTTGTCGAGCACGGGCAGGTAGCGGTTCAGCCGCTCCCCCTTCTTCGGGTCGGTGACCACCGTGTTGTTCTGCACGCAGACCTGGTCGGTGTAGCCGTCGGCGCGGAGCTTCTGGATCGTCCCCTCGAGCTGCCAGGGGGTGGTGTTCGCCCCGGGGAAGGGGAAGTGCCAGGAGATGTTGTCCTTGAGGATCGTGGTGGCGCCGGGGTCGAGGAACCGCTTGACGTCCCCCATCTCCATGGTCCGTCCGACGTCCTCCAGAACGGTGTCGGGCTTGGTCTTGAGAACGGCTACGCGCGCTTTGGCCATATGCGAAGTACTCCGGTGGTGTATCCGATAAAAACGAATTCAGGATTCATGCCGACGTGCGGCAGGGCCTGCCAGTATAACCTTGGAAGGATAACCGCGGAACCGACCCGCCACTTCCCCCCGGCTGGCTCAGGCTCTCGCCTGGCGCTTCTTCCTGCGACGCTTCTTCCTGCG
>JBDSHF010000325.1:0-8249 GCA_039918595.1 Thermoanaerobaculia bacterium
ACTCTTCAGGTTGTGACGATCTGGCTCCGTTGGCACCTGGATGGAAGTGTACGGTTCGTGACCCTGAAGCCCCAAAAGGAGAAGCGGTCGTGAAATTACCCCTTTATCAGAGCGTATCCCTGCGGCGGGATGTACTGGAACATGGCTTCAAGAAAGGAGATGTGGCGAGGTTGGTGGATTACGTGCCGCATCCTGCGGGAGGCGAGGACGGGTGCGTCCTTGAGATTTTCAATGCGCTCGGGGACTCGATAGCGGTCGTCACGGTCATGGAATCGGAAATCGAAGGTCTCCGTGCGGACGAGGTGCTGATGATCCGTCCGTTGGCCAAAGCCAGCTAAATATTCGCCGTCATCGCAACGGCCTCGCCAAGAGATTCCGCAAGCGTCCGGGCGCTGCCCGGACGCGGAGCGGCGGATGCGACTAATCGATCTCCTTGACCGCCTTCTCGCCGAAGGTGACTTGGGGGAAGTTGGCCTTCAGGTAGTTGTAGACCTCGGTAATCTTTTCATTGTGCCCGGCGGCCCAGTTGGTGTCGCGGAAGGCGTAGTCGAGGCCCGTGACGGTGCCGAGCCGGAGCTCGAGGCAGACGTTCTGCCCGGGGCGGGAGGCGCACTGGAGGGTGGCGGTCTTGAGCACGTCCGCCTGGATACTGAAGTCGCGCTTGCGGCGCTCGCTGCGCCACTCGATGTTGCGGGCTCCCACCTTCAGTTGACCGCTCCCCTGGGAGCGATAACGGTGCGGAATCGAGTACCCATATTCCACCAGGCTGTCGACGGTGAGCCCCTGGGCGTTTTCATTGATCTGCGAGCCCGCGAAGGTGGTCGCCGCCGCCGGCTGGCCGGAGCCTCGGGACGAGCCACAGCCGGCGATCGCGATCAGAGCGATGGCGCAAACCAGCGAAGTCAGGACAGTCGTATAGATTGGACGAGAGAGAAAACTCTTTCGGGACATCGAATCTCCTTTTCCAATTGATACTTGCAATTTCCGAGCCGCTTCGCGGCGGGGGAAGGGAAGTCAAAGTTGCGGGCGGCTCTCGTACCAGTCCAGCGGCCGGCGCAGCTTGAGAGTCCGCTTGCCGTCGCGCAGCTCGATTCCCGCCGCCAGACGGCCGTAGCGAACGTACAGGTCCCCCAACCTCTGAGTCTTGGAGAAGATCATGCGGGATCTCACCTCCAGCGAACCCCCCGTGGCCTGCAGCGACTCGACCTGGACCTTGCCTTCCCCGACCTTCACCACTCCACGCGCCGTGATGTTCTCGACGTTCAGCACGTCGTCGAACCAGCGCAGAAGCCGGCTTCGTTCGGCGAACAGGGTGAGCAGGGGGCCCGAGCTCTTCATGTCGATCTTCCCCTCCCCGCGCAGGGAGAGAGGGGTACCCCAGGCGATCGAGCCGCCGCTGAGCTCGGCGCGCGCCCACCAGCCGGGGATCTCCTTGCCGTCCTGGTCCTCTACGTTTCGGTACGACACACCGTCCAGGGTTAGCCGGGTGCCCCGGAGATCGAACCGGCGGCCGGCGAAGTCGGGGCTGACGAGAGGCGCGTTCAAGGCGAGCCGGCCGCTAATCTCGAGATTCTGGAAGCGGAATCGCGCGGCGTCGGAAGTGAGCACGGCGGTGCCCCGCGTCCGGTTCGTCGCGGTCGAGGCTTCGAGATGCAGGCGCGCCCGCCCGCGGCCGGAGACGATCCAGAGTCCGGCCTCGCGTGGCAGCAAGGCGTCGTAGACGGTGAGGTCCGGCACCTCGGCGTCCGGCATGTCGAGCGTGGCGTCGAAGTCCGGCATCGGCGCCGTGAGGTCGAGGGCCGTGGGGGTCACGGCGGCGAGCTGAAGGCCCCGCCCGCGGATGTAGTCCGGCCGCCCCGGCTGCTTCAGGTCCTCGAGGACGAAGCGATCGAAGCGGACCCGCAGCGCCGTGCGCGGAGAGCCCACCCCCCTCGGTTCCACGGCGACCAGGACGCTGCCCCGCCCGGTGGCCAGGCTGTCGAAAATCGTGGCCTGGATGGGGGAAGCCCCCACCGCGATCCGGGTGCCGGGAGTGAGCCGGCCATGATCGAGACGCACGTCGGCGTTCAGGCTCCCCTGTCCCTTGAGGTCCAGCCAGGGGGTTTTCGCGAGATAGGAGTGGAGGAATCCCAGCGAGGAGATGCGGGCCTTCAAGGCCGCCGTGCCACTGACATAGCGCAGGAAGGCGAGCCCGGAGGTCTGGCCGAGGATGGAGGGCTCGATCCGTACGTCGGCGCGCACCGAGAGGCCTTCAGCGACCGTCGCTCCCGCCGCCTGGAAGCGGCCCGCCGGCATCCTGAGCGCGACCTGCTGGACGTCGAGGGTGCCGTCCGGCTCGTAGGAGAAGGTGAAGTCGGCCTGGGAGTCGCCGGCGAGGAGGGAATCGCCGAGGGCGATTTCGTGGATATGGTCGAGATGGACGCTCGCCATCCGCACCGACCAGGGCGAGCGCGCCACTGGGCTGGCGGGAGGGCTCGTGGCGAAGCTCAGGCGGGCGTAGACGCCGTCGGCCCGCAGCCCCTCAACGTCGATCTGCTGCGCCAGGAGCCCGGCGAGGTCGATCCGGCCGCTGGCGTGTTCGAAAGTGGTCCGCAGGGTGGCGCGGGGGCTCGGGGCATCGATCCGTACCCCGGACGCCCGCACATCGCTGGTCAGCGGAAGGGTGATGGCGGGCTTCCGCGGATCCTTGAGATCCCGGACGGTGGCGAAAATCCGGCTGAGGCGCGTCTCCGGGCTCGTCGACGCCACCGTGAGCTCGGCGGCCCGGAAGAAGGGAGGGAGACCCTTCCGGCGTCCGGCCATGAAACCCTTGGCGTCCATCCCGATCCGGAAGAGCGTCCCGCCCGGCCCGTTCGTGACCGTCGTGGTGAGCGCGAAGGGGGACGTGGAGCCGGCCGCAGGCGCGGTGACGTCGAACCGGCTCCCCGGCATCAGCCGCCCCCGCTCGAAGCGCAGATCGGCGATGAGCGCTCCCGGCGTCCGGTGGCCGGTCTTCACCATCCCTGATCTCTCCAGGAAGGGGAGGTCCGGCACCTCTCCTCGCGCCACCAGCGAGCCGGAGAGGAAATCGAACCCCTCCATCCCCGGGTGCTCGCCGGGAGTGTAGGGGCCCAGGCTCGCCGAGCCTTCGAGATCGACGCCGCTGGCGATCGTGTCCTTGCCGAGGGCGAGCCGGGCGGCGGGCATCCGGACGCGGGTGGGCTCCAGCCGGAAGCTCCGGCCGATGACCACTGAAAAGGCCCCCTCGACGCGGCCGTCGCCGGCCAGATGGACGTCATTGAAGTCGAACCCGCGGACATGGTCGAGGAAAACCCGCTCGAAGCGCAGGGTCCAGGGGCGGTAGCTCCGGTCGACGCGGCCGCCGTCCTTCTTCTTCTCCGCCGCGCGGTCGGCCGCCGTCTTCTGACCGGGGCCGCGCAGCACCCGCGACCGCACCTCCTCGCCGTGGAATTCCGTCAGCAGGAAGGTGCGGTGGAGCAGCCGCGGGAGATCGATCCAGCCGCGCGCCCGCTCCGCGGTCACGAACCAGGTGACCTCGTTGACGTGGCCGCGGAGCCGCAGGCCGCGCACCCGCACGTACCCGGGCCAGACGGTCCACGCCGAGGACCAGCCGATCTGGAACCGTTCCGGCCGGCGGTTGAAGGCCCGGAGCGCCAGCGGCGAGTTGAGAAACAGGTTCACCGCCAGCAGGTAGAGGCCCGCCAGCAGGAGCACCACGAGAAGGAGCCGCTTCAGCCAGATTCGCACGCGGTGGGGGGCATAAGCGGAAAGCGTGCCAACTCCCGCGTTTCATTTTTCGTCTATGTTAAAGTTTGATCTTTCTTCAGGAAGGAGAATTCCATGTCAATTCGACGAATCGTCCTGCCGATCCTGGCCGCCGCACTAGCCGCCGCACTAATGGCCCAGGCGGCGCTGGCCGCCGGCCCTTACCAGATCACGGGCACCTCCGAGACGCGGGATCACGGCATCGTCCGCACCGAGTACACGGTCAAGGCGGGAGCCCATCCGCTCGACCGTTTCAAGATGATCCGCGTGGCCAGGAGTGGTTCGGCCGATCAGTTCCGCGGCACCATCGTCTTCCTGCCGCCGCTCGGCACCACCTTCAGCTTCTACGAGCAGCGCGATCCCAACGGCGCCCTGGGGTCCTCGATCGCCGAGTACTTCGCCCAGCGGAACTTCGACGTCTACGGCTACTCCCCCCGTTACGAGGGGATCCCCGCGGGCACCTGTGAGGCGGGCGTCCTCGACTGCTCGATCATGGGCACCTGGGACATGGCCTCGCAGGTGGACGACATCAGCTTCATCCGCTCGCAGATCGAGATCCTCCACCCCGGCACCAGGATCGTCACCGGCGGCGCCTCCCTCGGCGGCATCCTCGCCCTCGCCGTGGCCAACGCCCATCCGAACGATTGGGACGGCATCATTCCCTGGGAGGGGATGCTCTACAGCAAGAATCCGCAGGTGCGCTCGATCAACCAGGGCTACTGCACCACGCTCGAGGCCCAGCTCGCCGCCGGGCTGGTCTATGACGGCGTCGGGACCAACGTCTTCAAGACGGCCAACGAGCTGTCGCGGACGACCCCCGGCGGGCTGACCCCGATCCCCCTCTTTCCGCCCAACCTGACCAATCACCAGACGCTGGTGGCGATCCTCAGCGTGCCCACCCCGGGCCCGGCGACCATGCCGGCCCCCAACTACGTGCTGATGACCGGCAGCGTGGCCGAGGACCGGCTGTTCAACGCCTCCGAGGCGAGGATCTACGACGACGTGGCCCGTTTCGTCTCCTACGTGCCGCTGCCGCTGGTGCGGGATGTCAGTTGCTCGCTGGCGGGAGTGGAGAACCAGTTCACGGCCAACCTCGGCAATTTTCACGGCGCGGTGCTGGCGATCGGCGGCGGGCACGGCTTCGGCCCCTACATGGCGGACCAGCTCGCCCAGATCGGCTCGACCGACAAGACCTTCCGCCTCGAGCCCGCCTTTGGCCATATCGACCACTTCATGACTCCCCAGCACCGGAAGTTCGTGGAGGAGCCGATCTTCCGGTGGGCGCTGCGGGTGTTCGGCGGACAGTAGGGCAAGGCAACTCGGGCCGGTTCGTCCGACGAACCGGCCCCGCTATTCCAGGACTTCGAACAGGTCGATGTCTTTTCTGAGGATGTCGTTGATGAGCTGACTGACCTCAACGCCTTTGGAAGTGGCCCTTTTGCTCAGAAAGGTGAGGACGTCCTTGTCGAGGTAGATGGGGAGATTGAATTTGGCGTCCTGACGATAGAATTTGCCGCGCTCCCCCTTGGAGAAATCGTATTCGCGCTTCATAGATTTGCCTCGTAGTCTTTCCGCTCTCTCCTCGTTGCCCCGCGTGCGGAGATGATGCGAAGGGTTGCTTCATCCTTGTTGCCCAGCTCGCGAAAAGTATGGACCACAACCATGACAGTGCCTTGGGTGGTTGCCCCCAGAGTGATCCAGCGCGCTTCTTCTTCGGAATGATCCTCATCGAAAACCGAGATCGCCCTTGAATCACGAAAAACGCCGGTCGCCTGCTCGAAGCTGATGCCGTGTTTTTTCTGATTCGCCTTGGCCTTGGCCGGGTCCCACTCGAAATTGAACGGGATCATCACGGTCTTCTCGAACGGGGAGCCGGTCTGCTCAAGGCGTCTATTCTCGGGGATAAGGCGGTTCGAGTCAAAGAGTCGGAGAGAAGGGCGGGCGCCGGAGGGAAATCCGTGGGCGGCGCTCCGCCATCTGGTAAACGGGAGCTCACGGAGAAGCGGAAGATTTGTTTACCCCGGCACCCGGCGCCAGTTGCGCACGTAGACCTCGCCGGCGGAGCGGAAGACCTGGGCGTCGACCACGCGCTTGCGGCCGTCGTAGGCCGCGGTGGCCACCACGTCGTACAGCCCGGGGCCCAGGGATTCGACCTTGCTCTCGATCTTGCCCTTGCCGAAGTCGTGCTGGGTCGAGCCCGTGTAGGAGGGGTCCAGCGCGAGCCCGGCGACCGCTTCGTCCACGGCGGCGTCGGAGAGGGTCGAGAGGATGACCGACTCGGCGTCCTCGCGCGCCAGCCGCATGCGGATCTGGAGCGAGAAGGCGAGCAGGGTCAGCGAGACCGAGACCAGGAAGAGGACCAGCAGCGCCATCACCATGGCGGTCCCCGACTCGCCGCGCCGTTTCGGGATCGGGCTCACCAGCCGTTCCCCCGCGGGAGCAGATAGAACTTCTCGACCCGCGACTCGGAGAGAGGGCCGCGGTAGAACGGCAGCACCGGCAACGGCGTGTGGGGAGTCGTGCGCCGCAGGTAGCTGACGGAAAACCCGACCGGCGAGGACTTGCCCCCGGCCGTGCACGTCCAGTCCGTCACCCCGTGCCAGAGCACCTCCGGGTCCTTGGGCGGGCCGTAGTCCGGAATCACCAGGCGGTAGAGAGAGTCGCCGAGCTTCTGGTAGAGAATCTCCTCGCCCAGCGCCTGGATGTGCACCTTGTCGAGCCGGGTGCCGTCCAGGTTGAGCTCGGGGGTGACCGTGGTCGACCCCTGGATGTCGGCGCGGATGCGGGCGATGACCAGCGGGATGGGGGTCTCGATCGCCTCGCCCGAGGTCTCGGCGAAGAGGCGCGAGGTCTCCATCAGCAGATCCGCGGCGATCAGCAGGCCGACCAGCATCAGGACGAGGACGATCGTCATCTCGACCAGCGTGAAGCCGGCCTGGCGGCCGCTCATTTCGCCCTCCAGACCAGCGTCTCGAGCTGCTTCTTCTGGGCGACCCTGGAGACCGAGTAGTACGCCGTGAGCGTCACGTGATAGAGGCCGGGCAGATGCGCGGGCTCCACGTCCACCTCGACTCTGAGATCACGGGGGGCCACGGAGCCGGCGGCGGTGAAAAATCTCTCGAGCTTCTGGTCCTCGAGCCTGCCGCCGCCCGCCCGCAAGCCCTCCAGAGTCGCCTCCATCGCCCGGAACGCCTGCCGCTCGGCGTCGACGCGGCGGATGATCCGGGGAGTCTGGATCAGCAACTGCATACCGAGCAGCAGGGCCACTCCGAGGAGGGTCAGAGCGATCAGAGCCTCGATGAGGGTGAACCCGCTCGAGCGGCCGGACCCTGGGGGGACGCGAGAAAAGCTCATGAATTTTTTGAAACCCGGAGAGAAGGATAGCACCACGCCCCGCGCTGGTAGGATGCCCGCGATGGCGGAGACGGTGCAGCCGGAGGTCGAAGGGATTCCTGAGGAGACGCCGAAGAAGAGCGGGATGCGGCGGGTCCTCGCCTGGTTGCCGGGCCTGATGCTGCTCGCCGGGCTGGTGGCGGTCGTCTCCCATTTCGGCGAGGGGCGCAAGTTCGCCCACCTCTTGCAGCAGGCCCGGCCCGCCTGGGTCCTGGTCGCCGCCCTCTGCCAGGCCGCCACCTACGTCTGCGCGGCGGCCGTCTGGCAGCGGGTGCTCCACAAGGCGCGGGGGCGCTGCACGGTGCGCTCGCTCGTCCCCGTCGCCGTCGCCCGCCTGTTCGTGGATCAGGTGCTGCCGACCGCCGGCTTCGGCGGGCGGCTCCTGGTGGTGAAGGCCCTGCAAAAGAGGAAGGTCCACACCCGGCTGGCCGTGGCGGCGATCCTGGTCGACCTGCTGACGCTCTACGCGGCCTTCGCTATCTGCGTCGTGGCCAGCCTGGGGATCGTAGCCGTCCAGCGCGACCTGAACCGCCTCGTCCTCATGCTGGCCGGCCTGTTTCCGATCTTCGCCCTGTCGATCCCGGCGGCCGTCCTCTGGTTCAGCCGCCGCCGCACCCCGGGCCGGGAGCCCGCGCTGCCGCGCTGGATCCGCTGGATGCCGCGCGCCGGGGATCTCCTGGGCCAGGTCTCCCGGGCCCCCCGCCGCCTGATTCGCAACCGCGCGGTGCTGCTGCAGGACGGCGTCCTCCAACTCCTCATCTTCCTCCTCGACGGCGCCACCCTCTGGGCGACCCTCCGCGCCGTGGGCTACGATCTCAATCCGGCGGCGGCCTTCGCGAGCTTCGTCTTCGCCCAGGTGGCCGCGACGGTCCTCCTGGTGCCCGGCGGCCTCGGCACCTTCGAGGCGAGCGCCGTCGCCATGCTCGCCCTTTTCCGCGTGCCGGTCGAAGCGGCGCTCACGGCAACGCTGCTCTTCCGCGGGCTCAGCTACTGGCTGCCGATGGCGCCGGGGTTCCTGCTGTCGCGGCGGGAGCTCAAGGACAAAGCGGAAACACGGACGTAAAGGACCCAACACGGACGAACACTCTCAG
>JBDSHF010000326.1:0-27008 GCA_039918595.1 Thermoanaerobaculia bacterium
GCACCGCCCAGGCCGTGGGCCTCGCCATCGACCGGGCCGGCTGGCCCGAGCTGGTGGGGACCATGGCCGGCGACGACACCGTGTTCGCCGCCACCGCCTCCGCCGCCGAACAGAAGAGTTTCATCCGCAGGCTCGAAAGCTTCCTCAAGGAGGGCTGACCCATGCCCGATCCCATTGTGCTCGCCTTTTCCGGCGGGCTGGACACCTCTTTTTCCATCCCCTGGCTCGCCGAGACCCTCGGCCGGCCGGTGGTCACCGTGACGGTCGACACCGGCGGGCTCGACGCGGCCGCCGCCGAGGACCTCGCCCAGCGCTCGCGCGTCCTCGGAGCGGTGGACCACCTGCGGATCGACGCCCGGCAGGACTTCTTCGACCGGGTGCTGCGCTTTCTGATCCTCGGCAACGTTCGGCGCGGGCAGATGTATCCGCTCTGCGTCGGGGCCGAGCGGGTGATCCAGGCGCAGGAGGTGGCGAAGGCCGCCGCCCGGTTCGGCTCGCGCACCATCGCCCACGGCTGCACGGCGGCGGGCAATGACCAGGTGCGCTTCGAGGTGGCTCTGCGCACGATCGATCCCGGCCTGGAGATCCTGGCGCCGGTGCGCGACGAGCCCCGGCCGCGGCCCGAGCAGGTGGCCTATCTGGAGGCGCGGGGGTTGCCGGTGCCGCCGTTCGGCGCTGCCTACTCGATCAACCGCGGGCTCTGGGGGGTGACGATCGGTGGCCAGGAGACGCTGGACACGGTCTCCTCGATCCCCGAGTCCGCCTGGGTGCTGACGCGGGGGGCCTTCGACGCGCCGCTCGCGCCGTCGCGCCACACCGTGGCCTTCGAGGGGGGCGTGCCGTCCGCCTGGGACGGCGAGGCGCTGGGGCCGGTCGAGCTGATCGAGAAGATCGAGACGGCGGCGGCGGTCTACGGGATCGGCCGCGGGGTCCATCTGGGGGAGACGATCCTCGGCATCAAGGGGCGGGTCGCCTTCGAGGCGCCGGCCGCCGAGGTGCTGCTCAACGCCCACCGGGAGCTGGAAAAGCTGGTTCTGACCGGCCGCCAGATCCGGGTCAAGGAGACGGTCTCGGGGGTCTACGGCGACCTGGTCCACGAGGGGCAGCACCTCGATCCGGTCTGCCGCGACATCGAGGCGCTCCTCCTTTCCTCGCAGCAGCGGGTCACCGGCGAGGTCTATCTCCTCTTCCGGCAGGGCCAGGTGTTCGTCGAGGGGGTGGCGTCCCCCTTCTCGCTACGGGCGGCCTCGCGCGGCATCTACGGCGAGGCGGCGGGGGAGTGGTCGGCCGCGGACGCCCGCGGTTTCTCGCGGATCGTCGCCCTGCCCGGGGAGCTGTACGCCCGGATGGCCCCCGGCATGGCCGGCGAGGGAGGCACTTCATGAAGACCGTACTGCTCGACAAGATCGCCTCGGTCACCCGCGCCTGCGGTCTCAAGCGGGAGGTGCGGGTCAGCGCCGAGATCCCCTGCGAGGAGGGGGTGGTGGTGGCGGTGCGGGTGCGCAACGACAAGAGCACCTACAGCCAGCTCGAGCTGCCCAGCGGCCGCATGGCCCAGGTGAAGAAGGGGGATGTGATCGCCGGCGCCCTCGGCCACCGGCACGCCCTGTTCGGCTACTCGGGGCACCTGCCGGAGCGCCTGGCCCCCGGCGATACGGTCCACCTGCTGAACATCGGCGGAGTGATCGGGATCTGCGACTCGGTGAATCCGGACCTCGGGCCGCCGTTCGAGTGCGAGGTGCTCGGGGCGGTGCTCCACTTCCCCTACCTGGGGGAGCGGATCGGCGTCGCGGCGCGGATCGGCGGCGAGCCGCTGGTCCTGGAGGCCCCGATCGACGCGGCCGGCGTGCCGGTGATCGCGCTGGTCGGCTCGTGCATGAACTGCGGCAAGACCGCCGCCGCGTGCACCCTGGTGCGGCATCTCAGCCATGGCGGCCTCACCGTCGACGGTCTCAAGGCGACCGGCGTCTCGCTGCGGCGCGACGTCTTGGCGATGGAGGACGCCGGGGCGCGGGCGACGGCGATCTTCACCGATTTCGGGGTGGTCTCGACGACGCCGGCCAACGCGCCGGCGCTCACCCGGACGCTGGTGACCCGCCTCGCCGCCGGCCGGCCGGACGTCATCGTGGCCGAGCTGGGGGATGGTCTCCTGGGCGCCTACGGGGTGGCGGCGATCCTCGAGGACGAGCGGATCCGCGCCGCCTTCACCGCCGTCGTGCTGGCGGCGAACGATCCGGTGGCGGCCTGGGGCGGGGTGCGGATGTTGCGCGAGCAGTTCGGCATCGAGCCGGTGGCGGTGACCGGGCCGGCGACCGACAACGTGGCCGGGACGCGGATCATCGAGGAGGTGGTGGGCGTGCCGGCGATCAACGCTCGCACGGACGGCGAGCGTCTGGCGGCGCTGGTGCGGGGAAAACTGGGGATCGGCGTTCCTGTTACCGAGGCGGTCCTGGGATGAACGGGTCGGTGCCCGCGGTCGTGCTGGGGGGGACGGGCTACGTCGCCGGGGAGTTGCTGCGGCTCCTCTCCGGCCATCCGAGCCTCCGTCTGGCCGCCGTGCTCTCGGACAGCCAGAGGGGCGGCGAGGTGGAGTCCGCCTTTCCGCACCTCGCGGGTTGCTACCCGGGGTTGACGTTCTCGGGGCGCGAGGATCTGGCGCGGCTGGTGGGAGAGTCCCAGACGGTCGCGCTGCTCTGTGCCGCGCCCCACGGCGCCGCGGCGCCGCTGCTCGACGAGGCGCTGACCGCCGCCGAACGGGCGGGGACCGAATTGAAAGCGGTGGACGTCTCGGCGGATTTCCGCTTCGCGGATGGAGCGGCTTACGAGGCGGTCTATGGACATGCTCACGGCGCTCCGGACCGGCTGAGCGAGTTCCGGTGCGCGCTGCCGGAGCATCTGGCGGCGACGCCGGAGGGGCACGTCGGCCACCCGGGCTGCTTCGTTACGGCGACGCTGCTGGCGGCGGTGCCGCTGCTGAAGCTGGGGCTGGCGGAGCCGCGGCTCTCGGTGGTCGCCGTCACCGGCAGCACCGGCGCGGGGCGGACCCCGACGGCCACCACCCACCATCCGGCGCGGCGGAGCAACCTCTTCGCCTACAGCCCGCTGAAGCACCGGCACGAGCCGGAGATGCGGGCGCTCGCCGCGGCGGCCTCGGGGGTAGAGGCGGACATCTTCTTCACCCCGCAGTCGGGGCCGTTCGCGCGCGGCATCTACGCCACGGTCCAGGCGCGGCTTCTCCGCTGGATGGAGACGGAAGAGGTCCGACAGGCCCTGGCCGGCTTCTACGCCGGGGCGCCATTCGTGGACATCCTGGCTGACCCGCCGCGCCTGCAGGACGTGGTGGGGACGAATCGTGCCCGGCTCGCCGTGGCCGTGTCGGGGGATCACCTGGTGGTTTTCTCGGCGATCGACAACCTGGTGAAGGGCGCCGCGGGGGGCGCGATCCAGTGGATGAACCGGCTGCTGGGGTTCCCGGAGACCGCGGGGTTGAGGGTGCCGGGGCTGGGGTGGCTATGAAGGAGATTGAGATGACCGAGACCGCCGTCGCAACCGTTCTCCAGGCCGAGCTGGATGAGGCCCGCTGGCTGCTGCCCGTCTATCCGCACACGCCTGTCGAGCCCGTCCGGGGCGAGGGGGTGATCGTCTATACGCGCGACGGCCGCGCGCTGATCGACTTCTACGGCGGCCACGCGGTCGCGTTGCTGGGCTACCGGCACCCGCGGGTGCTGGCGGCGCTGGGGCATCAGGCGGAGGAGCTGTTCTTCCAGAGCAACTCGGTGGCGCTCTCCCTGCGCGCCCGGGCCGCCGAACGGCTGGTGCGCTTCGGCCCCGAGGGGCTGACCCGGGCCTTCCTGGTCAACAGCGGTGCCGAGGCCAACGAGAACGCCCTCCGCTTGGCCTTCCGCCATACCAAGCGGACCCGGATCGTGGCCCTGGAGGGCGCCTTCCACGGCCGCACCGCGGCGGCGGCCGCCATCACCTGGAAATCGGAGCGCTGGTACGGCTTTCCGCGCGCGCCGTTCGACGTCACCTTCGTGCCGCGCGGGGATCTCGACGCCCTGGAGGCGGCTCTCAGGGAGGATGTGGCGGCGCTGATCGTGGAGCCGATCCAGGGGCAGGCCGGGGCGGTCGACCTCGGCGCCGCCTACCTCGCGGCGGCCCGCGAGCTGACCTCCCGCGCGGGCGCCCTGCTGATCTTCGACGAGGTGCAGTGCGGCATGGGGCGCACCGGCCACCCCTTCGCGGCCCAGGCGTACGGCGTCACCCCGGACCTCCTGACCACCGCCAAGGGGCTCGCCGCCGGCTTCCCGGCCGGGGCGGTGCTGGCGAGCGACGCGGTCGCGGTAGGACTCCAGTACGGCGACCTCGGCAGCACCTTCGGCGGCGGCCCGCTCGCCTGCGCGCTGATCGAGGCGGTGATCGAGACCATCGAGTCCGAGGGGCTGATGGAGCGAGTGCGATCGCTCTCGCGGGCGATCCGCGATACCTGCCGGGTGGGGCCGGTCGAGTCGATCCAGGGGGACGGCTTCCTGCTCGGCCTGCGCACCTCGCGGCCGGCGCGGGGTGTCGTCGACGAGCTGCTGGAGAAGGGGATCCTGGCCGGCACGAGCGGCGATCCCAACGTCGTCCGGCTGCTGCCGCCGCTGATCCTGGAGGAGTCCCACGTCGCGGCGCTGGCGACCGCGCTGGCGGAGATCCGCCCTTGAACGGATTCCTCGACCTCGCCGACCTCTCCCCCGGGGAGGTGTCGGAGCTGCTCGACCGCGCGGGCTGGCTGGAGCGCCATCCGGAGCCGGACGCGCTCCGGGGCAAGGTCCTGGCGCTCCTCTTCTTCAACCCGTCGCTGCGCACCCTCGCCTCGTTCCAGGCGGGGATGTCGAGGCTGGGCGGCAGCTCGTTCGTCATCTCGCCGGGGCAGGGGACCTGGGTCCTGGAGACCCGCGACGGGGTGGTGATGGACGGCGCCGCCGCCGAGCATGTGCGCGAGGCGATTCCGGTGCTGGCGGGCTATGGCGACGCGCTGGGCATCCGCTCCTTCGCGGGGGGCACGGATCTGGCGGCGGATCTGGCGGATGCGACCTTCCGCTCGATGGCGGCGGTCTGCCCGGTGCCGCTGATCAACCTCGAGTCGGCGATCAACCATCCGTGCCAGGCGCTGGCCGACTGGAAGACGATGGACGACCTCGACGTCCCGGCGCGCGGCGGCAAATTCGTCCTCTCCTGGGCCTGGCACCCGAAGCCGCTCCCCCTCGCGGTGCCGGCGGCGGCCGTCCACATGGCGGCCCTGCGGGGGATGGACGTCACCGTGCTGCGCCCGGACGGCTTCGCCCTCCCCGAGCCGGTGATGGCGAAGGCGCGGGCGGCGGCGGCGATCTCGGGGGGCTCGGTGCGCGAGACCGCCGACCGCGGCGAGGCGCTCGCTGGGGCGCAGGTGATCTACGCCAAGTCCTGGACCTCGCCGCGGCACTACGGCGATCCGCAAGCCGAGGCGGCCTTCCGCGCCGGGCTCCGCGACTGGTGCGTGGACGACGACTGGTTTTCAACCGCCGCGCCGGACTGCCGGTTCATGCACTGCCTGCCGGTGCGGCGCAACGTGGTGGTGAAGGATTCGGTGCTGGACGGGCCGCGCAGCGTCGTGGTCCACGAGGCGCGCAACCGCATGTGGGCTCAGATGGCGGTGCTTCACCGTCTGCTGCATGGATAGTCTGGAAGGAGAAGAGCGATGAAAGACGTCGGCCAGCGGACCGCGGAAGCGACCGCCCTCAAGCACGCGGTCCCCTACATCCGGATCTTCAAGGGGAAGACCTTCGTCCTCAAGGCGGGGGGCGGCGCCCTGGAGCGCGATTCGACCGCCCGCGACCTGATCGAGCAGATCGAGGTGCTTCATCAGGTGGGCATCCGCGTCGTGCTGGTCCACGGCGGCGGCACCCAGTCGACCGACCTTGCCCGGGAGCTGGGCGCCGAGACCCGCTTCGTCGAGGGGCGGCGGGTGACCGACGCCAAGGCCCTGGAGGTCGCCACCATGGTGCTCAACGGCGCGGTGAACACCCACCTCCTCGCCGTCTGCCGGAGCGTGGGACTGCCGGCGGTGGGGGTATCGGGAGTCGACGCCGGCCTGATCCAGGCCCGCAAGCGCCCGCCGATGCGGGTGGGCGGCGAGATGGTCGACTATGGCTTCGTGGGGGACGTCGCCGGCGTCGATCCCAAGGTGCTGACCGACCTGATGGACACCGGCTACGTGCCGGTGGTCAGCCCGCTCTCGGCCGCCGAGGACGGCACGGTGCTCAACATCAACGCCGACACCATCGCCTCCGCCCTGGCGGTCGCCCTCCAGGCGGAGAAGCTCCTGTTCCTGACCGGCGCGCCGGGGATCCTCGAGCGGGCGGACGACCCCGGCTCGCTGGTCTCCTACACCGACCTCGCCGGCCTGCGCCGCCTCCGGGACGAAGGGGGGCTGGTGCGCGGCATGCTCCCCAAGACCTCGGCCATCGAGGCGGCGATCCAGGGGGGCGTGCGGCGGGTCCACATCCTCTCGCACGATCTGCCGGACGGCCTGCTGGCCGAGGTGTTCACCAACGAGGGGGTGGGGACGCTGGTGGTCGAGGACGTGCGGATCCTCTCTCCCGCTGAAGCCGCGGCGGGCGCGGCCGCCACTCCTGTCCCGGTTCTTACCAGCGTGGGAGCGGTCTGATGCTGCCCGACCGGGAGATCCTGGCGCTCCACCGGGCGATCACCGCCATCCGCTCGGTCTCCGGGGAGGAGGGGGAGCTCGCCGGCTTCCTCGGCGACCTGCTGCGGCGCAACGGCGTCGCTCTGACCAGGCTCGGCTCCAGCCTGCTCGCCACCGTGGGCACCGGGCCGGTACTGCTCTTCGACACCCATCTCGACACCGTGCCGCCGTCGCCGGGGTGGACGCGCGATCCGTGGGACGTGCAGACGGTCGACGGCCGCGTCTACGGTCTGGGATCGAATGACGCCAAGGCTTCGGTCGCCGCGATGACCGCCGCCTTCCTCGCCTTCCGCGAGGCCGATCTGCCGTTCACCCTCGCCCTCGCCCTGGTCGAGGGGGAGGAGACGCGCGGGACCGGCACCGAGGCCGTGCTCGCCGAGCTGGCTCGCCGCGGCACGCCGCCGGAAGCGGCGGTGGTGGGGGAGCCCACCGGGCTCGACGTCGCCGTGGCGCAGAAGGGGCTGATGGTCCTCGAGCTGGTGGCCCGCGGGGAGTCCTGCCACGCCGCCCACGCGGCGTCCCTGGGCGCGGTGAACGCCGCCCGCCGGCTGGCGCACGACCTGGTCGCCCTCGAGCGGGTGGACTTCGGCCCCCCCCACCCGCGCCTCGGCCGGGTCACCCTGGAGCCGACGGAGCTCCGCGCCGGCACGGCGCGCAACGTGGTGCCGGGGGAGGCCACGGCGGTGCTCGACGTGCGGACGACGCCGGGCCTCCACGGGCGCGAGCTGGTGGAGCTGCTCGAGCTCGCCGTGGCGGGGGAGGTACGGGTGCTCTCCGAGCGCCTGCGGCCGCGGGAGATCCCGGAAACCTCGCCGCTCGTCGGGGCCGCCCGCGAGGCGCGGCCCGAGGCCCGCCTGTTCGGCTCGGCGACTCTCTCCGACCTCGTCTTCATGGAAGGAATCCCCGCCCTGAAGTGCGGTCCGGGGAAGACCGAGCGCTCCCACACGCCGGACGAGTACGTCCTGGAGAGCGAGATCCTGGAGGGAGCCCGCTTCTACACCCGCATGGTGCGCGCCTACGCCGAGCGGCTGGTGGAGAGCGTGGCGTGAGCCGTCTATGGGACAAGGGGGAGCCGCTCGACGAGCGCGTGCTGCGCTACACCGCCGGCGAGGACCACGGCCTCGACGCCCGCCTCGTCCCCTATGACGCGCGGGCCTCGATCGCCCACGCCGGCATGCTCCACGAGGCCGGCCTCCTCTCCGCGGCGGACCTCGCCGCCATCCGCGAGGGGCTGGAGGCACTGGCCCGGGAGCACGCGGCGGGGGAGTGGCGGATCGCCCTCGCGGATGAGGATGTCCATACCGCCCTCGAGACCCGTCTGACCGAGCGGGCGGGGGAGGCCGGGGCTCGCCTCCATCTCGGGCGCTCGCGCAACGATCAGGTCCTCGCCGCGCTCCGTCTCTATCTGCGGGACGCCGTCGCCGCGCTCGCCGCCGGCGCTCGCGAGGTGGCCGGCGCACTCGACGGGCTCGGCGCGCGCGAGGCGGCGACCGTCCTCCCCGGCTACACCCACCTCCAGCAGGCGATGCCGAGCTCCGTCCCGCTCTGGGCCGGCGGTTTCGCGGCTGAGCTGCGCGACGACGCCGAGGGGATCGAGGCCTGCGCGCGCCGGATCGAGAAGAATCCGCTGGGCTCGGCGGCGGGGTACGGCGTGCCGCTGCTCCCGATCGACCGCGAGTCGACCCGCCGGAGCCTGGGGTTCGCGGCGGTCCACGAGCCGGTGACGGCGGTCCAGCTCTCGCGCGGCAAGGCCGAGGCGCAGGTGCTGTTCGAGATCGCCCTGCTGATGCAGGACCTGGGGCGGCTCGCCGCCGACCTCGTCCTCTTCGCCACCGCGGAGTTCGCCTTCGTGAGCCTGCCGGCGGCGATGACCACCGGCTCCTCGATCATGCCGCAGAAGCGCAACCCCGACGTCTTCGAGCTGGTGCGGGGTCGCTCCGCCACGGCGCAGGGGTGTCTGCTCGAGGCGCTCGCCGTCCCCGCCAAGCTGACGTCCGGCTATCACCGCGACCTCCAACTCCTCAAGGCGCCGCTGTTCCGGGGGATCGACCTGGCGGCGGAGACGCTCTCGATCCTCGCCGCCGCCCTCCCGGGGGTCCGTTTCCACCCCGAGCGCATCCGCCTCGACCCCGGGCTCCACGCCGCCGAGGAGGCCTACCGGCTGGTGCTGGACGAGGGCATCCCCTTCCGCGAGGCGTACCGCCGGGTGGGAACACGTTTCCGAAAGAGCGAATCTTAGATACTCTACCGGCTTGGAGTCCCAAGAAGATCGCCGGGAAGAACGCTGGCTCGGCGCGCTCTTCCTCACCCTGGCCCTGCTCTATGTGATCCCGTTCTGGATCGTCCACTATCTCCCCACGGTGGACGGGCCGTGCCACACCTACAACGCCTGGATCCTCCGGCAGTACCCCCACGTCCCGCTGTTTCGCCAGTACTACCAGATCAACGCCGAGCCCTACCCGAACTGGATCGGGCACGGGATCATGGCCCTGCTGATGTTCGCCGTGCCGCCGCTGGTGGCGGAGAAGCTGCTGGTGAGCGGCTACGCGCTGACGCTGCTCGCGGGGGTCTGGTATCTCGCCGGAGTGGTGCGCCCCGGCGGCAGCCGCTGGCTCGCCTTCCTGGCCTTTCCGTTCGTCTTCAACTTCCTGTTCCAGTTCGGGTTCTACAACTTCTCGCTGAGCCTGGCGCTGTTCCCGTTCGTCCTCGGCTTCTGGTGGCGGTACCGCGAGCGGCCGTCCGCTCGCCGCTACGTGGTCGGGATCAACCTGCTGCTCTGGCTCTGCTACTTCTCGCACATCCTCTCCTTCGGTCTGGCGCTGCTGGCGATCGCCATCCTCTGGCTGGCGACGCTGCGCCGCGACAACTGGCGGCGGCACCTGCTGCACGTCGCGGTCCTCGCGCCCCAGGGGCTCCTGCCGATCTGGTACTTCAACATGGAGGGGGGAAGCGCCGTCGCCTCCTTCTGGCCGTTTGGGCGCCTGCTGCGCTATTTCGTCCAGATCGGCGCGCTCCCCAGCTTCGGCCCGCCGCAGGAGCTGCTGAGCGAGCTCCTGGCGCTGGCGTTCCTCGTCCTCCTCGTCCTCACTCTCCAGCGGGAGGGGCTCCGCCGCCCGCTGGGAGGTGAGCGCGCCTTCCTGCTCCTCGCCGCGGTGTTCACGCTGCTCTACTTCGTCAGTCCGGACGGGATGTCGGGCGGGACGATGCTGAAGAACCGGCTCTGCCTCTACCCCTATCTGATCCTGATCCCATGGCTCGCGCCCGGCTTCGGCGCCCGGGGGCGCCGCATCGGCGCCGCCGCGCTGGCCGTCGCCGCCCTGCTCAACCTCGGCTACGTGGCCCACTGGTACCGGCTGCTGAGCGGCGAGATGGAGGGGTACCTCGCCGGGCTCGATCCGGTCGAGCCGAACACCCGGGTCCTGCCGCTGCTCTTCACGCACCAGGGCCACGGCGCCAAGGTGGACGTGTTCGGCCATGCCATGAGCTACAAGGCGCTGGAGCGGGGGCTGATCGACTGGGACAACTACGAGGCGGCGTCGACGCACTTCCCGACGCAGTTCCGGGATCCGTGGCCGCCGATCCTGGACATCGAGGGGCGGCCCGGCACCCTGCGCACCAAGGAGTGGCGGCACCGGGCGGATTACGTCTACACCTGGCGGATGCCGTCGGGGCACCGGTTCTCCGGCCGCCTGACGCGGTTCTATGACCGCGTTTCCGAGACGAACGGCGGCGTCCTCTGGAAGCAGAGATCCCAGGAATGAGCGAGCCTCATCTCCGCCGCCTCTTCTTTGCGCTGGCGCTGCTCTATGTGCTCCCCTTCTGGGTCGTCCGCCACGTCCCCACCACCGACGGCCCCAGCCACACCTACAACGCCTGGGTGCTCCGGCACTACGCCGATACCGAGCGCTACCCCCTGTTCCAGCGCTACTACGAGATCAACCCCCGCCCCTACCCCAACTGGATCAGCCACGGGGCGATGGCGCTCCTCATGTTCGCCGTGCCGCCGGCCGCGGCGGAGAAGCTGCTGGTGAGCGGCTACGTGCTGACGTTCCTCGCCGGCGCCTGGTATCTCGCCGGCGCCGCGCGGCCGGGGGAGCGCTGGCTCGCCTTCCTGGCCTTCCCGTTCGCCTATCACCAGCTCTTCCAGTACGGCTTCTACAATTTTTCGATCAGCGTCGCCCTCTTCCTGATCATCCTCGGCTACTGGTGGCGGCACCGTGAGCGCCCCGGCCTCGCCTATGCCGTGGCGATCAACCTGCTCCTCTGGCTCTGCTACCTCTCGCACATCCTGTCCTTCGGGCTCGCCCTGATCGCGATCGCCGTCTTCTGGCTGGCGACGCTGCGGCGGGAGACCTGGCGGCGCCACCTGCTCCACGTCCCGATCCTGCTCCCCCAACTCGCGCTGCCGCTCTGGTTCATCCTCAAGCAGGGCCATCAGGAGGTCCCGGCGGCCTGGCCCCTGGCTCAACTCGTGAAGTACTTCGTCCGCATCGAGGCGCTGTTCACTCTCGGCGAGGCGCAGCTCTGGTACGGCATGGCGCTCGCGGCCCTCTTCCTGGTGCTGCTCGTCCTTTCCTTCCGGCGTGGCCGGGGCGAGGAGAACGCGTTCCTGATCCTGGCCCTGCTCTTCGCCGTTTTCTACTTCGTGAGCCCCGACGGGATGGCCGGCGGCTGGCTGCTCAAGAACCGTCTCAGCCTCTACCCCTTCCTGGTGCTGATCCCATGGCTCTCCCCGCGGCTGGGAAGGCGGGCGGAGACGATCGGCGCCGCCGCGCTGGCCCTGGCGGCGCTGGTGAACCTCGGCTACCTGGTCCACGGCTATCGCGAGCTCGGCGCGGCGGTGGACGATTATCTCGCCGGGCTCGCGCCGGTCACCCCGAACACCCGCATCCTGGCGCTCACCTTCGCGCACACCGGGCCGACCGACGTCTTCTCCCATGCGATCGCCTACCCGGCGCTGGAGAAGGGGCTGATCGACTGGGACAACTACGAGGCCAAGGTGGCCTTCTTCCCGGTGCGGTTCCGTCGTTCGGTGGTGTTTCCCGACATCCCGGGCATCCTGTGGGATCCCGGCTCCTTCCACGTCAAGCCGAACCGCGAGGTGATCGACGCCCTCTATCTCTGGCGGATGCCGCGGGGGAGCTCGCTCGGCGCCCGCCTGCGGCGGTTCTACGCGCTGACCGAGGAAGAGGGCGAAGGCCAGTTGTTCGAGCGCGATCGAGCTTCCCATGATTGACTTCCCGGGATGCGCACGGTACCCTCCAGCAGCTCAATGCGTTGTTGGATGCGGTTTTTTTACGGAGGCGCGAGGCTTGGAGCCCCGCCGCCGGATGGGATACTGACGCCGTGCTTCGGGTGCTGATTCTCGACGATGAGTCGATCGTGGTCGATACTCTGGCGGCCTGCCTGCGGCTGCCGGGTATCGAGCTGACCACTTGCATGGAAATCGAGGCCGCGGAAGCCCTGCTCCGCTGCTTCCGCTTCGACGTGGTGATCACCGATCTCTCGGTCTCGCAGCTCGGCGGGCTCGACGGCATGCGGCTGGTCCGTTTCGTCACCGCCAACTTCCCCGATACAGCGGTCTATGTGCTGAGCGGCTACGTCGATCAGGCGGTGCGCGGCCTGTGCTCCGTCCTCGGCGTCACTGCGGTGCTGGAGAAATCGGAGGGGCTGACGCGGCTGCGCGGCTACCTGCTCGACCGCCGCGCCGCGCAACTCGCCCCCGGTACCGTGCTGGAGGGGGAAGGGGAGGTTCAGCAGGTCGAGCTGCTCGAAGACTTCATGGCGGCCAACCCGATCCGCGCCGTGCTGCAGCCGGTGGTCAAGCTGCAGGACGGCTCCCCGCGGTTCGAGGTGTTCGGCGTCGAGAGCCTGGCGCGGGGGCCCAGCGGCTCGGTCCTCGGCAGCCCCGCGGTCTTCCTGGCCTACGCGGCGCAGAAAGAGCTCCTCTTCGAAGCCGACATGATCTGCATCCGCGCCGCGCTCACCGAGGTGGTCCACCTCGGCAACAGCGTGGTCGTCTTCCTCAACGTGCAGCCGCGGTCGCTCACCAACCCGGAATTCGCCGTGCGGCTCTGCGACGCCGTGCGCGCGGCGGGGATGGCGGAGAAGGAGATCGTCCTCGAGCTCACCGAGCAGCAGACGATCGTCAATCCCAGCGCTTTCGCGGCGACCCTGCAGCGGCTGCGCGAGCGCGGCTTCCGCATCGCGCTGGACGACTTCGGCGAAGGCTCCTCGAACCTCAATCTGTTCCAGGATCTGCACCCCGAATTTCTGAAGATCTCCGGCACGTTCTGCCGCGGGCTCGCGCACGACCCCTTCAAGCAGATCATCGTCCAGAGCACGGCCGAGATGGCGGCGCGAGCCGGCACCGCGACGGTGATGGAAGCGGTCGAGACGGCGGAGGATGCCGAGGTGCTCCGGTTGCTCGGCATCGACTACGCGCAGGGGTATTTCTTTCAGCGGCCGCTGCCGGGCCGCGAGCTCGCCCTGCTGTTGAAGGGCGGCTCCACCGCTGATGGCTCGGGCGTGCTCGAGCCGCTCGGCGTCACGCCGTCGGCTCTTTGAGCCGTCCGTTTTCAACCGATTCAGCAGGGCTGTCCCGCTATTCAGGATATCGAGCACTAGAGAAGCCGGACGTGCACGCTCCTGCGTTTCCGTCGTTTCTTTTTTTTTGACTTTCCATGGGGGGACTTTGACATGCCAGGTTGTTTCACCTGACGGTCCTGACGGACCGTCGGTTCTGTAGTCATTTTCTAGCATCAACAACTTTAACGGAGGGCCACAGGTCCTCCATGGGGAGAGCTACGTCAATGCAGATCCATGATTTCTATTCGAAGCTTATGTCCGTCACCGAAGAGAGCGGCCTGTTCCAGGCGCTCCGCACCCTGAGCCAGGTCGAGGACCCGAAGCATGTCCTCAGCGCCGAAGGCGATACCACGCTGGGCGAGTGGGCGGCCTGGCCGGCCATGGAGCAGGGCGCGGCCGGCTTCGCGGCTGCCTGATCGCTGGCCGTTCGATCACTCATTCCGTAGATTGGCGCGGAATTTGCAAAAATTCTGAATGCTAATCTCTTGCAGTTCCAGGAGCCCCGGCGGGCACGAGCGCCCGCCGGGGCCCCGATCTGAAAAGCTTTTCCGGAGCGGAGAGTCTCGCGATGCGATTCGAGGAATTGAAAGACCGGGTCCGCAACCTGCCAACCGTCTCCGCGTGGCCGCAGATGCTCACGATGATCGAGCGTGTGGTCCATCGGGAGTCGATCTCCGTCTGGGAGCATCCGTTCTCCGCGTGCCGGGCGGTGGGGGGGCGCGAGGAGGATGCTGTTCCTGCCGCGGCGGCCCTGCTCTGCTCGCTGATCAGCATCCATCTGGTCGACGACATGCTCGACGATGAGCCGCTGGGGGATTTCCGCTATCTCGGAACGGGGCGGACCGCCAACCTGGCGCTGGCTTTCCAGGCCGCCGGGCATCGCCTGCTCGAGGAGGCCACGGCGCCGGCCGCGATCCGCGCCGCGCTGCAGTCGAGC
Source organism: Thermoanaerobaculia bacterium (assembly GCA_039918595.1). Taxonomy (GTDB): domain Bacteria; phylum Acidobacteriota; class Thermoanaerobaculia; order Multivoradales; family UBA5704; genus DATARR01. The sequence goes on from JBDSHF010000326.1 coordinate 14,256, forward strand.
TTCGCGCAGATGTCGATCGCCACCTGCATGGGCCAGGAGCTGGACTCTCGGGAGCTCGCCAGCGAGGAGGAGTACTGGCGGGTGGTGGGGACGAAGACGCCGCCGCTGTTCGGCGAGGCGCTGCGCATGGGCGCCCTGCTCGGCGGGGCGCCGGCGGAGGTCGCCGACGAGCTCGCGGGGGTCGGCCATGTCCTCGGCCGCTTCATCCAGGTCAGCGACGATGTGACGGACGCCCTGGAGACGCCGGCGCGCGCCGACTGGAAGCGCCGTTCGAACTGCCTGCCGCTGCTCTTCGCGATGACCGCCGCGCACGCCGAGAGGGAGGAGTTCCTCGATCTGTCGGCGCGGACCGACGATCCGGAGGCGCTCGCGGCGGCACAGAAGATCCTGTTCCGAAGCGGCGCGATCAGCTACTGCACGCTCAAGCTGATCGAGTTCTCGCGCGAGGCGCAGGCACGTGTCGCGCGGATTCCGCTCCGCGATTCCGGGCCGATCGACCATCTCCTCGAGGTGCATACGCGGCCGCTGCACCGGCTGCTCGAGAAAGTGGGCGTCCAGGATCCCGTGGCATTGACGATCCGTTGAAGAATATGGTTGAAGGATGAGGAGTTTTGCCTCATAGTCGTACCTTAATTGAAAACTGTCCAGCTCCCTGGCTGGAGGACCGAGGTTCTCGAGATGCTCACGTCCTGGCGGGTTACGCTGAGCATGATGATGGTGGAATCCAAGCGGCGGACCGTGCCGGTCGAGAATCTCCCTGCGAGCTCGTTTTCCCCTTCCCGACAGTCCCGCGGTCTTTTCCTCCCGGCGCGCGGGCCCCCCTCCTCTCCTCTCCCGTCCCGTTCATCAGCTCCACCAGCACCTTTATAGATAGAGGAGGGATAAATTATGTTAATGCAAGAGTTCGTGTCCCGTTTTTCATCCAAGGATGATGGCAGTTTCCTGTTCGAGATCCTGCGCCGGCTCGGCCGGCTCGACCCGCTCGCGCTGACGGGCGATGCGAAGTCGGAAGTCTGGGCCGAATGGGCTCCTACCGACCCTTCGAGTCCGCCGAGCCTTGGAGTTGCACGAGCCTAGTCCGCGCCAGCGCCCGCGGGGCTCTCCTGTCTGCCGTCGAGAGGGCCCGCGGGCGTTGCCGCCCCGCCCGGGTGTGGACCGGGCCGGGTAAAGCCTGCTATAAAGGCGCTCGCTTCTTCAGTTTTGCAGTGACGATATGGACACCCGGCACGCTTCCTCCTGGAAGACCGTGGACCTCTTTCTGGTCCTCGCTTCGCTGTTTGTCCTTTTCCCCTGCCTGTACTACCCCTACGCCGCCCAAGCTCCGGAGCTCGGGTTCACCCTCAGCCCCTCGGACTGGAAGGTGGTCAGCTCACCTCCGTGCCTGCACTCTCCGGACGCCTGTCTTGAGGTCGGAGACCAGATCCTCGCGATCGAAAAGACCAGTTTCGAAGAGTTCTCGCACGACCGCCGGCTCTCGGTCGCGCGCCTGTTCGGCGCCGACGGCCTCGCGCGCATTCACCTGATCCGGGACGGCCAGTCGCTGGTGCGCGACGTGAGGGTCCGTTCCCCGCACGTGGACAGGCCCCAGGTGCTCCTCTCCACCATCGCGCCGCTCATCTTCTGGCTGATGGGGACCGTGGTCATCATCTTCCTGCGGCCGCGCGACGAGCGCTGGTTGGTCCTGGTGCTGTTCAGCTACTCGATCGCGGTCTGGATCGCCTCGGGGATCGGCCAGCGGGCGGGGGGGGCCGCCCTCGTCTTCCACGCCGTCATCTGGTTCTTCCTGCCGCTCGCCGTCCATCTTCACACCATCCTGCCCAGCGAGATCTTCGAACGGCGGACGCGGCGGGCCCTGCAGGTTTCCCTGTACGCCCTCTCCTCGGTCCTGGCGATCCTCGACGCGCTGTTCCTGCTGGAGCGCTTCGCCTATTCGTTCGTCTGGTACACGCTGACGGCGATCCTGCTCTCCCTGGCCCTGCTCTGCGTTCGGCTGGTCCTGCCCGCCGAGCCCGCCACGCGGGTCGCCGTCCGCATCATGCTGTTCGGCGTCACGCTCGGGCTGGTCCCCTTCGTGGCCTTCCATGGCCTGCTGCTCGTCTGGTTCAAGCACATGTCCCTGGCGGGGCGCGGCCTGGACCAGTTCGCCCCCTACATGGTCGGCATCGCGCTGGTCTCGATGCCGATCCTGCCGATGGGCTACATCTACGCGATCTACAAGCATCACCTGGGCGCCCTGGAGTTCCGGGCCAACCGCCTGCTGGGCCTCTACACCTTCTCGGCGCTGCTGTTCGCGTCCTACACGCTGACCTTCTTCGCCTTCAGCAGCCAGTTGCAGGCCGACAACCGGGTCCTGGCCATCCTTCTCCTGGTTTCCCTGCTCTACATGGCGGTCGTGCCGATGCTGCGCGACCGCTTCCAGGCGCTGGTCGACCGCTACGTATTGGGCATCAAGCATTCGGCGGACGAGGTCATCGGCATCGTCTCGGCGCGCATCCCCACGGCCTTCGACCGCCAGGTTCTGGGGCGGGTGGTCGCGGAGGAGATCCTGCCGACCCTGCTGATCCGCCAGTCGGCGCTCTACCTGTTCGGGGAAGGGCGTCAGGAGACTCTCTACGAGCAGGCCGTCCCCGCCGGCGCGCCGGATCTGGTGGAGGAGGATCTGCGGGCGGCGCTCGTCCAGAGCGGCAGGTATCTGCCGTCGGGACCCGGCGACCCTGCGCTCTCCTGGGTGCGGCTGGTGATCCCCCTCCTGCTCCAGGGGCAGACCCTGGGGATCTGGCTGATCGGCCGGCGCGATCCGGACGACTACTATCCGGCCAGCGACATCCACCTGCTGTCGACGGTCGCCAACCAGATCGCCCCGATGGCGGAGAACGTCCGCCTCTATGAGAAGGCGCAGCAGGAGATCGCCCAGCGCAAGGCGGCCGAGGAGGAGATCCGGCGCAGCGAGGAGCGCTTCCGCACCCTGTTCGAGGCCACGCTCGAGGGGATCGCCATCGTCCGCAACGGCGTGATTCTGGAGGTCAACCACGCCCTGCTGGCCATCTTCGGCGCGACGCCGGACGAGATCCTCGGCCGCCGTTTCGCCGACCTCGCCGCCGGCGAGGTAGACCTCGCGGGGGTGCCGCGGGAGAGCATCGGCTACAAGCAGGACGGCTCGACGGTGGACATCGAGATCGCGGGCAAGCGCTACGTCTTCCAGGGCGAGGAGGTCTCGGTGGTCGCCATCCGCGACATCGCCCAGCGCAAGAGCGACGAGGCCGAGAACAAGCTGCTCCAGCGCCAGCTCCTGCACTCGCAGAAGATGGAGGCCATCGGCCGCCTCTCGGCCGGAGTCGCCCACGACTTCAACAACTGCCTGCTCGCCATCTTCGGCTACAGCGACCTGCTGCTCGAGCGCTACCAGGACGACCCCTTCCTCGCCCGCAACCTGACCGGGCTCAAGGAGGCCGGGCAGCGGGCGGCGGCGCTCACCAAGCAGCTCCTCGCCTTCGCCCGCCGGCAGCCCATGGAGACCCGGGTGATGAACCTGAACAGCGTCGTCTCGGGGCTCGAGAAGATGCTCCAGCGGCTGCTCGGCGAGGACATCCACATGTCCTCCGCTCTCCACCCGGAGCTCGGCAAGGTCAAGATCGATTCCGGGCAGATCGAACAGGTCATCGTCAACCTCGCCGTCAACGCCCGTCACGCCATGCCCTCCGGTGGCCGCCTCAGCCTGCGCACCATCCCGGTGGAGGTCGTCCCCGGGAGGCCCGCTCCCCATGACGACGTGCCGCCGGGGACCTACGTCCTGCTGACGGTGACGGACACCGGACAGGGCATGGACGCCGTCACCCAGGCGCGCGTCTTCGAGCCGTTCTTCAGCACCAAGGGGGAAGGCACGGGGCTGGGCCTCTCGACCGCCTACGGCATCGTCCGCCAGAGCGGCGGCCAGATCTTCGTCAACAGCGCGCCCGGGCAAGGGGCGTGCTTCTCGATCTACCTGCCGGTCACCCATGAAACCGAGGTCGTCCGCGGCGCCGCGGCGCCCGGCATCTCCGACCGGGGCTCGGAGACGATCCTGCTGGTCGAGGACGAGGACGAGGTACGGGCGGTGCTGCACCAGATCCTGGTCAGCCGCGGCTACCGGGTGCTCCAGGCGGGGTCGGGCGAGGAGGCGCTGGTCATCTCGCGGCTCCACCGCGGCGCCATCCACCTGCTGTTGACCGACGTCACCATGCCCGAGATGAAGGGGACGGAGCTCGCCCAGCGGCTGAGCGCCGAACGCCCGCGGACGCGGATCGTCTTCATGTCCGGCTACAACGACGAGCTGCTCTCGGATGGCGGGGAGAGCTCCCCGCTCTGCCTGCAGAAGCCGTTCTCCCCGAGGACGCTGGGCGAGACTCTGCGCACGATTCTCGATCAGACCGAGGGCGAGCTGCGCGCCACCGGTTGAAAGCAAGGGAACGACAGAGACGAACAAGGACAAACACGGACGAACAGGGACAAAAAGAAGATACAGGCGAGGCGGTTTTTTCCTGGCGTCCTTGTTTGTCCGTGTCCGTCCCTTGTTTGTCCGTGGGTCCGTGCCGCCCCAACTCCTACGGCAGCCACTGTGGCGCCCGCGCCTCCACCCTCTTTGGCTCTGCCGTGGGATATTTAATCATCTGGTGTAACCACTCCGCCCTTCCCTGAGCCCCGAGGGTCGGAGGCCGCTTCCATCCGGCCGTCCGGGAGCAGGTGGACGGCGTGGAGCTTGGCGGTGTACGACTCGATCAGGATGGTGTGGCCGCGGCGCTCGAGGTCGGCCCGGGTCTCGGGGGAGAGGGCATCGGGCTCGGCCTCCAGCCGGTCGGGGAGCCACTGGTGGTGGATCCGCGGGCGGTCGATCGCGGTCTGGAGAGGATCGCCATCCACCAGCAGGTTGAGCAGCACCTCGATCACGTTGGTGGGGATGCGCGAGCCGCCGCGGCCGCCCAGGGCGTAGGCCTCCTTCCCCTTCCAGAGGATCACCGGCGTCATCGAGGAGAGCATCCGCTTGCCGGGCGCCACGGCATTGGCCTCCCCCTGGATCAGCCCGAAGAGGTTGGGCCGGCCCGGGGCGGTGGCGAAGTCGTCCATCTCGTCGTTGAGGAAGAAACCGGCGCCCGGCACCCACAGCCCGCAGCCGAAGAGGTTGTTGAGCGTGGTGGTGAGGGCCACCAGGTTGCCGTCGCGGTCGACCACCGAGAGGTGCGTCGTCTCGGTGCCGCCGGCCACTCCCGCGGTTCCCACCGGGGCCTCGGCGCCGAGCCAGGGCTTCACCTGCGCCGACGGGGTGGCGTGCCGGGGGTCGATCCGCGCCGCCCGCCGCGCGATCCAGTCGGGCGCCAGGAGCTGCGCCTCGGTCGCCTGGGTGGTCGCCGGATCGCCGAGCACGAAGCGGTCGGCGAAGGAGTGCCGGAGAGCCTCGATCAGCAGGTGGTCGCGGTCGGCGCCGAAACGGGGCAGCCCGGCCCAACCGAGCCGCTCGAGGATGCCGAGGGTCTGGCCGAGGATCACGCCGCCCGAGGAGGGGAGCGGCATCGCGGCGAGCTTCCAGCCAAAGGCTTCGAGGGTGAGCGGCTGCCGCCACTCCGGGCGATACGCCGCGAGGTCGGCGGCGGTGAGCACGCCGCCGTAGGCGTTCGACGTCTTCTCGACCGCGGCGGCGACCGGGCCGGTGGTGATCCCCCGCGGCCCCTGCTCGGCGTAGCGGCCGAGGGTCGCCGCCAGATCGGGGAGCCGCAGCACGCTGCCGACCGCCGGCGGCTCGCCACCAGGGAGCCAGACCCGCGCGCTCTCCGGGAAGCGCTGGAAGAGCTTGCGGGTCTCCTCCTTGCCGAGCAGCTCGTGGAGATAGCGGCTGACGTGGAACCCTTCGCTCGCCAGCCGCCGGGCGGGGGCCACCACCCGTGTCCAGGGGAGACGGCCGAAGCGCCGGTGAAGCTCGTGATAGCCGGCCGGCGAGCCGGGGACGCCGGCGGAGAGCGGCCCCACGATCGAGGCGTTCTCGACCGGCTTGCCCTGAGCGTCCAGATACATGTCCTTGCGGGCCCGGGCCGGTCCGATCTCGCGGAAGTCGAGGGTCGCGAGGTCCCCCCCCATCCGCACCACCGCGAAGCCGCCGCCCCCCAGGTTGCCCGCCTCCGGGTAGACCACCGCCAGCGCCAGGGCGGTGGCGACCGCGGCGTCCACGGCGTTGCCGCCGGCGCGCAGGATCTCGAGCCCCGCCTCGACGGCCAGCGGGTCGGCCGCGGCCACCGCGCCGCCGGTGCCGGCCGGCGCCGGCACGGAAGCGGGCTGGACGGGGAGGGGAAGGAGCAGGGTGAGCAGGAGCAGCAGAGGCGCTTTCATGAGGAGATTACTTTACCGCATGCCGCAGGACCTCGGCCCTGGCGGCGAGCACCCGCTCCAGGAGCTGCGTCTCGCCGCTCTCGCGGTAGCGCGCGGCCGCCAGCTTCAGCAGGGCGGCCGCCTCGCCGCCGCGCCGCTGATCCCGGCGCACCGCCGCCTCGAACTCCAGCAGGCGCGCCTCGACCAGCAGGTCGCCGGTGCCGTGGGCGAGGCGGGCGGCGGCGGCGCGCACCGCCTCCTCGGCGCCGGCGAGGTCCCCCTGCCGGCGCCGGGCCTCGCCGGCCGCGGCCCAGGCGCGGGCTTTCAGGTCCTCGACCACCGGCGGAGCGTGCCGCGAGGGATCGAGCCGGTCGGCGCCGGCGAGCGCCAGCCTGGCGAGGGTGTCCGCGGCGGCGGGATCCACGGCGGGGTCCAGGCTTTGGGTCAACAGCAGCTCGCAGAGCCCCCAGGTCTGGAAGCGCCCGTCGCGGCGCAGCCGCTCCTCCCGCCGGTCGGGGGGGAGCGCGACCAGCTCGGTTGCCAAGGCGGGGGCCTCGGCGCGTTCGCGGTCGAGCGCCGACCGCAGCCGGCTCAAGGCCGTGAGAAGCGAGTCCGCGCCTTCGCCGTCCCCTGGAAAGAGGAGGCAAGTAGCCGGCTCGGCGATCTCGAGCGCGCCGCCGCGATCGTCTTCAGTCATTCATGGTCGTCCAGCCCACGGCTGGCGCGGGCAAATACAGAACCTGCAAGAAGTTGGGCCTCTTGTTCCACCAGTGCGGGGAGCTGGGCGAACCGGGACGGCCGGGGCGGAGCCCCGGCCGGGCGCTGGCGCTAGGCCGGCACTTCCGGGGTCGCGAGCAGCTCGGCGATCGGCTTCTGGACGACTTGGCCGGCGTGGGTCAGGAGGGACCCGGCGATGACCTCGTCCTCGAGGTTGATCGCCAGCTTCCCCTCCTTGTCGAGGAGGAGCTGCAGGAGGGCGTAGACGTTGCGGGCGAACAGGAGGCTGGCGTCGTGGGGCATGGCGGCCGCCAGGTTCGAGGGGCCGAGGATCAGGACGCCGTTCTCGACCACCTCGCGGTCCGGCTGCGACAGCTCGCAGTTGCCCCCCTGCTCGACGGCGAGGTCGACGATGATCGAGCCGGCGCGCATCGCGTGCACCATCTCGGCGGTGACCAGGCGCGGCGCGGGCCGGCCGGGCACCAGGGCGGTGGTGATCACGGCGTCGGCCTGCGAGAGATGGCGCTGGACGATCTCGCGCTGGCGGCGCAGGAAGTCCTCGCCCATCTCGCGGGCGTAGCCCCCCTGCCCCTCGCCGCTCTCGGCCTGCGGCAGCTCGATGAACCTGCCCCCCAGGGACTCGACCTGCTCCTTGACGGCGGGGCGGATGTCCGACACCTCGACCACCGCGCCCAGCCGCTTGGCGGTGGCGATCGCCTGCAGGCCGGCCACCCCCGCGCCCATCACCACCACCCGTGACGGCTTGATGGTGCCGGCCGCGGTCATCAGCAGGGGGAAGTACTTGGGCAGCCGCCAGGCGGCGAGGAGCACGGCCTTGTAGCCGGCGATCGACGCCTGCGAGGAGAGGGCGTCCATCGACTGCGCGCGGGTGACCCGAGGGATCATCTCCAGGGCGAAGGAGCTGACGTTCCCCGCGGCCAGGGTGCGCACCATGTCGAGGTTGCGGTGCGGGGCGAGGAAGCTGATCAGCACGGCGCCGGGCTTCAACCCCTCGGCCTCATGGCCGGGCAACCCCGTGAAAACGCCCGGCGGCGTCACCTTGAGCACCACGTCGGCGCTCTCCCACGCCTCGCTGGGATCGGCGACCAAGTGCGCGCCGGCGGCCTCGAACTCGGCGTCGTGGAAGAGAGAAGCCGCTCCGGCGCCCTGCTCGACGGCGACCTCGAGGCCGAGCTTGATCATCCGCCTCACGGTTTCCGGAGTGGCGGCGACGCGGGTTTCCCCCAGGCGGCGCTCCCGTGGGATGAAGATCTTCACCATGGACAGGACCTCCGATCGGATCTGAATTTTCCGCCGGAATCCTACACTACCTCCTGCGTTCTTCCTCGATCTCCATCTCCCGCGCCGCGGGGCAGTCCTCGAAGTCTGCCTCCGTGTTCTCTCCCGGATCGTGGAGGATCTCCTCGTCCCCGGGAGGCGGCGGGCGCAGCAGCGAGGCGCCGATGGCCACCGCCAGGATGCCCAGCACGATGCCGAGGGAGACCCCGACCGGGATCTCGATCCAGTCATGGGTGACCATCTTGGCGCCCACGAACACCAGGACCAGGCCGAGCCCGTAGTTGAGGTACTGGAATTTGTGCATCAGCCCGGCGAGCAGGAAGTAGAGCGCGCGCAGGCCGAGGATGGCGAAAATGTTCGAGGTGAAGACGATGAAGGGGTTGCGGGTGACGCCGAAGACCGCCGGGATCGAGTCGACGGCGAAGATGACGTCGGTGGCCTCGACGACCACCAGCACCAGCATCAGCGGGGTCGCCTTGAGCCGGCCGTCCTCGCGCACGAAGAAGTGCTTGCCGTGGTACTGGCCGGTGATCGGGACGAAGCGCCGGAACAGGTTGACCACCGGGTTCCTCTCCGGATGGACTTCGGTCTCCTCCTGGCGGAAGATCTTGAACCCGGTGTAGACCAGGAAGGCCCCGAAGACCAGGATCAGCCACTCGAAGCGGGCGAGCAGCGCCGTGCCCATGGCGATGAACAGGCCGCGGGAGACCAGCGCCCCCAGGATGCCCCAGAACAGCACCCGGTGCTGATGCTCCGCCGGCACGGCGAAGTAGTTGAAGAGGACGACGAAGACGAAGATGTTGTCGAAGCTGAGCGACCGCTCGATGACGTAGCCGGCCAGGAACTCGAGCCCGACCTGCCGGCCGAAACGGTGGGCGATCCAGAGGTTAAAGAGCAGGCCGACGACCGTCCAGACGACGCTCCAGAACAGCGCCTCGCGCAGCCCGATCCGGTGCTCCCGGCGGTTGAAGACCCCGAGGTCCAGCGCCAGCATCCCCACCAGCAGGACGAAAAAGAGGCTCCAGTGCAGGGGAGTGCCGACGACGGCCTGTTCCATGAAGATCCAAGAGCCGGAGGCTAAGCGGAAAGCCGTAGGAGCGCAGCCAGGCTGCGCCCCTACCCGCCGTTCTCCGTTCAGCCCTTCTTCAGGTGGGCGTTGACCAGCTTGGTCAGCTCGAACATCGTGACCGAGTCCTTGCCGTCGAAGATCGCCTTCAGCTTCGCGTCCGCCCTGATCGTCCGCTTGTCGTTGGGGTCCTGCAGGTTGTTCTGGCGGATGTACTCCCAGATTTTCTTGGTGACTTCGGTGCGCGGCAGCGGATCCTTGCCGACCACCGCCGCCAGCGCCTCATCTGGCTGCAGCGGAGCCATGAAGGCACTGTTTGCCGCCCCACCCTTGGAGCCGCCACTCGCCTTCTTGGCTGCGCCAGCCTTGGATGCGCCACTCGACTTTTTCTCGGCCATTGAAAAGCTCCTCCACAATCCGAAGGTTAAAGTTCACCACAGGTCAAAAGCCGCCGGGTACCTATGCAAATTTCCCGCCGTCCTTTCCTCCGAGCGTAACCAGCTCCCTCTATCGTAGCCCGGTTTTCCCCGGGCCGCACGAATGGTAACGTTGGCGCCCCATGTCGCCCCAATTCATCACCTTCGAGGGGCTCGACGGCAGCGGCAAGTCGACCCACCTGCGGCGCGCCTCCGAGTGGCTGACCCGGCGGGGAGTCCCGCACCGGGTCACCCACGAGCCAGGGGGGACGCCGCTCGGCGATGCCCTGCGCGCCATCTTCCTCGACTCCCGGTGGGGCGCGGTCGACGGCCTCGTCGAGCTGCTGCTCGTCTTCGCCAGCCGGCGCCAGCATCTGCTCGAGGTGATCGAGCCGGCGCTGCGCGCCGGCGAGCACGTCCTCTGCGACCGCTTCACCGACTCGACGCGAGCTTATCAGGGGTATGGACGCGGCGTGCCGCTGGCGGCGATCGACCAGGTGGACCTGCTGGCCACCGGCGGTCGGCGGCCCGACCATACCCTGCTCTTCGACCTGCCGGCCGAGGCCGCCCGCGCCCGCGGCCACTCCCCCTCCCGCCAGGGGCGCGGCGAGGCCGACCGGATCGATTCCGAGGACCTCGCCTTCTACGGCCGGGTGCGCCGGGGGTTCCTGGAGATGGCCACGGGGGACGCGCGCTTCCAGATCCTCGACTCCGCGGGGCCGGTCGGAGTGACCGAGCGGCGGATGCGCCGCATTCTGAAGCAGCTGCTCGGGGAGCCCGGGGAGCTTGGGGAGACGGACGCTTGACGTTCCTCGCGGCCCTCGCTTCCGCCCGCCAGGGTAAGCTCTACCCGTCGGTGATCCTCGACGGCGGCGGCGTCGAGACCCGGCGGAGCGCGGTGCTGGAGCTCGCTCGCGCGCTGCTCTGCGAGGTGCCCCCCGAGGCGCGGCCGTGCGGCGTCTGCCGCCACTGCCGCCGCATCGTCTGGCCCGGCGGCGAGGGGACCGCCTTCCATCCCGACTTCCAGGTGCTGGAGCGCGACCTCAAGGCCTCGACCTCGGTGGACGCCACCCGCGAGATGCTCAAGATCGCCCAGGTCTCCCCCTATGAGGCGCGCGGGCAGGTGTTCGTCGTCGCCAGCGCGGAGAGCCTGACCGGCGAGGCCGCCAACGCCCTGCTCAAGACCCTCGAGGAGCCGTACGTCTCGGCGCCGCGTAATTTCTTCCTGCTCGCCCCCTCGCGGCTCGACCTCCTGCGCACCCTGCGCAGCCGCTCGCTCGCCCTCTTCCTCGGTCCCGCCGAGCCGGTGGATCCGGCGGTGATCGAGCCGCTGGCGCGGGCCTTCTCCGCCGCGGTCAGGGCCTGGAGCGCCAGCGGCTCGCCGATCTACCTGCTCTCGGCGGCGGCGGCCCTCGCCGGCGTCGGGGGGTGGGAGGACCCGCGCTCGGGACGCCCCTGGGCGCTGTCGGCGGCGGCGGTGCTGCGCTCGCTCGCCCTCGAGGAGGAGGGGGGGGAGGCGGCCGAGGCGACCGGCCGGCGAGCCCGGCTGGCCCTGGCCGAAGCGCTCCTCGAGGCGCCCGCCCTGCGCCTGCGCGGGATCACCGCCGAGCGCATCCTCGAGGGGCTGGTGGCTCGCCATCTGGCGGTTTGAGCACCTGTTCCAATGGGTGGAAAAGGTCCAGGAAGAGCCCTGTGCTAAAATATCCATCCGTTTTTGATGTCCATCGGAATCTGTCCCGGTCTCGATCTGTTGGCAGCCTTTGAGACACCGTCCACGAAAAAAGGAGCTCGACCCATGAATGCATTTCGTAAACAGTTGATCCCGGGTGCGCTCGCGCTGATCGCCACCCTGGGCGTCTTCCTGCCGGCCTGCTCGGCGCAGGACAAGGGCAAGAAGATGGACAGTGCGTCCACCGGCTCGAATCAGGTGCTCGCCGTCGTCAACGGCCAGCCGGTCACCGAGGCCGACGTGCGCAAGGCGAACGCCGACCAGTTCAAGTCGCTCGACCGGGAGTACCAGCAGAACCTCCACCAGCTCATCGAGAACAGCCTGACCCAGGCCGTCCAGGACCGCATGCTGGAGTCCGAGGCCGCCGCCCGCAAGATCACCAAGGATCAGCTCCTCGCCGAGATCAAGCCCACGGCCGTGACCGACGCCGAGGTCGACGCCTTCTACGAGCAGAACAAGGCTCAGATCCCGAAGCCGAAGGACCAGGTCGCCGGCCAGATCAAGACCTACCTCGAGCAGCAGGGGCAGCAGAAGGCCCGCACCGAGTACTTCAAGACGCTGGAAGCCAAGTACAAGGTCGACTACAAGCTCGAGCCGGTCCGGGTCGACGTCGCCGCCACCGGCCCCGCCAAGGGCTCCGCGAGCGCCCCGGTGACCATCGTCGAGTTCTCCGATTTCCAGTGTCCGTTCTGCTCCCGCCTGCTGCCGACGATCGCGGAAGTCGAGAAGAAGTACGGCGACAAGGTCCGGGTCGTCTTCCGCCAGTTCCCGTTGAGCTTCCACGAGCACGCCGAGAAGGCGGCCGAGGCCTCGCTCTGCGCGCAGGACCAGGGCAAGTTCTGGCAGATGCACGACGCGATGTTCGGCAACCAGGCCGCCCTCGGCGTCGATCAGCTCAAGGCCAAGGCCGCCGAGCTGGGGATGAACGCCGACAAGTTCAACAAGTGCGTCGACTCCGGCGAGAAGGCCGCGGCCATCCAGGCCGACCAGAAGGCGGGCTCGGAGGCCGGCGTCAGCGGCACCCCCGCGATGTTCGTCAACGGCCGGTTCATCAACGGCGCGGTTCCGCTCGACCAGATCACCCCGGTGATCGACGACGAGCTCCGCCGCGCGGGCAGCAAGACCGCCTCGAAGTAAGCTGGACGGTTCCAACGGGACTTTTCAAGGGCGGCCTCCGGGCCGCCCTTTTTCGT
>JBDSHF010000327.1:0-6124 GCA_039918595.1 Thermoanaerobaculia bacterium
GGGCCGGTTTTGTTAGATGCTCTTAGAGGGTCGAAATCAGCCCCGCAGGGGCGTCAGGAATTAGCCCGGCGGCGTCAGCCCCGGGTTCGCGAAGTCCACATATCCCGCAACCCCGGTAGGGGCGACAGGCTGTCCGCCGACATGAAATCTTGCCGTCCCTGCGGGACTTGGATGGATATTCCCACCGTCCCGGGCCTGACGGCCCGGTCTAATTCCCTGACGCCCCTGCGGGGCTGACTTTCGCGACCTCCTCGCAGAGCTTGCCGCCGAGAAGGGATGACGCGATCCCGGCGATTGGGATACGGTATCCAGGGGTTGGGCAAGCTCTCTCCCGAAGAATCGGCCTGCGGCTTCAGGCCTGCCCCCCAGCCGTTGGACATCCACAGATCCACATCCGCCATAGCAGCAGCATTCTCAGACAGATCCCGCCTCCGGAAAGGAAGCTACCCATGATCAAAACCAACGCCTACGCCGCCCACTCCGCCACCGCCCCCCTCGCCCCCTTCAGCTTCGACCGCCGTGATCCCGGCCCTCGCGACGTGCAGATCGAGATCCTGTTCTGCGGCGTCTGCCACTCGGACCTGCATGCCGCGCGCAGCGAGTGGGAGGGGACCGTCTACCCGCTCGTTCCCGGGCACGAGATCGTCGGCCGGGTGATCAAGGTCGGCGGCGAGGTCTCTTCGTTCAAGGAGGGGGACATCGCCGGCATCGGGTGCATCGTGGACTCCTGCCAGCACTGCGGGAGCTGCGCAGAGGGGCTCGAGCAGTATTGCGAGAACGGCATGACCGGCACCTATGGCGGTGTCGAGAAGGAGACCGGCCAACCCACCCGCGGCGGCTACTCGGAGCGTATCGTCGTCGACGAGAAGTTCGTCCTTCACATCTCGGACAAGCTGGACCCGGCGGCCGCCGCTCCCCTGCTCTGCGCCGGCATCACGACCTGGTCGCCGCTGCGCCACTGGAAGGTCGGCGAGGGGCACAAGGTGGGCGTGGTGGGCCTCGGCGGGCTGGGCCACATGGCGGTCAAGCTCGCCCACGCCATGGGCGCCCACGTGGTGCTGTTCACCACCTCGCCCGGCAAGGAGGCCGATGCCCGCCGCCTCGGCGCCGACGAGGTCGTGATCTCCAAAAACGCCGAGGAGGTGGCGAAGCACGCGAACAGCTTCAACTTCATCATCGACACGGTCTCAGCGCCGCACAACCTGGACACCTTCCTGACGCTCCTCAAGCGGGACGGCGCGATGGTCCTGGTCGGCGCGCCGGGCGAGCCGCACCCCTCCCCCGGCATCATGAACCTGATCATGGGCCGGCGCAGCCTGGCCGGCTCGCTGATCGGCGGCATCGCGGAGACCCAGGAGATGCTCGACTTCTGCGCCGAGCACGGGATCGCTTCCGAAATCGAGATCATCCCGATCCAGAAGATCAACGAGGCCTATGAACGGATGCTGAAGGGGGATGTGAAGTACCGCTTCGTGATCGATATGGCCTCGCTGGGCCAGGAGGCGTAGCCGGACGGCCGGTGAGCCGGGGCGGCGGCAGGGCCGTGGCGCTGAAAGAGCAGGCTTCCCGCCCCTTCGGCGCCACGGGATTTCGGAGCTCCGTTCTCAGATCGTGATCGTGGTGCCGTCGAACTTCTGGAAGGTGTAGCTGCCTCCCTCGTTGAAGAGCGGCTTCTGGTCGAGGAGGACCTTGATGGCCACCGCCTCGCCTAGATTGAAGGACTCGGCCGCGTCGCTGCGCCAGTGGACGCCGGCCTGGTTGCGGCCGGTCGCGATGTTGGAGGCCAGCTTGTTGAGCTCGCCGGTGACGGTCAGCGGCGAGTTGGTGATGACGGGGACCAGGGCGGTCCCGTCGCTGGTCGGCACCACCGGGCTCGGCACCACGAAGTTGCCGTCGAACACCGCCTTGAGCACCGTGACGCAGGCGCCCGCGACGGTGGCATGCCCGGCGCCGTAGGCCGGATGGATCGGCGAGCCCTCGGGGAAGGCCTGCGGCAGCAGGTAGGTGCCGAACTTGGTGTTGATCCGGCTCAGGGCCGATGAATTCAGCACCTGGGCGTGGATCGGATAACTGGCGGCCCCGGTCTTGCGGAGGTGAACGCGCCCGCCGAACTCCTCGGGGCGCAGGCGCCGGTGGACGAACCATTTCTGGAACCAGACGGCTTTCAGGGCGCGGGTGGAGACCTCGCAGAGGAGCGCCTTGAAGGCCGGGATACCCCAGGTCGCGAAGCCGTCCTGGGTGACGGAGGAGAGGTAGGGGTTGCCGGGGTTCGGCGGGCAGCCGATGCCGCCGTTCGCCGGTTCGGGCTCGACTGGCGTGCCGAGGATCAGGCACGCCTCGAAGTAGGCCTGGAAGAGGACGTCAATGTGCACCCACTGGGCGATGTCGCGGCCTCTGCGGATGTACCGCCGCGTGGGGTCGAAGTCCTGTGTCTGGGGGACGTTGCCGTTCTGCACGGCGAGCCACTGGGCGAAGGTGGTCACCTTGTCGGTGTTCGGCAGCAGGGTCCGCATTCTGCGCGGAATGTTCTCGGCGCCGAACGGGGTGGAGCGGAGCATGAGCTGCGAGATATAAGGCCCGTTGAGGGCGCCCGGCAGGTTGTCGCGGAACAGGCTCGCCGGCTTCACCGTCCCCTCGATCCTGGGCCCCTTGAAGTCGACGAGCGTGCTCAGCTCCTGGGCCGCGGCGATGGCCAGGGGGTCGGTCGCGTAATCAGTGTAGTTGACGTCCCGCAGCAGCGCCATCCAGTAGAGCTCCACCATCTCCGCGGCCGTCTCGGCGCTGGCGAAGGCGGGAGCGGGCGGCTGAACGAACTGGTGCGGATCGTCGCCTTCGGTGTCGAACGCCAGACCGGACTGGGGATTGGTGAGTCTGCGCGTACCGCCGAGGGGGATCAGCTCGAAGTCGCTCGGGACGCCCGACGACAGGGCGTTCTTCAGCGCGTTGTAGGCGGAGGTCTGAACCTCGCCGAGCGTCGAGTCATGGGGGAGGCCCTTCGAATAATTGCCGATCCGGTTGGCGTAGGCGGCCTCGTCGCCGTTGCAATTGTGAAAAGCTGGAATCCCGTCGGACTGCATGCGGTTGGCGGCGGCGATGCGCAGCTCGTAGGCGGACTGGAGGCGTGGCGTTCCGATCTCCGGTCCGACCTCGGCGGCCGCCGCCTGGCTGGCCGGATTCACCAGCGGCTCGAGGCCCACGGCGCCGGTGGCCATGACGGCCGCGAGGCCGCCGAAGCCGCTCAGGAATCCGCGCCGGCTGAGCGAGGAAGGATCTGGCGGAGCTTGAGGAATGGAGGGGGAAGAGGAAGATTCTGGCTGAATGGGCATGACGCTCCTCGGTAAACCCTCATTAGGTTTTTTGGGAACTACTCAGCAGCGCCGCCTACAATCAAGGGTGCGGGGGCTCCCACAAGCGGGACAAGCCAGACTCTGGCTTCCGGACGAGCTGGCCGCGCTAGTCCTTCGGCCCGTTGAAGGTGGAGGGGATGAACTCGGAGTCTTCCTGCGCCCGGCGCTCGAAGGCGAGAAAATCGTAGTAGCCGCAGCGGCTGTTGCCCGGGTAGGAGCGGCAGATCTCCGGCCGCGCCTCGTAGACGGTGCAGCGGCGCGTCTCGCGGTTCATGAACTTGCAGATGGTGCCGTAGATCTTGTCCGGCTGATGCCGGAGCACGGTCTCGCCGGGCTCCTCGCTCTTCTTGGTAAACTTCCGCGCGACGATCTCGGGGGGCAGGTTCAGGTACAGCGCCAGGCGCTGCACGTCCGAGTCCTGGATCGGGATCCGCGGGTAGGAGCAGCAGTACGAGGGGCAGCGGTCGCAGCAGTAGAAGTTCGCCATGGTGTAGTGTCCCCGGATCGAGTCTAACGGTTTCGAAAGAAATGTCCACTCTGGAGGCTTCAATGAACGGCAAGGTCGCGTCTCTTCTCGCCGCAACGCTCCTGCTCGCCGCCGCCGCATGGTCCGCCGAGCCGGCGCCGGAGGTCCTGCCGGTGCCGGAGAGCATCTCGGCCCAGGGCGTTCCGTCCATCCCCGCCAGCGCGGGCGCGGATCTCCTCCCCTACGAGAACATCCGCACCGCCAACCTTGCCGACTGGCATCCGAAGGAGCGCCGGCTGCTGATCCGGACCCGCTTCGCGGAGAGCCCGCAGCTCCACGAGGTCGCGATGCCGATGGGCGCCCGCGCGCAGCTCACCTTTTATCGCGATCCGATCACCGAGGCCTTCTACCGGCCGGGCGATCCCGATCAGATCCTCTACACACTCAACGAGGGGGGCGCCGAGAACTTCCAGTTTTTCCTGCTCGATCGCCGGACCGGCCGCGCCCGCCGTTTCACCGACGGCACGCACCGCTACGTCTCGCCCGTCTGGTCGCATGACGGCAAGCTCCTCGCCTACGCGAGCAACGCCCGCAACGGCCGCGACATGGACGTCTACTTGGCGGACCCCGCGACGCCCGGCAGCGAGCGGCGGATCGCCCAGGTCCAGGGCTCCTGGTCGCCGCTCGACTGGAGCCCGGACAACCACCGCCTGCTCCTTTCCGAATACATCTCGGCCAACGAGGCTTACCTTCACTGGGTCGACGTCGCGGACGGCGAGGTGCACGCGATCACGCCGCGCAACGCGCGCAAGGCTGACCCGACCATCGCCTACCAAGGGGGGCAGTGGTCGCAGGACGGCAAGTCGGTCTATGCGCTCTCGGACCGCGGCAGCGAGTTCCTGCGGCTGGTCCGGCTCGACGCCGCGACCAACGCCCCGGCCGTGCTCTCGGGCGCCGTCCCCTGGGACGTCGAGGAGCTCAGGCTTTCGGACGACGGCCGGCTCCTCGCCTTCTTCACCAATGAGGACGGCATCAGCAAGCTCCATCTGATCGATGCCACGACGGGCGCCGGTCTCCCCGCCCCCGATCTGCCGGCCGGCGTCGCCTCCAGCCTTCTCTTCCGCCCCGGCTCGCACGAGCTGGCGTTCGAGGTGAGCTGGGCTCGCTCTCCTTCGGACGTCTACAGCTACGATCCGGACCAGCGCCGTCTCGAGCGCTGGACGGCGAGCGAGGCCGGCGGCCTCAACCCGGAGAGCTTCCCGCTGCCGGAGCTCGTCCACTACACCACTTTCGACAAGCGGACGATCCCGGCGTTCGTCTACCGGCCGGCGGCGGACCGCTTCAAGGGGCGGCGCCCGGTCTACATCAGCATCCACGGCGGGCCGGAGGGTCAGTCCCAGCCGTTGTTCCTGGGGAGCATGAATTATCTGCCGGCCGAGATGGGAGTGGCGTTGATCTATCCCAACGTCCGCGGCTCGAGCGGCTATGGCAAGTCCTACCTCAAGCTGGACAACGGCCGGCTGCGCGAGGACTCGGTGAAGGACATCGGCGCCCTGCTCGACTGGATCGCCACCCAGCCGGACCTCGATCCGGCGCGGGTGATGGTCGCCGGCGGCTCCTACGGCGGCTACATGTCGCTCGCCGTGATGACCTTCTACAGCGACCGCCTCTGCTGTGGCTGGGACACGGTGGGGATCAGCAATTTCGTGACCTTCCTGCAGAACACGCAGGGGTACCGCCAGGATCTCCGCCGCGCCGAGTACGGCGATGAGCGCGACCCGCGGATGCGCGCCTTCCTGGAGGGGATCGCCCCGGCCAACCGCGCCAAGAAGATCACCAGGCCGCTGCTCGTCAGCCAGGGAGCGAACGATCCGCGGGTGCCGCTCACCGAGTCGGATCAGATCGTCGCCGCCGTGAAGAGCAACGGCGTGCCGGTCTGGTACCTCGTCGCCAAGGACGAGGGGCACGGCTTTGGAAAGAAGACCAACGCGGATTACCAGCGGGCGGTGCTGTTCGAGTTCGTGCGGCGGTTCCTGCTGGCGGAAAAGTAAGCGGCATCTAAGCCCCCTCTCTCCCGGCGGAAGGGGGGGAGGCTGGGAGGGAGGGGGTTGGGGGAGTGAGGGCCGGCGGGGCAAAACACGGACGAATACGGACAGAGAGGACGGACACGGACGGGCAGGAACACTGAGAGTGTTCGTCCGTGTTGGGTCCTTTACGTCCGTGTTTCCGCTTTGTCCTTGAGCTCCCGCCGCGACAGCAGGAACCCCGGCGCCATCGGCAGCCAGTAGCTGAGCCCGCGGAAGAGCAGCGT
>JBDSHF010000328.1:0-3791 GCA_039918595.1 Thermoanaerobaculia bacterium
TGGTGGCCCGCAAGCCGTCGATCGTGAAGGCCAACCGCCTCCTCGGCTGGAATCCCACCACCTCGCTCGACGAGGCGCTGGAGCGGACCTATGCCGCCTTCCTCGCGGATTGGGCGCGTTCAGACCATCAGGTGGAGCAGCCCTGAAATGATCTCCGGGCTGCTCGGCCTGCGGGTCGACGTCGACACCCACGACGGGATGCGCGACGGCGTCCCGCGGCTGCTCGACGTGATGGCGGCGGAAGGGGTGAAGGCCACCTTCTATCTCTCCATGGGGCCGGACCGCAGCGGCCTCGCGGTGCTCAACGCCCTGCGCCCGGGTTTCCTGGCGAAGATGACCCGCACCGGCGCGGCCAGCGTCTACGGCTGGCGCACCGTCCTCTCCGGCACCCTCCTCCCCTCGCGGCCGATCGGCACCGCCTTTCCGGAGATCGCCCGCCGCGCCAGGAACGAGGGGCACGAGACCGGCGTCCACGCCTGGGATCACCGGCAGTGGCAGGACCGCCTCCTCCGCTTTCCGCCGGAGAAGACGGCCGATCAGCTCGACCGCGGCTTTCGCGCCTATGAAAAGGTTTTTGGCCAGCCGCCGAGCACCTACGCCGCCCCCGCCTGGCTGAGCAGCGACGACGCCCTGCTGCACGAGGAGTCCTACGGCCTCGCCTACGCCTCCGATTGCCGGGGCACCGAGCCGTTCCTCCCCGTCGTGCGCGGCAAAACGCTGAAGACTCCGCAGGTCCCGGCGACCCTTCCCACTCTCGACGAGGCGCTGGGCGACACCTTCGCCAATGCCCCCGCCTACTTCGCCGCCATGGTGGAGGAGGCGGGCCGTTCCGCCTGGCCGGTCTTCACCCTCCATTCCGAGCTGGAGGGGGGGCCGTACGCCGGGGATTTCCGCGCCTTCCTGCGCCAGGCGCGGGACGCGGGACTGCGCTGCGTCCCCCTCGGCGAGCTGCTCGCGGAGCGGCAACGCCGGGGGGCGCTGGCCGCCTGCGCGATGCATCACGCGCCGGTCCGCGGGCGGCATGGCGTGCTGTCGACGCAGGGGGTGGCGGCATGACCGCGCCCCATCCTGTTCCCCACATCGCCGTTATTGGCGCCGGCGCCTTTGGCGGCTGGACGGCTCTTCACCTCCTGCGGCGCGGCGCGCGCGTCACCCTGCTCGACGCCTGGGGGCCGGGCAACTCCCGCTCCAGCTCCGGCGGCGAGACCCGGATCATCCGCGGCGCCTACGGCCCGGACCGCCTCTACGTCGACTGGACCGCCCGTTCCTTCGGGATGTGGCAAGAGGCCGAGCGGCGCTGGGGGCGGCGCCTCTATCGCCGGACCGGCGTGCTCTGGCTGGGCGGCGAGGACGACGGCTATGTCCGCGATTCGCTCCCCTTCCTGAAAGACGCGGGGCTGGAGATCGAGGAGACCTCCCCGGAAGCGGCGCGGACGCGCTTCCCGCAGATCGATTTCGCCGGAGTCCGCACGGTCTTTTACGAGCCGGAGGCGGGATATCTGCTCGCCCGCCGCGCCTGCCAGGCGGTGGCGGAGGCGGTGGCGGCCGAGGGGGGGGAAGTGCGGCTCGCCGCGGCCTTCCCGGACGAGCTCCGGGGCGGCAGCCTGGAGCGCCTGCGGCTCGCCGACGGCTCGGAGCTCCAGGCGGATCTCTACCTCTTCGCCTGCGGCCCCTGGCTCGGCCGGCTCTTCCCCGAAGTGATCGGCGAGCGGCTCCTGCGGGTCACCCGGCAGGAGGTGTTCTTCTTCGGCATACCGCCGGGGGACCCGGGGTTCCACGAGGACCGCTGCCCGATCTGGATAGACCTGAGCGAGGAGCGGATCTTCTACGGCCTCCCGGGCAACGAGCATCGCGGCTTCAAGGTGGCGGACGACACCCGGGGAGCCCCCTTCGATCCCACGCTCGAAGAGCGGCTCGTCACCCCGCAAGCCCTGGCGGCGGCGCGCGAGGTCCTGGCCCGCCGCTTCCCCCGCCTGGCTGGCGAGCCGGTCGTCGAGACCCGCGTCTGCCAGTACGAGAACAGCCCGGACGGTCACTTCCTGTTCGGCCGCCACCCGGAGGCCGGCAACGTCTGGCTCCTCGGCGGCGGCTCCGGCCACGGCTTCAAGCTCGCTCCCGCCCTCGGCGACTACGCCGCCGGCATTCTCCTCGACGACGGCACCCCCGACCCCCGCTTCCGTCTCGACCGCCCCGGCCACGGCGGCGAGGGGTTCCGGACGCAGTTCGACGGCTGAGGCGACCTGATCCGCGGCATGATATGTTGCGGCAACCAGGAACGGTTCAGGAGATAACTGCCCGAAATACGGAACGGCTTTTCGCCCATCCGAGTGCTACCATGATCTCGATGGCTCTCCACGACCGCATCCGCAAGCTGACCTACGACGACTACATCCTCCTTCCCGAGGATGGTCGGCGCCACGAGATCATCGACGGAGAGCTCTACGTGTCCCCCTCGCCCTTCATCCCTCATCAGGACCTGTCCTTCGAGCTCTCTGGACGATTCTGGAATTACCTGAAGCGTCACCGGCTCGGCCGGGTCCTCGCCGCTCCCGTCGACGTTCTCCTGTCGAAGCACGACATCGTCCAGCCGGACCTGCTGTTCATCTCGAACGAACGGGCCGGGATCGCCGCCGACAACAAGAACGTCAAGGGAGCTCCGGACCTCCTCGTCGAGATCCTCTCGAAGAGCACCCGCAGACTGGACGAGGAGATCAAGCTCCATCTCTACGAGCGCCATGACGTCCTGGAGTACTGGATCTTCAATACCGAACGGCAGTCGGTCCAGGCCTACCGCCAGTCGGGAGAGCGGCTCATCCTCGCGGCCGAGCTCTCCGCCGAGGCCGGCGACGTGCTCACGACGCCGTTGCTCCCTGGCTTCGAGATCCCCCTCTCCGAGATCTTCTCGCTCTGATCCGTTCGTTCCATGGATGAGATCGGTCCCGAGAGGCCGCCCTCTGATCCTGCGGCTTCGTTTACGGAAGCCATGGTGGTGCCCAAGAGAGCTACGGCTGTGCCCGCGGGAGCGCTGACCGCGCGAACGGGAGGGCAGGCTGCGCCCTCTGGCACTGCGCCCTTTCCGTCCCGATAGCCGGCAGCGCCCAGGAGAGATGCGCTTGCGCCCTCTCCCTCTGCGTCCCGGCCATCTCGATGGACGGGTCAGCTCATCCTTGGGCCGGCACGGCGCTCCGTTGGGCGAAATCGCAGTTCCCATGGGCGCAGCCGCAGAATCAGATCGCCCACAGAGAGAGCCAGGGGGCGCGCCTAGAGATCCGGAGGGCGCATCCGCGGATCGGGAGGGCGCATCCGCGGAACCCGTGGGCCCCTGCGCGAAAGCAGAGGGCGGAGAGCGCGATCCTGAGAGCCAGTGCAGCCATCCATTGGGCGATGGTGAACGAAGGAGGTGCGAGGACTTCAGACGCACTACACTAGCGCCCGTTCCCGATATATAAGGGCTGCTTGAGCCAAAAAATGCGATAAGATCTGGTAGTCAAAAAGGAAAGCTCATGCCGATAACGAAGGCGAAGAAGCGGCGTCTGGAGGCGATCGGGGGCCTCATCACGGAGCACCCGTCGATCGGCTCGCAGGCCGAGCTGGTGGATCTGCTGCGGGAGATCGGCATCAAGGCGACGCAGTCGAGCATCAGCCGGGATCTGCAGATTCATTCGCCTCAAGAGGTGGCAAGCTATGAGTAACAACATCGATGCGGTTGATCTCGTCAGGCAGGTTCGCGACGACATCTATGAACAAACGAAGGGAATGTCGACCGGAGAGCTCGTTGAATTTTTCCGCCG
>JBDSHF010000329.1:0-3206 GCA_039918595.1 Thermoanaerobaculia bacterium
CGCCTCGCCACGGCCGAGGAGGGGACGCTGGCGAGGACGGTCGAGGTCTCCGGCACGCTCGCCGCCGACGAGGAGGCCCAGCTCGGCTTCAAGATCGCCGGCCGGCTCGAGCGGATGCAGGTGGATATCGGCTCACCCGTGCGCCGCGGCCAGGTGATCGCGCGGCTGGCGCCGACCGACTTCCAGCTCCGGGTCCGCCAGTCCGAAACCGCCCTCCAGCAGGCGCGGACCCAGCTCGGCCTCCCCCCCGGCGGCACCAGCGACGCCGTCGATCCCGGGCAGACGGCCGGCGTCAAGCAGGCCGCGGCGACCCTCAAGCAAGCCCAGCTCACCCGCGACCGCATGGTCAGGCTCTTCGACGAGCAGCTCATCCCCAAGCAGGACCTCGACGCCGCCGACGCCTCTCTCGGCGTGGCGGAAGGGCGGCATCAGGAGGCGATCGAGACCGCCCGCACCCGCCAGGCCCTGCTCTCGCAACGCCGGAGCGAGCTCGCCATCGCCCAGCAGCAGCTCGCCGACTCGGTGCTCACGGCACCCTTCGATGGTGCCATCCGCGAACGCATGGTGAGCCCCGGCGACTACCTGGCGGCCGGCGCGCCGGTCGCCGTCCTGGTGCGGGTCCACCCGCTGCGGCTGAAGCTCTCGGTGCCGGAGCGCGAGGCGCTCGGCGTCCGCGTCGGCCAGCCGGTCGAGCTCACGGTCGAGGGGGTGCCCACCAAGCGCACCGGCAAGGTCGCCCGCATCAGCCCGTCGATCAGCGAGGACAACCGCACGCTGATGGTCGAGGCCGAGGTCCCCAACGCCGACGGCGCCCTGCGGCCGGGCTCCTTCGCCCGCGCGGCGATCGTCGTCCAGTCCGGCGACCCGGCCATCCTCGTCCCCGCCTCCTCGATCGTCAGCTTCGCCGGCATCGAGAAGGTGGTCGGGGTCGAGGGGGGGAAGGCGGTCGAGAAGAAGGTCCGGACCGGCCGCCACTCCGGCGACCAGATCGAGATCGTGGAAGGGATCAAGCCCGGTGAGACCGTGGTGGTCAAGCCCGGAAACATCGTCACCGGCGAGGCCGTGCGAGTGGTGTCCTAAGCCAGGGGTGTCCTAAGGAGTCGTATGCAGAAGCTCGCCGATATCTGTATCCGCCGGCCGGTGTTCGCGGCCATGATCATCCTCGCCCTGGTCGTCGTGGGCGCCGCGAGCTACAGCCGGCTGGGGGTGGACCGCTTCCCCTCCGTCGACCTGCCGACGGTCTCGGTGCGCACGTCGCTGCCCGGCTCCTCGACCGAGGAGACCGAGGCCGAGATCTCGCAGAAGATCGAGGAGGCGGTCAACACCGTCGAGGGGATCGAGGAGCTGCGCTCCGTCTCCTCGGGCTCCACCTCCTTTGTCATCGCCACCTTCAGCCTCAGCCGTGACATCGAGACCGCCACCCAGGACATCCGCGACCGCGTCGCGGGGGTCATCCGCAACCTGCCGCTCGACGTGCAGCCGCCGGTGGTCTCCAAGTTCGACAACGACAGCTCGCCCGTGATGTCGATCGCGCTCTCCGGCAACCGCTCGCTGCGCGAGCTGACCGAGTACGCCGACAAGGTGGTCAAGGTCCAGCTCGAGCGTTCGGCCGGAGTCGGCGAGGTGCAGCTCGTCGGCAACCTCGATCGGGCGATCAACATCTGGATCGATCCCGATCGCTTGGCCGCCTTCGGCATTCCGATCACCGCGGTGCGCCAGGCGATGGTGCGGCAGAACGCCGAGGCGCCGGGCGGCAACGTCACCTCCGGCGCCCGCGAGCAGACGCTGCGCACCATGGGGCGCTTCGCGAACGCGGAGGAGTTCAACAACCTCGTGGTGGCCACGATCAACGGCCAGCCGGTGCGCGTGCGCGACCTCGGCCAGGCCGAGGACGGCACCAAGGAGCAGCGCTCGGTCGCCCGGCTGGACGGCGTGCCGACGGTCAGCCTCGACATCCGGCGGCAGTCGGGCGCCAACACGGTCGAGGTGATCAACGGGGTCAAGGAAGCGCTCGCGCGCGTCGAGTCACAGCTCCCCCCGGACCTCAAGGTGCAGGTGATCCGCGACCAGTCGACCTACATCTACGCCGCCCTCCACGAGATCAACCTGCACCTGATCCTGGGCAGCATCTTCGCCTCGCTGGTGGTGTTCGCCTTCATGCGGAGCTGGCGCTCGACGGTGATCGCCGCGGTGGCGATCCCGACCTCGGTGGTGGCCACCTTCGGGATGATGAAGGCCCTCGACTTCACCCTCAACAGCGTCACCATGCTCGCCCTGGTGCTGATGGTGGGCGTGGTGATCGACGACGCCATCGTGGTCCTCGAGAACATCTTCCGCTTCATCGAGGAGAAGAAGATGAACTCGTTCGAGGCGGCCAAGAAGGCGACCCAGGAGATCGGCCTGCCGGTGCTGGCGACGACGCTGTCGCTGGTCGTGATCTTCGTGCCGGTCTCCTTCATGTCGAGCATCTCCGGGCGGTTCCTCTACCAGTTCGGGCTGACGGCGGCGGCGGCGGTGCTGGTCTCGCTGCTGGTCTCCTTCACCCTGACGCCGATGATGAGCGCCCGCATGCTGCGCGCCGAGGATGCGTCATCCGGTCACGGTGGTCACGACGACCCTGAAAAGGGCGGCCGTTCCCGCTCGCGGCAGGGCTTCTATGCCCGGATCGACCGGGGCTACGAACGGCTGCTGCGGTTCACCCTGGCGCACCGGCGCGCGGCGGCCCTGATCTGCCTCGGCATCATGCTCGCCTCGATCCCCCTCTTCAAGCTGGTGAAAGTGGAGTACATTCCGAGCGACGTCGACGAGTCGGAGTTCGAGGTCAACGTCCGCGCTCCAGAGGGGACGAGCCTTGCCGGCATCGACGAGGCGATGCGGGCGATCGAGGCCGAGCTGCGCCAGGTCCACGGCGTCCGCGACGTGCTCGCCACGGCGGGCGGCGGCTTTCTCGGCGGCGTCAACCAGGGGAGCGTGTTCGTGCGGATCACGCCCAGCGAGGAGCGCAAGTTCTCGATCTCCCGGTTCTTCAGCGGCCTGGTCCACCTCGATCCCGGCGCCGCCTTCCGCGACAACTACAGCCAGCAGGACGTGATGACGGCGGTCCGCGGACGGCTCGCCCAATTCAAGGATCTGCGTTGCTCGGTGCGCAACCCGCGATCCTTCAACATCGGTGGCGGCGGCTATGACATCGACTTCGCCCTGCGCGG
>JBDSHF010000330.1:0-3909 GCA_039918595.1 Thermoanaerobaculia bacterium
CCCTTGCCTTCTTCCTCGAAGAAGACCATGGCCCCCGCGACCGGAGCGCCGGACCGGTCGAGCACCGTCATCCTCACCTGGAGCGGATCTCGCGGCTCGACCACCAGCCGGACGGGATCCGGCGGCCCTTCGGCGGAGAGATCGACCGCTGTCACGGCGCTCGACAGCTCGTCCTGGCGGGCCTGGATCGCGAGCTTGCCGGGTGCCAGGCCGGTCAGCAGGAAGCTACCGTCGGGACGGGCGATGGCGAGGGCGCCGCTGGCCGTTTCGCTGACCTTGGCGCCGGCGGCCGGATCGCCGTCTTTCGTCACCACCACGCCGGACAGGGTCAGGCCGGCGAAGGGGAGCACCGTCTGGAAACGCTCCCCCGGCGGAATCTGGAGATCCAGGTTGGGGGTGGCCGAACCTTGCCGGGGTTGGAAGAAGGCTCGCCACGGCCCCGGCGCCAGATCCCGGGTTTGAAAGGTACCATCCGCCTCGACCGTGACGTCGACCTGCGGCCGGCCGGCGGCGAAGGACTGCTGCCGTCGCAGGCCGGTCGGCGAGACCTCGGTGTCGACGCGGGCCCAGCCCTGGGGCTCCGCCGAGCTCCAACTGAGCACTCCAGGGCCGGCGGCGGTGCCGCCGACGAGCACCTGACCGGTGACCAGCAGGGCGCCGGGAGCACAGTCGACGTCGATCTCGCCGCCGCCGGGGACCTCGACCTCCTGCTCGCACAGGATCTTCGGCCCGGCGACGACCGAGACCCGCGCGGCGCCCGGCGGCACGTTCGGCACCTCGGCGGCACCGTTCCAGACCTGCGCGCTCAGCATGTCGGCAGCGAGCCAGTGACGCCGCAGATCGACCCGCGCCAGGACATCGCCCAGGGCGTCGGGACCGAGCCGCGCGGGGTCCACGCGCACGCGGACGACCGCTCCCTCGCCGAGGGTGATGGTCCCGACATCCACGATTGAAGAATCGGCGCCAGCCTCCGGCACCCTGACGTCGAGCGTGGCGCGGGAGTAGCTCGCCGCCTCGACGCGCAGGGTCGCCGGGCCGGGCGCGAGCCCGGAGAGGCGGAAACGCCCATCCTCGCCGCTCCTCGCTTCCACCAGATCGTGGGCCCCCCAGGCCATGGAGGGGCCCTGCGGGCCGGGACGTGGAAGCCAGATCCGCGCGCCCGCGACCGGCTCTCCCTGGCGCCCGGCGACGGCGCCCACGACCTCAGGGCTCTCCGGCGCCGTCAGATCTCCCAGGTCGCGCGCCTCGCCGGCCGTCCCGGGCGCGATCGTCAGGCGCAGCTCACGGGTCTGAGGCGAGCGCAGGACGAGTTGGGATTCCTTGCCGATCTGGACGTCCTCCTCGAAGCGGCCATCCGCATGGAGAACGCCTTCGCTGCTGCAATTCACGGCCTCGATCTGCAGCGAGCCGCCGTCGACGGGGACGCCCGAGCTGTCCAGCAGGCGGCCGCGCACGGTGAAGCCGCGGCGCAGCTCCAGGGTGGCACGCGGGGGCAGCGGTGGCTGGAGCCGGCGCGTACCGGGCTGATGACCCGATGCCGTGCCGCGGATCTCCAGCGGCGCGAGCGGCACGCCCGCCAGCTCGGCGTGTCCCGCGGCGTCGGCGGTGACCGCGAGGCCGGGCCCGGCTTCGACTTCGGCGCCGGGGACGGGCTGACCCCGCTCGTCGCGGACCTCGATCTCCAGGCGCTGCCCGGGCTCGAGCCCGCGGACGCCGAGGTCCTTGCGCTCTCCCATGGCGAGCTCCAGCGGCTCGATCAACGGGACGTAACCGGGAGCGCTGAGGGTCAAGGTCAGACGTCCGGGCGGCAGTCCACGGAGCGCGAACGAGCCGTCGGCCTTGCTCTTGTCACCGGATCGCAGGAGCTGCGGCGACTGCGCGACCCAGGATTCGACCTCTACTCTCGCGCCGGGGACCGCGCGGCGGGCAGCATCTGTAACGCGGCCCGAGATCTCGGCTCCCGGGGCCAGCGTCACTTGCCGCGGCAGCCGGCTCGGCCAGCCGCGGATCACCAACGGCGGAAAGCCACCCTGGATCAGGGTGACGGCGACCTCCTGCTCGTCGGGGAGCCCGGCTGCCGTGAGCCGCCCTGAAGCGCCGGCGAGCAGCGCCCAGGTGCGGCGGACGCCCTGCGGCACGGCCGCCTCTCCGACCGAGGCATGGACCTTGTCGGCCGGCTTGCCGCTGGGCAGAAGCACGGTGAGGTCGATCCCGCCCGTGGGCACCGCCTGGAGAGTCACCGATCGCTGGCCGGCGGGGACATCGGCCCACCAGCTCCCTTCGCCGTCCACGACGAGACGCAGGCGCCAGGCCTGGCGCCGGTCCACCGGCACCGCGAGGCGCCCACCGGCGGGGACCGGCCAGCTCGGCAGATCGCTTTCTGGGAGATCCCGCCACATCGCGACGGGAGCGGCGACGAGGCGGGCGCTGGCGGCCGTGGCGCGCGTGCGGCGCGCCACGTGGGCGTCGAGCCAGAAGGGCCCCTCCCCCACCAGCTCGCCGGCCTTGATCGTGCCACCGGACGCGAGCGCGACGGGAGAGTGCAGCCAGGACCAGACCCAGATCGAGCGGGCCGGCGGTTTGGCCGTGGAATCCGTGGCGAGCGCGGGCAACCCCCACCCGGACGCCACGTGGCCGTCGGAGTGGACGACCCGCCACTGCGCCTGCCCGAGAGCGGCGTGAATCCAGGCGGCGAGAAGGAGATGACCGATCACTTTTCAAACATCCGAAATCGCCTCGTCCGCCCGGGGCCGGCAGATCCTAGTTGTAGTACGTGCAGTTCAGATCTCCCGAGTGAAAATCGTAGTAGCAAATGTCCCAAGAGCCCGCTCCGCGCGGTTCGCGGGTGAAGCACGCGCTGCAGCCGTCGCCTGTGCCGGCGCAGGTGGCTATGCCGTCAATATACGTAAGCGTGGAATTGTTATTACTGATGCAACCCGCCGACGCGTCTTTTGAAGCTACGAAGGATAGAGCGCCGGCAAGTAGCAAGACACCCAAACGGACGGTTCTGCTCATACTTCCTCCCTTTAATAAATCTATTTCGAGACGTTGATCTGAAGCTAGTCACGAACCTGGCAGTGAGGCGATCAGAAGATGCGGAAGGGGTGCCCCATCCGGCTTTCCATCTGGGGAGTATTCCCAGAGCAGCAGGAGCAACCGGCCATTGCGAAGGTCTCCCTTCAGATGAGCCAACGAGGTTTGTGCGTGCACCGGGACATCATAGACTGCAACGCTGCCGTCGTGGCGCAGAACCTTGAGCACCCACCGCACCCGCCCTTGCTGGATGCTGCGGATCAGGAGCCCTGGACCGGCAGGCAGAGGCAGCACATCGTCCACCACCCGACGCTCGTTGACCCAGGCCACACGCCGCGGGAAGTCGCGCGCCAATGTCGATTTCAGTTCCTTCCCCACGCTCGCGCAGTCCGTATCGATACCCAGCGCCACGGTATCCAAAGTCTGGAGGAGTTTGCCTTGAGAATCAAAACGATAGATGCCGGGTTGGACACCCGGCACCACCAGCAGAGAACCGTCGGCCAGAAACCGGGCCGCGCCCAAAAACATGATGCCGCAAGAGGCCATATTCGGAGCCTCGGGCCCACGGGCGTCGAAGAGCAACGGCTTCAGGTCCGTGAGGTCCCGGTCCAGAGAGCCTGTCCATGCAATCGCGCCGTCCGGAGAAAACTTCCCCTCCGAGTCCCGGCGCGCCCCTACCACCACAATTCGATTTTCCCGTACGTCCAGGTCGGAAACAAACTCGAACGCCGCCTCCTTGCGCACCGCCGAAGCCAGCGGGCGCCAGGTCAGGGCGAAAAGCGGCGCACCGGCCGCCAAGTAACGAGTCGACACGCCAACGTGGTACGTCAGCCAGAAACCACCGGGCTCCTGGTCGCCAGGGATCAGTTGACGAGC
>JBDSHF010000331.1:0-5569 GCA_039918595.1 Thermoanaerobaculia bacterium
CGCAGCACCAGGGTGTTGACGAAGAAGCCGATCAGCGGCTCGATCTCCGCCCGGTTGCGGTTGGCGATCGGCGAGCCCACCGGCACGTCCGCCTGTCCGGTGAGGCGGCCCAGGAGCGCCTGGAAGCCGGCCAGGAGGACCATGAACGGGGTCGCCTCGTGGCGCAGAGCGAAGCGCCCCAGCTCGCGCGAGAGCTCCGGATCCCAGAGCGCGATCACCCGTCCGCCGCGATGGGCCGGCGCGGCGGGGCGCGGCCGGTCGGACGGCAGGTCCAGGGAGGCCGGCGCGCCGGCGAGGCGGTCTCGCCAGTAGCCGAGCTGCCTCTCCAGCTCGTCCCCGGCCAGCCAGCCGCGTTGCCAGACCGCGAAGTCGGCATACTGGATGGGTAGCTCCGGCAGGGGCGAGGGGAGGCCCGCCAAGGCGGCTTCGTAGAGCGCCGCGATCTCCCGCACGAACACCCCCATCGACCAGCCGTCGGAAACGATGTGGTGCATGGCGAGCAGCAGGACGTGCTCAGCCGGCCCCAGCCGCAGCAGCGCGGCGCGCAGCAGGGGCCCGCGTTCGAGATCGAATGGCCGCACGGCCCCTTCCTGGGCCAGCCGCTCCGCCTCGGCCAGACCGATCCCTGCCGGCAGACCGGCGAGGTCCACTCGGGGGAGGGTCCAGCGCGACGGCGGCGCGATCACCTGCGCCGGCTTGCCGTCGCGCAGTTGGAAGGTCGTGCGCAAGGCTTCGTGGCGGCGCACCACCTCGCCGAGGATCGCCTCCAGGAGGGGCGGCGAAAGCTCTCCGCGAGCCCGCAGGGCGGCCGGCATGTTGTAGGTCGGGTCGCCTGGCCGCAGACGGTCCAGGAACCAGAGCCTCTCCTGGGCGAACGAGAGCGGCAGCGGGCGGTCGCGGGGCACCGGGCGGAGCGGCGGAGCGATCGCCGGCGGGCTGGCGGCCGACCGGGCCTGCTCGATCCAGGCCGCCACGCCGGCGAGGGTCGGGGTCTCGAAAATAGTGCGCAACGGCAGCTCGACCCCGAAGGCGTCGCGCACCCGGGAGACGAGCTGGGT
This sequence comes from Thermoanaerobaculia bacterium, assembly GCA_039918595.1. Taxonomy (GTDB): domain Bacteria; phylum Acidobacteriota; class Thermoanaerobaculia; order Multivoradales; family UBA5704; genus DATARR01. The sequence continues at coordinate 1,059 of JBDSHF010000331.1, forward strand.
CGCCAGCAGCGAGTGCCCGCCCAGCTCGAAGAAGCCGTCCTCGCGGCCGACCTCCTCCACTCCCAGGACCTCCCGCCAGAGCAGGGCCAAATCCCGTTCGACGGGATTGCGCGGCGGCGCCGCGGCGGCGCCGAGGCGCATCGGCTCCGGCTCCGGCAGCGCCGCGCGGTCCACCTTGCCGTGATGGTTGAGCGGCAGGTGGTCGAGGAGCACGAAGGAAGCCGGGACCATGTACTCCGGCAGCTCGCCTTGCAGGAACCGGCGCAGCTCCAGAGCCAGACGGCGCGCTTGCTTGGCGGCGAGAGGATCGTTGGCGAAGGCGCTCCAGGGGAGACCCGGGGCCTCCGGCATGGCGGCCGGAACGCCGGCCGGCACGCTCCCCCGCCGGCGCAGGACGGCGCCAAACCGGAAGGGATCGGCCGCGTCGACCCTCAGCTCGACGTCGTAGCCGTGGAGGTCGCCAAGCATCCAGAGAGCCTCGGGATCGATCCCGGGAGCGATCCGCGCCGTGATCTCCCGGCGCAGCTCGGCGGTGGTGGCGGCCCCCTCCCCGCTCCCGGCGAGGAGGTCAAGGGCCGCGGCTTCCGTCGCCAGCCGCGCGTTGGCGAGGCCGGAGAGCTCCAGCGCGCCGGGCTTGCCGTCCAGCAGGCTCTCGATCCCGGCCGGCGTCAGGTCGCGGTCCCGCCCGTCGAGGCGGAGATCCGCCGGCGCCGCTGTGGCCTCGCCCACCCTCAGCACCACGTCGTACCGGAAGCGGGTCAGCTCGTTGTGCGCGGCCCCCCGCTTGACCAGGATCTCGACTCCGCGGACGGCGGGCAGGCGGCGGGCCAGGGCGAGGAAGAGCCGCGGATCCACCGCCAGCTCCTCCTCGTTCGCCAGCCGGTGGCCGATCCGGCGCCGCAGCTCGGCAACGGGCATCGCGTCCGCGGCCTGGAACAGCTCGACCGAGGTGTGGAGAGCCTGCAGCAGGGGGAGGCTCCGCAGATCGCCGAGGAAGACCGCGCCTCCCGGCGCGACAGCCCGCACCGCCCCCTCCAGCACCCGCACCAGGTAGTCGACGCCCGGGAAGTACTGGACGACCGAGTTGAGGACGACCAGATCGAGCCCGCCGCGGGGCGCGACGTCCGCCACCTCGTGGGCCATCGCCTGCCGCAGCTCCGCTTGCGGCAGCTCCCCCGACGCATCGAGCTGGCGGCGGATGCCGTCCAGGGCGATGGAAGAGAAGTCGGTCCCCAGGTACAGATCGGTGCGCGAGGCGATCCGGAACAGCAGGAGGCCGGTGCCGCAGCCGATCTCCAGGACCCGCCGGGGGCGTAGCGAGAGGATGCGCTCGACGGTGCGCTCCACCCACTCGCGCATCTCCCCGGCCGCGATCGGCTCCCCCGTGTAGGAGCTGTTCCAGCCGCGGATGTCGAAGGTGGGATCGGCCGCTTCGTCCGGCGCTCCGGCCGCGCCCCCCTGGCCGTAGGCGTCGTCGTAGAGGGCCTGCCACTGGTCGACGTGGACGAGATCCTCCCCGCCGCGCGAGACCGCTTCCCCTTCTCCTCGCGTGAGGTAGGCCACCAGCCGGCCGGCCTCCCCTTCCCCACGGGTCACCACCGCCGCCTCGCTCACCTCCGGATGGAGCTCGAGCAGGCGCTCGATCTCCCCCAGCTCGATGCGGAAGCCGCGGATTTTGACCTGCCGATCGAGCCGCTCGAGGAAGTCGAGGCGGCCGTCCAGCCGCCGGCGTACCCAGTCGCCGGTCCGGTAGAGCCGCTCGCCCGGCAGGTCGCTGAACGGGTCGGGGACGAAGCTCTCCGCCGCCAGGTCCGGCCGGCCCGCATACCCCCGCGAGAGTCCGTCGCCGCCGATCGCGAGCTCTCCGGGAGTGCCCGCGGGGACCGGCCGCAGGAACCGGTCCAGCACGTACAGCCGCGCGTTGTCGATCGGCCGGCCGATCGGCGGCAGCCGGTGAGAATCGGTCTCGCCGCTATCGAGGACCGACCAGGTGGCGACCATCGCGGCCTCGGTCGGCCCGTAATTGTTGGCGACCGCGAAGGGCAGGGAGGGGGACGGGAACCGCTTCAGGCGGTCGCCGCCCACAAGCAGCGTCCGCAGGGTCAACCCCGAGGGGATCCGCCGCTCGGCGAGCTCCAGGAACGGCTCCGCCAGCGCCGTCGGCAGGACGGCCAGATCGATCTTCTCGGCGGCCATCCAGGCGAACATCCCTTCGGCGGAGAGCCGGGTCTCCTCGCCGGCGATGCGCAGGCTCGCGCCGGCCGCGAGAGCCGGCCAGATCTCGCCCACCGCGGCGTCGAAACCCATCGCCATCACCTGGGCAACCCGGTCGCCCGCGGTCAGCCGGTAGGTCCGCGTGTGCCAGTCGACCATGTTCAGCAGACCGGCCTGAGAGATCGGGACCCCCTTGGGCCGGCCGGTCGAGCCGGAAGTGTGGATGACGTAGGCGGTGGTCTCCGGCGCGATGGGAGCGAGGACGGGGGGCCGCGACGGCTCCTCGTCCTCTTCGTCCAGGCGAACCTGAACGGCCGGCCCGGCCCACACGAGATCCCCGCCCCGGGTCACGATCACGGGCATGCGAAGCCCGGCCGCGATATACGCCAGGCGATTGGCCGGATAGGCGGGATCGAGGGGCACGTAGGCTCCTCCCGCCCACAGGATCGCGAGCGCTCCGATCACCATCTCCGGCGAGCGCTCGACGTGCAGGCCGACCGGCGACTCGGGGCCGACGCCGAGCGCGGCGAGGCGGCGGGCCAGCCGGCCGGCCCGGGCGTCGAGCTCCGCGTAGGTGACCTCCCGCCCCTGGAAGGCGAGCGCCGGCGCGTGCGGCGAACGGCGGGCCTGCTCCGAGATCCTGGCGGCGATGCCGCGGAACGCTCCACCCGTCGCCACGCGGGTGTCGTTCCACTCGCGCAGAAGCTGGTGGCGCTCGGCCTCGGCGAAGAGCGGGAGATCGGAGAGGCGGCGCTGCGGCTCCTCCACCACGCCGGCGAGCAGCCGCTCCAGATGGGCGGCCATACGCCGGATGGTGGCGCCGTCGAAGAGGTCGGCGCGGTAGGCGATCTCACCGAACAGATGGCCGGCGGTCTCGACGAAGTGCACTTCCAGATCGAAAACCGGGCCAGGGGCCTCGAACTCGAGTGGCAGGATCGTCACGCCGGGAAAGGCGCCGGTCCCGGCCCCCGGCGTGTTGTGCAGCCCCAGGGAGATCTGGAACAGGGGGTTGCGGGAGAGGTGGCGGCCAGGCTGGAGCGCCTCGACCAGCCGCTCGAAGGGGAGATCCTGGTGCGCGTAGGCCTCCAGCGTGGCGCGCTTCACCGAGGCGAGCAGGCTCAGGAAGGAAGGATCGCCGGGCAGACCGGCGCGCAGCGCGAAGGCGTTGACGAAGAAGCCGATCAGCGGCTCGATCTCGGCCCGCACGCGGTTGGCGATCGCCGAGCCCAGGACCGGATCGTCCTCTCCCGTGATGCGCGCGAGCAGCGCGTGAAACGCGGCGAACAGGACCATGAACAGGGTGGCGTCCCGCCGGCGGGCGAGCGCCACGATCTCCCGGGTGCGCTCGGGGCCGAAGTGGAGACCGACGCGGCCGCCGCGCGGATCGGGTAGCGAGGACCGCGTCCGGTCGGTGGGCAGCGCGAGCGCGTCCGGGGCTCCCCCCAGCCGTTGCCGCCAGTACGCGAGCTGCCGCTCCAGCCGTTCCCCCCGCAGCCAGTCCCGCTGCCAGACGGCGAAATCGGCGTACTGAATCGCGAGCGGTGGCAGGCCGGCCGGCCGGCCGGCGACCGCCGCGGCATAGAGCGCCGAGACCTCGTGGACCAGCACCCCCATCGACCAGCCGTCCGAGACGATGTGGTGCATGGTCAGGAGCAGGCCGTATTCGGCCTCCGCCAGCGACAGCAGAGAGGCGCGCAGCAAGGGACCCCGCTCGAGATCGAACGGCCTCGCCGCCTCTTCCTGGGCCAGGCGCCCCGCCTCCGCGGCGGCCAGACCCTCCGGCAACCCCGAAAGATCGATCCGTGGCAGACGCCAGGGGCTGGGCGGCGCGATGACCTGCACCGGCTGGCCGTCGCGCTCCGCGAACGTCGTGCGCAGAGCCTCGTGCCGGCGCACCACCTCCCCGAGGGCCGCCTCGAGGGCGCCCGGCGATACCTCGCCCACGAGGCGCAGGGCCTTGGCGATGTGGTACGCCGTGTTGCCCGGCGCCAGGCGGTCGAGGAACCAGAGCCGCTCCTGGGCGAAGGAGGCGGGCACCGGATCGAGGTCCGGCGGCCGGCGCGGGATCGCCACCCCGGCCGAGGAGCTCGCGTCCTGCGCGGCCACCACCATGGCGAGCCGCTCCAGCGTCGGGTTCTCGAAGAGCTGGCGCACGGACAGCTCGACACCGAAGGCGGTCCGCACCCTCGATACGAGCTGGGTCGCCAGCAGGGAGTGACCGCCGAGATCGAAAAAGTTGTCCTGGACGCCGACGCGATCTTTGCGCAGCAGCTCCGCCCAGAGCCCGGCGAGCACCT
>JBDSHF010000332.1:0-35733 GCA_039918595.1 Thermoanaerobaculia bacterium
TAATGATCGATCTGGTGCCGAATCCACTCCTGAAAAGCTTGGTAGGCCCAAGCGGACTTGAACCGCTGACCTCTACGATGTCAACGTAGCGCTCTAACCAACTGAGCTATGGGCCTGTTCCATTCCCTCCCAGGCTTGGTCGCCAGGGGAGGGGAAGGGTAACAAAGGCGGGCGAAGGTGTCAACGAGGCGAGGTGGCACGAACGCGCTTGCGCTGAATTCTTGTAGGGGCGGCCCTATGTGGCCGCCCTCCTCGCCCTGGAAGGGCGAAATTTGAATAGCCTGGGGTTTCAACCCCAGGTTCGCCGGTCCCACAATCCCCACCGCCCTGAAGGGGCGGAACCCAACGTCTCCTGACCTGAGGGCCATCTCTGAAAGGCACCGCCCCCTCGGGGCGGATATGGGCGGTGGGGACCGCCTACCTGGGGTTGAAACCCCAGGCTATTCAAATTTCGCCCCTCCAGGGCGAGGGCGGCCCTATGTGGCGCCCCTATACAGTTCAGCTCTGCCCGACAAGGCGCTAGCCGGTCCTGGAGCCAAGATGAGGCTTCCCGAAGAAAGATGGGCTCTCCGAAACGAAGACGCGGCCTTGATGACCAGAATAATGGCCTGGGAAGAAAGATGGCCGCTGAGAAGCCAGGATGGCGTTCCAGGTAGAAAGACGGCGGCTTGAGAAGCCAGGATTCCGCTTCCGGAAGAAATACGGGCGCGCGGGAAGCAAAAAAACGGCTGGGGAACCAAAAAAGCCGTCCGGATGGCAAAAACAAGGGCCGGGAAGCTGCAAAACGCGTCGGGGAACTGTTTAAACCCGAATCCTGGCGCCGGAGACGGCATCCTGGCCTCACGCCCGGTTTCCAGAGAGTTTTCGCCTAGATCACCGGCCCGCGAACCCGCGCCAGCCACCCTTTCAGGTATTCCCCCTGCGGATGGGTGATGGCGACCGGGTGGTCCGGCGCGGCGGCGAGTGGCTCCAGGAGGTCGACGCGCACCCCCGCCTCGACGGCGGCGGCGAAGAAGATCTGGCGAAAGAGCTTGGTGTCCACCGCGCCGCTGCAACTGAAGGTCAGCAGGAAACCCCCGGGCTCGACGCGCGACAGCGCCAGGCGGTTCAAGTCCTTGTAGGCGCGGGCCGCGGCGTCGAGATCCTGGCGCTTGCGCACCAGCGGCGGCGGATCGCAGATCACCAGCCCGTACTTCTCCTCCCGCTGGCGCAGGTCCTCGAAGACGTTGGCCTTCACCCATTCGATGCGCTCGGTCGGGAAGCCGTTCAAGGTGACGTGGTCGCGCCCGCGCTCGATGATGCGGCTGGAGGACTCGACGCAGACCACCTTGCCGGCCCCGCCCCGCAGGGCGTAGAGGGCGAAGGCGCCGGTGTGGGCGAAGAGGTCGAGGACGGTGCGCCCGGCGGCGAAACGCTCGGCCCGCCGGCGGTTCTCGCGCTGGTCGCAGTAAAAGCCGGTCTTCTGCCCGCCGGTGATCTCGGCCTGGAAGAGCAGCCCCGACTCGGCGAAGCGCGCCTCGGCCGGCGGCTCCCCCGCGATCACCTCGTCCCCCTCGGTGGCCAGCCCCTCGGCCCGCCGCGCCGGCACGTCGTTCGACTGCACGATCGCGGCCCCGGGGACCGCGGCGGCGAGGGCGGCGTAGGCCTCGCCGTGCAGGGCCTCGAGACCGGCCGCCGTGATCTGGCTCACCAGCACGTCGCCGAAACGGTCCACGGTCCACCCCGGGACGCCGTCCCCCTCGGCGTTGAGCAGCCGGTAACCGGTGGTCTCCGGCGGCACCAGCGCCTCGCGCAGGGTGAGCGCCTCGGCGATCCGGTCGGCGAAGAAGCGGCGGTCGGCCGTCTCGACGCCGGCGCCCAGCATACGCACGCGGATCTGCGAGCGGGGGCTGTGCAAGCCGAGGCCGAGGGGTTTGCCGCGGGAGTCGAAGACCCGGGCGAGCGGGGCGCCGGCCGGGCCGTCGAGACGGTCGACGGCGCCCGAGAAGATCCACGGATGGCCTTCGCGGACCGCCTTTTCGCGGCCCGGCTTGAGGTAAACCCGGACTTCGGCGCCGGGAGCCGGACCGCTAACGGCTCGCTCCCGTGGGGGCCGGCGGCGCCTGCCCCCACGCCGCGACGGCGGCGCCGCAACCGGGGAGCGCGGCGGCGAGGCCGCCGCGCCGGATCGTTCTGCCCGGCCGCATCGGCGTCAGCGCCCCCCGGGCGCCGCCGCCGCTCCCACCGTGAACTGGCTGGTGCTGCTCTCCGCCTTGCCGGCGCCGTCGGTCAGCGTGACGCGCAGCGAATAGGCGCCCGGCGGCAGGGCGGCGGGCGGCTGGAAGGTGGCGAGCAGGCGGGAGGGCCCGGCGCCGCTGCCGATCTCCTTGTCGACCACCTTGAAGGCGCCGCCCGGCATCTCCTGGCCGTCGGCCGCCATCACCTGGGCATGGGCCTTCCACTCCCCCGGTTGCAGGTTGTAGCCGACCAGGACGAGCTGCGCGTCCTTCCCCGGGATGAGCACCGGCCGCGAGGCGGGGATGTAGGGCCTCTCCTTGAGCATGAAGGGGTAGGGGAGCTGCTGGCCCGGCTTCGGGGTCTCCGGCACCGCGACCCAGCGGCCGGGGGTCTCCTGGAACAGGGCGGGCAGCAGCGCCGCCTGGCCCACGGGGGGCACGGTGACCGGAGTCACCCTCAGGCCGGTCGCTCCGGTGGAGCCGTTGCGCACCAGAGTGCGCACCGAGTAGGTGCCCGGCGCGAGCTCGACGTGGCCGAAGAACTTGAGGCCGGTCTGGCGCAGCGCCGGCTCGACCTTGGTGAGGTCGAGGCCGATCGTCTGGTTGAGGAAGTCCTGGATCGTGCCGGTGGCGTCCAGAGCGTAGATGTAGACCTCTACCGCCAGCTTCGGATCCTGCTTGCCGGCGAGCAGCGTCGCGCCATCCACCTCGATCACCACCGGCACGTACGCCCGCTCCTTGCCGCCGAACGGCGCCGCCAGCACGGAGGTGGCGATCGTGCCGCTGTCCTTGCTCATCAGGTCGCTGGCGGCCTCCAGCAGCCTCACCTGCACCGGCTGGCTCTTGAAGGGGACCGGGGCGTAGTAGCCCGTCCGGGCGACCACCCGCGTACCGCGCGGGGCGTTCTTGAGCTCCACCCTCAGGTTGTGGAACGAGCCGTCCGGCTTGAGGTCGGCGGGCTGGAACGACAGCACGTAGGTGACGCCGGTGCGGCGCAGCATCTGCCCCATGGCGACCGAGAGGTCGTTGTAGTTCTCGAACAGCTCGCCGCCGGTGCTCTTGGCCATGTTGAACAGCGTTTCGTGGCCGTCCGCCCGGCTGGCGCCCTGCTGGCCGCCCGCGCGCAGGCCGCCGATGTCCACCGCCTGGATCACGCAGTCGGCGCGGCGGAACGACTCGAGCATCTTCTCGACGGCGTTCAGCGAATGGCTGCTGCCGAACCGGTCGTCCGAACCGGTGGCGTCGGTGGCGGCGATGATCCGCCCCTCGTCACCGGCGTCCAAGCTGACACCCTCGTCATCCCCCGCGCTCACCGGACCGGTGTTCGACTTGCCGGAGACCAGCGAGGCGTCGAACCCCTCGGAGAGGTAGACCACGTACTTGCGCCCCTCGACCTCCGCCATCAGGCGGGCGAGGTCGGAAAAGGAGCGGGTCAGGCCGAGCACCTGCTGCTCCTGGGCCTTGCGCTCGGCGTGCGCGGCGCTGGCGGCGAAGGCGGCCAGCGTATCGATGAGGGCGTCCTCTTTCGCCGCCGCGCGCTCGTTGGCGCCCGACGACGCCCCCGCCGGCTGCTTGAAACGGCTCACCAGGGCCTCGGAGTAGACCAGCTTCAGCGGGTCGGGCGAGCGGTCGGCCAGCTTCGCCGTCCCCAGGGTGTCGATGGCGGCGGCGATCTGCCGGCGGTCGGGGGTGAAGCCGAGCACCAGTTGCGGCCCCAACTGCGTGCTGTAAGTGGCGACCGACACCAGGTCGGTCGGATGGAGGGTGTCGACCACCTTCTGGGCCGCTTCCCGAGCCTTGACGACCGACTTCGGCTCCGAATAGGAGAGGTCGAACATCAGCAGGAAGTGGCGCCGCGCCGAGGCGGGAACAGGAACCGCCGGAGCTCCCGCCGCCAAGGGAGCGGCGAGGTCGAGGACGTCGAAGCCGGTGACCGGCACCTTCCTGCGGCCGTCGTAGAGCTCGAAGTCCTTGGCGGTCATCCCCCGCACCGGCTCGCCGTCCTTGATCACCTGGACGGGGACCTCGACGACCACCACCTGCGTCGACTCGGAGAACGTCTGCTGGGCGGCGCGGCCGGGCACAGGCGAGAGCCCGAGCCCCGCGACGGCCAGCAGGGCGGCGAGGCGTTGCAATCGACTAGACCTGTTCATGGATCGTCCTTTCAGCCCTCGGGTGAATCCTTCTCCTCCAACAGGGGATGGCAAAAGGTAAAAATACCACCAAAGGGGCGGCGGACCCGGCGAGCGTCAACGAACGACCTGGAACGGCAAGGAATTGATCTGCTGGTGTCCGGTGAGGGGGTCGGTCACCGCCACCCGCAGAACGTACTCGCCGGCGCCGAGGCCGGCCGGATCGAAGGTGGCGACCAGCTTGTCGAAACCCTGGATGCCGGTGGCGGTGCGCTCCACCCGCGTCAGCTTGCCCAAGGGCGAGGTCTTGCCGTCGGCCGCCAGCACCTCCCCCTTGACGGCGAGGTCGCCCTTGCCCAGGTTGTAGGCCACCAGGCAGAGCCGGGCGGTCTTCTCTTCCCGCAACACCGGGTAGGCGGCGGGCACGTAGGGCTCGCCCGCGACGGTGAACGGATAGACGACCGACCCCTGGGAATCGCCGGCCTGCTCGCGCACCAGCAGCCACTTCTGGCGCTCCTCGATGAAGAAGGGGGGGAGCAGCACCGGCTGCGCCGCGCTGTAGACGGGCACCGTCACCGGCACCGTCTGGACCCCGGCGCGCCCGGTGTCGGCGTTGCGCACCAGCACGCGGATCCGGTAGCTGCCCGGCTCCAGGTCGAAGTGGCCGTAGTACTTGACCCCGCCATCCGCGATCCCCTGCCGCGCCTTCCCCTTGTCGAGGTCGAGCGCCACCCGGCGGTTGAAGAAATCGAGCATCCGCCCCTTTTCATCGCTCACGTAGGCGTAGATCTCGACGTTCAGCTTCTTGCCCGTCACCCCGGCGAGCAGGCTCGGACCGCCGGCCTCGATGATGACCGGCACGTAGGCCTGGCTCGGCGTGGCGCGGAACGACGCCGCCAGGACGTTGAGGGCGAGGTCCCGTTTCGGCGCGGCGCTGGCGATGTCGTCGGAGGCGAGGAGGTTCTTCTCCAGCGGATCGAGATCCTTGAACGGCCGCGGCGCGAAGTAGCCCGCGCGATAGGTCAGCCGCGCTCCCGGCGGCAGCTTCGCCTTGACCTTCAGCCGGTGATAGGCGCCGTCGGTCTTGAGGTCCGAACGCTCGAAGGTGAGCAGGTAGGTGACGCTCGTCTGCTCGAGCACCCGGTTGAGGGGGTCGAGCAGATTGTTGGCGTCCTTGAACAGGTTCCCCCCGGTCTCGTTGGCGATATAGAAAAGGCTCGCCTCGCCGCTCGGGCGGGCCTGCTGGTCGGCGCCGGCCCGCAGCCCCCCGATGTCGACCGCCTGGATCACGCAGTCGGAGCGGCGGAACACATCCAGCATCCGGCGGAGGTTCTCCTGCACGCCGGTGTTGCCGTAGCGCTGGTCGTTGTCCACGTAATAGGACTGCCCGAAGATCACCCGGTCGTTGTCCACCAGCGCGTCCGGGTCGGTGGTGTCGCGGCCGACGAACAGCCGGCCGTCGAACCCCTCGGAGAAGAAGACGATCTGCTTGCGCCCCTCCACCGCGCTGAGCGACCGCGCGACCTGGGCAAGCGACCGCGCGTACGAGGCGATCCGCCCCATCTGGAAGTCGCGCTCCTGCTTCTCGGCGACGAGGGCGACCGACTGCAGGTAATCGTACAGCCCCTGATCCTGCTGACGCAGCGGCGCATCTCCGCGGCCGGCCGCGACGGAGAGCAGGGCGGTATCGGGCGGCTCGACCAGGAAGCGCAGCGGCTCGCTCCGCGCCTGGTCGAAGGCCTGGCGGTAGCCGAGCGTGTCGACGGCCCGCGCCAGTTGCGCGCGGTCGGGGGTGAAGGTGACGACCAGCTTGGGCCCGCTCTCCAGCGAATAGGTGGCCACCGCCGCCAGGTCGGTCGGCTGCAGGGAGTGGAGCACGAAGTCGCGCGCCGCGGTGCGCGCCTTGAGGATCGAGGAGGGGGTGGAGAAGGAGAGGTCGAACAGCAGCAGGAAGTGGCGCCGCGCCGCCGCGCGCAGCTCCACGGGGGGGCGCGGCGGGGCGGCGGCGGCGCCGGGAGCAGGGGCGCTCTCCACGGGGTTCAGGAGCTTGAGGTCGACCACCTCGAAGGAGCTGATCTTCTGCCGGTCGCCGCCGTCATAGACCTCGAAGTCCGCGGCCGTAAACCCGCGCACCGGCTCGCCGTCGCGGGTGACGATGTTGACCGGCACCTCGATCGAGGTCACCTGCGAGGAGCCCTCGAAGGTCTGGGCCGGGAGGGCCGCCGTGACGGCGAGCGGCAGGGCGAGAAGAAGGCCCGAGAGCCGGTGGCGAAAAGCTGGAGACGAGCGCATCGCGAGCTCCTTGTGATGGCCGTGGAAAATCATGGTACTCCCGGGGCGGCCGTCCCGTACAGCTCCGAGTGCGGAAAGAAGGCGTACCACCCGAGCCAGAACGACACGTGTCCGGGGAGCCGCTCCAGCGCCAGGGCCTCGGGGTCGGGCACCGCCGGCGCGAGGGTCTCCTCGCCGGCGGTCCAGAGGCGCCCCTCGCCGTCGACCAGCTCGCCGGCGGCGCCGCCGGGACGCGGCGCGAACGTGCGGCGGCCGCGGCGGTAGGCGCGCACCGCGCCGGAGCCCGGATCGGCCACCACCACCAGGGGCTCCTCCCCCAGCCGGTCGTTGATCACCCGCTCGGCGAGAGCGCGCTGGACGGGATAGGCCTTGGCCCGCTCCCCCAGGCGCACCGCATAGATCTCGGCCTTGGGATCGAGCGCGCCGCTCTTCGGCCAGACCGGAAAGGCGACGCCGGCCCGCCGCTGCTCGGCGGCGCCCGGCAGGTAGCGATACCCCCAGCGCCGCTCCATCCCGGGATCGAGGGCGAGGACGGAGGTCTCGGGATGGCGGGCGAGCCACTCCTTCCAGGTGGTGACGACGACCGGCAGCACCGCCAGCCGCGCCGCGCCGGCGGCGAGCCGGCCGAGCACCGGCTCGCCGGTCAGGTTGCCCCACAGCGTCCGCGTCTGGCGGTCCATCATCAGCTTGTTAGACCGGTAGAGCAGCCCGGAGGTTCCAAAGGTGTACGCCTCGCCCGCCGGACCGCGGGTGGCGTAGAGCACGCCCGAGCCGCAGAGGGTGCAGTAGGAGAGGGTGACCGGCTCGCCCCCGAGGACGTCGTTGACCATCTCGTGCCAGTCGAGGATGCGCAGGGGGTAGGCGCGGGCCTCGCCCCGCACGCTGGCGCCGAAGACCCGCTCGGTCCCGGTGAGGTATTCCGCTCCGGCCGCCGCCGCCGGCACGTGGGCGGGGCGGTCGAGCGCCGGGATCCCCTCGGGCGGCACGCCGCCGAAGACGATCTCCTCCGGGCGGATGCGGGCCGGGGCCCCGTCGTAGAGGAGAGCCGCGAAGCCGGGATCGATGCGCGCCAGCAGCTCCCCCTTGAACTTCAGGTACCCCGGTTTGGCGGTCAGGTCCTGCCGCCGCTCCACCAGCTCCACCCAGTCGTGGTAGCGCTCGCCGGGGCGCTCGCCGGAGAGGGTGGCGAGCGCCGCCAGCGCCGCCGCGCGCTCCCCCCTGGGCAGGAAGAAGTAGGCGTCGATCAGCCCGGGCACCAGCGACGGGTCGCGCGACTCGGCGAGCGCCCGGGCCGCCGCCCGCCGCTCTGCCGCCGGGCCGGCGACCAGGCGGCGCAGCAGGCCGTAGCCGTCTTCGGAGGAGAGCGCCGGCTTCGACGGCGGGGCGGGGCTCGCCGCCGCCGCCGCGTCCAGGCCCGGCAACAGGAGAAGGAAGGGGGCGAGCAGGATCGCGCGCCCGGCGCGGAGGAGCGGCGACGGGCTCCGGCGGCTCACTGCCCCAGCAGCCTGGCGTAGTGGAGGGCGTCCTTGCTGGTGGCGTCCAGCTTGAGGGAGCGGGCCAGGTAGTGCCGGGCCTTGCCCAGATCCCCCAGCGCGAGGTAGACCTTCACCAGGCCGAGGTGGACCTCCGGGAGCTCGTCGTCGAGGCGGAGGGCGCGGACCATGTAGTCGAGGGCCTTGTTGGTGTCCCCGCGGCCGAGCGCCACGTCCGCCTCATAGATGAAGAAGAACGGATTGCCGGTGTTCTCGGCCTCGACCTTGGCCAGCGCCTGATCGGCGTCCCCGGTGCGGCCGAGCTGCTGGAAGGCGCGGGCCATGTTGATCAGCAGCGTCGAATCGTCGGGGCTGATGGCGAGCCCCCGCCGGTAGGTCTCGAGCGCCCGCTCCGGCTCGCCGCCACGCGCCTGGACGACCCCCAGGTTGTTGATCGCCTTGTCGAACCGGGGGGCGATGCGGGTCGCGGTGGTGATCATCTCGCGGGCGTGGACGAGGTCGCCGGCGAGCAGGGCCTCGGCGCCGAGGTTGTTGTAGTAGTGGGCCGCCGCGGTCACGTCGTCGATCGGCTTGAACTCCCGGTAGGCCTTGTGGCGGTCGGGGAGGAAGTCGTAGGTGTGCAGCTCGCCGTCGAGGTACATGCCGGCGACGATGTGCCCCTGGCTGACCACCATCCCCTCGCGATGGTTCCACTTCTGGAGGTCGGTGACCTCGACGTAGGAGGGGTTGAGCCCCACCTCCCGCGCCACGCCCACGAACAGGTTGACGAAGGAGAGGCAATTGCCCGAGCGGGTGCGGTAGGTCTCCGCCGCGTCCTTGGTCGGCGTCAGGCTGTACTGGAGCTTCAGGCCGTCGAAGATGAACTGGTTGACCTGGTTGATCCGGCGCAGCTCGCTGGAGAGCGGCGGCAGGGTCTTGAGCGAGCCGCGGATCTCGTCGTTCAGCTCGAAGGGGACGGCGACCCGGGCGGCGTCCTGGGCGCCCATCTCCTGGGTGTACCGCTGGCGCAGGTAGCCCACCGTGTCGAAGGCCTTGTACTCGGAGCAACCCGCGGCCGCCAGAACCGCAGACAGGCAGAGCGTGCGAAGGGTGAAGCGTGTCATGATGCGTCGAATATAACAGGGAATCCATCATCGGGAATCCGGAGGTGCGCCGGTCGCTGTCGCCGCTCGCCAGTCTCCATTTTTTTGGATCAACCCGATTCAAGCCTCTGAATCCTGAGCCGAAACAGCCGGCGTAACGATGGGGACCGGTCGCGTAAAACCATTGCTATCAATGTGTTGAACATCGCGCTGAGATGACCCCGCGAGTGGCACCTCGCTTGCTTGACCCAGGGATAGATAGTTGGCTAGAGTTCATCTCCGCCAATCTCTAGAACGGTCTTTCAAACTAATGGAAGGAGGTGTTCCTCGGCACCGCAACCATGGCTTTCGACGCTGGTTTTGATCTGCATGGCACCGCGACCTCTCGCGGTTGCTGAACAACCACCAAACGGGAGGTTTATAGAATGAAGAGCATCAACCTTTGGGGACGGATCGTAGCCGTCGCCGCGCTGCTGCTGCTGGCCGTCGGCGGAACCGCCTTCGCTCAGTTGCAGACCGGCAACCTCTACGGCACCGTCACAGACGACAAGGGAGCCTCGCTCCCCGGGGTCACCGTGACCCTTACGGGGCAGGCCGCCCCGCAAGTCCAGGTGACGAACGCCCAGGGGCAGTTCCGTTTCCTGGGTCTGCCGCCCGGCAACGCCGACCTCAAGGCCGAGCTGGAAGGCTTCTCCACCATCGATTACCCGAACATCGTGATCAACATCGGCCGCAACACCTCGATCGAGGTCAAGTTGTCGCCGGCCGTCGAGGACGTCATCACCGTCACGGCGGAGAGCCCGCTGCTGGACGAGCGCCGGATTTCCACCGGTGCCACGATCAGCCAGACCGAGCTCGAGAAGATCCCGACGGCGCGTGATCCCTGGGCGATCCTGCAGACGACTCCCGGCGTTCTCACCGACCGGATCAACGTCGGCGGTAACGAGAGCGGCCAGCAGTCGCAGTACATCGGACCTGGCTCGCAGGGCGACCAGGCCGTCTGGTCGGTCGACGGCGTGGTCATCACCGACATGGCCGCCACCGGCTCCTCCCCGGCCTACTTCGACTTCGACGCGTTCGAAGAGATGCAGGTCACGACCGGTGGCTCGGACACGAGCATCTCCACCGGCGGCGTCGTGCTGAACATGGTGACGAAGCGCGGCACCAACGAGTGGCGTGGCTCCGGCCGTTACTTCACGGCCGATCAGAAGTGGCAGTCGAAGCTCGGCTCCGGCAAAGTCGATCTCGCCCCCAACCAGGCGAGCTTCAACCAGGGCAACCGCATCGTGACCGTCAAGGATTACGGCGCGGAGCTCGGCGGTCCGATCGTCAAGGACCGGCTGTGGATCTGGGGTTCGTACGGCCAGCAGAAGGTCGACCTGCTGACGATTCTGAATCGCAGTGACAAGACCACCCTGAAGACGGAGAACGTGAAGCTGAACGGGCAGATCCTGCCCAGCAACTCGGCCACCGCCTTCTACTTCAACAACGACAAGGTCAAGATCGGCCGTAACGCCAGCCCGACCCGCCCCCAGGAGACCACCTGGGATCAGGGCCACGAAGGCGATACGCCCACCGCCGCGAAGGTCGAGGACACCCAGATCTTCAGCTCGAGCTTCTACCTGACGGGTCTCTACTCGATCGTCAACGGCGGCTTCGGGCTCGTCCCCGAGGGCGGGCTCAACACCACCGCGTACCAGAGCCAGGACGGCGTCTGGCACAACACCTACCTCCTCGCCACGACGATTCGCCCGCAGAAGCAGTTCAAGGGGGACGCCTCGTCCTTCTTCAACACGGGCTCCCTCTCGCACGAGCTGAAGTTCGGCGCCGGCTACCGTACGGCCAAGGTGACCTCGCTCAGCACGTGGGGCGGCGTCGGCTACGTCCAGAACGGCGGCGTCTTCGGCCTGCCGACGACCCTCTCCATCACCAACCTCTCCCGCGCTGGCGGCGCCGCGGTCGAGAACAAGTACACCAGCGCCTACGCTCAGGACACCCTCACGGTCGGCAACCTCACGGCCAACATCGGCCTGCGGTACGACCGCCAGGGCGGCCAGAACCTGGCCCGCAGCCTGCCGGCCAACCCGCTCGTGCCGGAGCTTCTGCCCGCGGTCTCGGTCGGCTCGCAGGACGCCGGCTTCACCTGGACCAACGTCACCCCGCGCCTGGGCCTCACCTACGCCCTCGGAGCGGACCGCAAGACCCTGCTGCGCGCCAGCTTCTCGCAGTTCGCCGACCAGCTGAGCAACGGCTTCACCAGCTTCATCAACCCGCTGGGTTCGCAGAGCTACCTGTACTTCTATGCCTATAACCCCGTCGGTGGCCCCAACGTCACCCGCGACCAGATCGGCGATTTCGGTAGCGCCAGCGCCAACTACAACCCCTTCACCGGTGGGCTCTTGCAGTCCAACGCGGTCGACCGGAACCTCGAAGCCCCGCTCACCAACGAGGTGTTGCTGGGTGTCGAGCACGCGCTCCTGCCGGAGTTCGTGGTCGGTGTCAACCTGACCTACCGCCGGCTCACCAACCTGCTCGAGACCAACCGTCTGGTGTTCGACAGCACCGACCCCCTGTCGGCGTCGAACGTCGGCCAGGTCGGCCGGCCGAGCGTGCGGTCGGATTACGTCCATTGCGGCACCCCCGGCGCCGCCAGGTGCCCGAATGCGGTCACCCTGCCCAACGGGCAGGTTGTCAACCCGGACCTCTACGTCCTCCGTGCCGGCCTCAGCAGCCGCAACGGCTCCTTGCTGTACAACGGAGACCGGGAGCAGACGTACAAGGGTGCCTCGCTCGTTTTCAACAAGCGTCTGGCCAACCGCTGGATGCTGCGCGGCAACGTCACCTACTCCGACTGGACGTGGAGCAAGGTTTCCGCTGCCGACCGTCAGGATCCGACCCCGTTCCTGAATGGCGGCAATCGCGAAGGCGATCAAGTCCTTCAGGGCTCGGGCACGGGCTCGGGCGCCAAGGGTGGCGTCTACATCAACAGCAAGTGGGCGTACAGCGTGAACGGCCTCTACCAGATCGCTCCTGATCATCCGTGGGGCTTCAACGCGGCGCTCAGCCTGACCGGCCGCCAGGGTTATCCGGCCCCCTACTTCGTTTCTGCCCGCTACCCCGCTTCCGAGTCGGGTACGGCCACCATCGCGGCGACGCGAGAGCCGGACACCTTCCGTCTCGACGACATCCACATCATGGATGCCCGGGTCGAGAAGGAGTTCAACTTCAGCGACTTCGGCGTCACGCTCGGCGTTGACTGCTTCAACGTCTTCAACCAGTCCTATGTCCAGCAGCGCACGCTCAGCCTGACCTCGACCCGGAAGAACTTCGTCACCGAGATCACCAGCCCGCGGATCTTCCGCCTCGGTGCGCGTCTGAGCTTCCGGTAAACCCGGTCTACTCTCGTGTTCGTACTTTCCGCCGGGGGGCAACCCCCGGCGGTTTTTTTTGTCCGCCGTTCGGAATAGACTTCCTCGCGCACGCGGTTTGCATCCCGGGATGCGAAACCGAAAAGGAGACAAGATATGCTTCCGCGCAGCGCAAAACGAGTTGTCTTTCTGATGATCCTCCTGGTGGTTGCCGGCGTCCCCGTCTGGGCTCAATCCTGGGCCGGCCGCGGCCGGCTCCAGGGCTCGATCAAGGACGAGAGCGGCAAGCCCGTCGTGGGCGCCACCATCACCCTGCGCCAGGGGGACAAGCAGGTCGACCCCAAGGCCGACGGCCCCAAGACGATCACCACCGACAAGAACGGCAAGTGGTCCACCCTCGGGCTCGCCGGCGGCGCCTGGGGGATCCTCATCGAGAAGCCGGGCTATCTGCCCTCCGAGGGGCAGGTCAAGGTCAACGAATACGCCATCGCCCAGCCGCTCAACATCACCCTGAAGGTTCCTTCCCAGCAGCAGGTCCAGCAGGTTCAGGCGCAGCAGAAGGATTCGCCCGCCGCCCAGGCCAAGGTGGCCCTCGAGAACGCCAACGCCCTGCTCGCCCAGAACAAGTACGCCGAGGCCCGCGCCTCCTACGAGGAGGGGATGAGCAAGCTGGAGGACAAGAGCCTGTTCCCCTCCATCTACCGCGCCATCGCCGACTCCTACTACAAGGAGGGGAAGACGGACGCGGCGATCGACACCCTCAAGAAGTCGCTGGCGGTGGCGCCCGACGATCCCGACACGCTGAAGCTGATCGTCACCCTGCTGGCGTCGTCGAACCGGGAAGCCGAGGCGAAGACCTACATGGCGAAGCTCCCCCAGGGCACCCAGATGGACCCCGCCATCGGGCTCAACGTCGGGATCAAGGCGTTCAACGAAGGGAAGATGGACGCCGCCCTGAAGGAGTTCAACGAGGTGATCGCCGGCAACCCGAGCCTCGCGGACGCCTACTACTACCGTGCCATGGTCTATCTCAACAAGTCGCAGAACCCGCAGGCCAAGGCGGACCTCCAGAAGCTCCTCGAGCTGGAGCCCGGCAGCAAGTTCGCCAAGGACGCCAAGGACTTCCTCAAGGAGCTGAAGTAGCGCCCCTCCGTGCTTCTCCGGCCTCTCACGGGGGCGCGGCATGCCGCGCCCCCGCACGCTGGAATCCAAATCCCCGAATCATGCGGCGTTCCCTCCGGCTGGCGCTCGTCGCCGTTCCGATCCTCGCGACCGGCTGCCACTCCGGCCCGGGGACCGCCGCACCGTCGGCCCCGGGAGCCGACGTCATCCTGGTGACCATCGACACCCTGCGGGCCGACGCCCTGGGCTTCGCCGGCAACCGCCGGGTCGAGACCCCGACGCTCGACCGCCTGGCCGCCGCGGGGCGGGTGTTCGACGGCGCCCACGCCCACAACGTCGTCACCCTCCCCTCGCACGCCAACATCCTCACCGGCCTCTACCCCTACCAGCACGGGGTGCGCGACAACAGCGGCTTCGCCCTCTCGCCGAAGGTCCCCACCCTGGCGACCCTGCTCAAGCGGGCCGGCTACGCCACCGGCGCCGTGGTGGGCGCTTTTCCACTCGACGCGTCGTTCGGCCTCAACCAGGGGTTCGACCTCTACGACGATCACTTCCCGCGCGGCTCGCGGGCGGAGGAGTTCGTCATCGCCGAGCGGCGGGGGGATCAGGTGGTCGCCGCCGCCCGCGCCTGGTGGGAGGCGCAGAAGGGCAGGCGCCGCTTCCTCTGGGTCCACCTCTACGACCCGCACGCCGCCTACGATCCGCCGGAGCCGTTCGCCAGCCGCTACCGGGACAACCCCTATCTCGGCGAGGTCGCCGCCGCGGACTCTTTTCTCACGCCGCTCCTCGATCCGCTCCTGGCCGGCGGCCAGCCGCCGGCCCTGGTGATCGTCACCGCCGATCACGGCGAGTCGCTCGGCGAGCACGGCGAGCTGACGCACGGCCTTTTCGCCTACGAGGGGACGCTCAAGGTGCCGCTCGTCGTCTGGGGGCCCGGCATCACCCCGGGCCGCGACCACCGTCCGGCGCGGCACGTCGACATCGTGCCGACGGTGCTCTCCTTTCTGCGGCTCGCGGTGCCGTCCGGGCTCCCCGGCGGCTCCCTGCTGGCGCCCGCGGCGACGCCGGGAGCCTCGGGGCGCACTTCGGGAGACAGTTACTTCGAATCCCTGAGCGCCAGCCTGAACCGCGGCTGGGCCCCCCTGCGCGGCCTGCTGCGGCAGGGGGAGAAGATGATCGACCTGCCGGTCCCGGAGCTCTACGACCTCCCCCGCGACCCGCGGGAGGAGCACAACCGCTACGCCGAGGACCGGCGGACGGCTCACGACCTGCGCGCGGCGCTGCCGCGGGAGTCGGTCTGGCCGCCGCCGCGCGGCACCGTCTCCGCCGAGGGGGAGGCACGCCTGCGGAGTCTCGGCTACTCCACCGGCGGCGGCGCGAAGCCGGCCGCCGCGGCCTACACGGCGGCGGACGATCCCAAGCGCCTGATCGGGGTCGACCGCAAGATGCACCAGGCGATCGACGCCTACTCCCGCCGCCGCTACGAGGAGGCCGTCCGGCTCTGCCGCGAGGCGCTCGCCGAGCGGCCGGACCTCGCCGACGCCTACCAGAACCTGGCGCTCTCCCTGCAGCAACTGGAGCGGCCGGACGAGGCGGTCGAAGCCTTGCGGAGCGCCCTCCGGCACGGGGCCGGGCAGGAGTCGATCCGCCGGCAGCTCGGCCTCGCCCTCGCCGAGCTCGGGCGCTCCGCCGAAGCGGTCTCGCTGCTGGAACCGCTGGCCTCCTCCCCACAGGCCGACGCCGCCACGCTGAACGCTCTCGGCATCGCCCTCTCCGACGCCGGCCGGCACGGCGACGCGGCCGCCGTGCTGCAGCGGGCCACGGCGGCCTATCCGAACGATCCCAAGGGGTTCGAGACGCTGGGCATCGTCGCCCTGCGCATGGATCAGCCGGAGGTGGCGCGGACGCAGCTCCAGCATGCCCTGGCACTCAACCCCAACCTGCCGATCAGTTGGAACACCCTGGGGGTCGCCCGCTTCCGCCTGGAGGGTCCGGCGGCGGCGCTCGACGCCTGGGAGCGGTCGGTGGCGATCGACCCCCGGCAGTATGATGCCCTGTTCAACATCGGGCTGGTGGCGGCGCGGGCGGGGCGCCCGGCGCAGGCGCGTCAGGCCCTCTCCCGTTTCGTGGCCACGGCGCCGCCGGCCCGCTTCGGCGGCGACCTTCGCAAGGCCCGCCAGCTCCTGGCACAGCTCCCGTCATGATGAAAACAAATCGTCTCGCCCTGCTGCTCCCTCTTCTCCTGCTCGCCGCCTGCCGCCATGCCGGCGACGGCGGCGGCCCGGTGGGGACCTTCCCCAAGGCGCCGGTGATCCTGATCTCCATCGACACCCTGCGCTCGGACCACCTGCCGGCCTACGGCTACAAGCAGGTGGAGACGCCGGCGATCGACGCCCTGAGCCGGGACGCGGTCCTCTTCGAGCGCGCCTACAGCCACACGCCGCTGACCCTCCCCTCGCACATCTCGATGCTCACCGGCCGCCTGCCCACCGAGCATGGGGTGCGCGACAATGTCGGCTACTCCTACGACGGCGCCCGCTTCCCCAACCTGCCGGCGGTGCTCCACGCGGCGGGCTACGCCACCGGCGCCGCGGTCTCGTCCTACGTGCTGCGCCCCGAGACGGGGATGAGCCACGGCTTCGACGCCTACGACGCCGGCATCCCGGTCCACTTCAACGACTCGCTCGGCCTCTCGCAGCGCCCTGGCGGGCAAACGGCCGACGCCGCCCTCGGCTGGGTCAAGACGGTGAAGGACCGCCCGTTCTTCCTCTTCCTCCACCTCTACGAGCCACACACCCCGTATGCGCCGCTCGAGCCTTTCGCCTCCCGCTACGCCGGCCGCCCCTACGACGGCGAGATCGCGACCGCCGACTCGATCGTCGGCCGGGTGCTCGCCGGCCTGAAGGAGCAGGGGATCTACGACCGCGCGGTGATCCTCCTGCTCTCGGACCATGGCGAGGGCTTGAACGACCATGGCGAGCAGGAGCACGGGATCTTCCTCTACCGCGAGGCGCTCCAGGTGCCGATGATCCTCAAGCTGCCGGGGGAGCTGCAGGGTGGCCGGCGAGTGGCGGCGCCGGCACAGATCGTGGACGTCTTCCCCACCCTGCTCTCCCTGGTCGGGGTCGCCGCCCCCAAGGAGGCCGCGGGGGCTTTCCCCGGCCGGCCGCTGCTCGATCCCAGCACGTCCGCGGCGCCCCGCGACCTCTACGCCGAGACCTTCTACCCACGGCTGCATTTCGGCTGGAGCGAGCTGACGTCGCTGATCCGTGACCGCTTTCATTACATCCATGCTCCGGCGCCGGAGCTCTACGACCTGGCGGCCGATCCCGGGGAGAAGAGCAACGCCCTCGACCGCGAGCGGCGCGCCTTCTCCTCCCTGCGGCAGTCGCTCAAGGGGATGGAGCGCGAGCTGAAAGCCCCCTCGGCGGTCGATGCCGAGACCGCCAGCAAGCTGGCCGCCCTCGGCTACGCCTCCGGAGCTGCGGCGACGAGCCAGGGGGAGGTGCTGCCGGACCCCAAGAGCCGCATCGGCACGCTCAGCGACCTCTCCGCCGCCATGACCCTCTACGCCAGCGGGCGGTACGCCGAGGCCGTGCCGGCCTTCCGCCGGCTGCTGGCGGCCAGCCCGAAGATGACCGACGCCTGGGAGCACCTCGGACAGGCGCTCCAGAAGCTTGGACGGCATACCGAGGCGCTCGACGCCTACGAGCACGCCATGGACACCTCGGGCGGCGCGTCGTTCGTAGCCGTCGCCACCGGCTCGCTGCTGCTCCAGATGGGGCGGCTCGACGAGGCTCGCAGCCACGCCGAGCTGGGCCTCAAGGGGAGCCCGGGAATGGCCAACAGCCTGCTCGCGCAGATCGCGCTCGCCCAGGACCGTCCCGGGGAGGCCGAGCGGGCGGCGCGGGCCGCCCTCGCCTCCCCCGGCTCGCGGATCGTGCCGATGATGGCCCTGGCCCAGGTGCTCCAGAAACAGGGGAAGCTCGCGGAGGCGCTGAATTACGCCGACCAGGCCGCCGGAGAGCTCGCCCGCACCGGCGCGGCCGGCCAGCGCTACGCCGGCCTGCACTGGCTGCGCGGCGATCTGCTCGGCCGGCTCGGCCGCAACGAGGAAGCTGAGCGTGAGTTCCTTCAGGAGATCCACGATTTTCCCCACGACATCCAGTCCTACTCGAGCCTGTCGTTGCTCTATGCCGTGGAGGGGCGGACCCAGGAGGCGGTCGACACCCTGCGGCGGATGGTGGAGACCAACGGCTCGCCCGGCGCCTACGCCGAGGCGGTGAAGACCTTGCGCGTGCTCGGCGACCCCCAGAGCGCCGCCGCCCTGCTGCGGCACGCCCTCGCCGTGCACCCCGACAGCAAGGAGCTGCGCGCGCTGGGGTAGCCGGGAAGAGCCCGCCCGCGCCAGGTGTTGCGGAGAATAGAAACTTTTTTGAGCCTCGGCTCGGAGCCCTCGATCGATGAGAAAGATCCTCGTTCTGTCGTCTTTCGCCCTGCTGGCCGCCCCGCTCGCCGCGGTGCAGACCTCCGCCCCCGGTATCGGAGCGGCCAAGGCCACGCAGACCCAAGAGTCGCCGCCCCCCCAGCGCGCGCTCACGCCCCTGGAGAAGTCGCTCCAGGATGCGGTCAAGCTGGTGACGGAGCACCACACGGCGGCGGCGGTCGATAAGCTCAAGGCGATCCAGAAGGATCCCGCCGTGACTCCCCCCATGCTCTCCCTGATCGGCGCCCTCTACGTGCAGCTCGAAAAGCCGCAGGAGGCCCTGGCGGTGCTCAAGCCGCTCGCCGACCCGGAGGACGCCGAGCCCGCGGTGCTCTACAACGCCGGCCAGGCGGCGCTGATGGCCGGCCAGGTGGACGTCGGCCAGGTCTACCTCACGCGTTCGGTGATCAAGGAGCCCGCCTCGCCGGCGGCGCGCGAGCTCGGCATGCTGATGGCGCGGCGGGGGCACCTAGTGGAGGCCTATTCGATGCTCCGCCCGTGGGTGCTGCGCAACCCTTCGGACACGGAGGCGCGGCTGGTGGCCTGCAACCTCGCCGTCCAGCTCGAGCGCGGCGACGACGCCCTTCAGCTCCTCTCCGGCCTGTCCGAGAGCGAGCCGGCCATCCGGCTCCTGCGCGGCAAGGCGCTGGTGCTGAAGAAGGACGGCCCCGGCGCGGTCGCGATGCTGAAGCCCCTGCTCGCCAGCCACCCCCAGGGGATGGACCTCGAGGTGCGGCGCTCGCTCGCCGAGGCCCAGTTGCTGGCCGGTCAGCCGGCCGAGGCGATCAAGCTGATCGACGGCAAGACCGCGGGGCGCCCGGCGCTCGTGCTGCTCCTCGCCCGCGCCCAGCACAAGGCCGGCAACGCCGCTGCCGCCGCCGCCACCCTGAAGCCGCTGGCCGGCAAGCTCCCCGCCAACGCCGACGCGATCGGCGATCCGCGCCCCGCGGCGGGGATCGCGATGGAATATGGCGCGCTGCTGGTGGAGGCCGGGAAGCCGGCGGAGGCGGTGCCGTTCTACCAGAAGTCGACCGGGTACTACCCGGGCAACCCCGAGACCTGGAAGGGGCTCGCCAGGGCGCTCGACGCCGCCGGACGCAAGCCGGAGGCGCAGAAGGCGCTGGCGCAGGCGGCCGAGGCGGCCAAGCCCCCCGCCAGGCCTGCCGCCGCGGCCGCGGGCACGCCCAAGCCGGCGACCGCCGCTCCGGCCGCCGTCGCGGAACGGCCCATGAGCCCAGGCCTCCAGAAGGCCATCGAGCTGATGGGCCAGGGCAAGACCGAGCCGGCGCTCGCCGCCGTCCGCCAGGAGGCCGCGACCTCCAAGGACCCCCGGGTCCGGATGATCGAGGTGCGGATCCTCCTCAGCCTGAAGCGCCCCGAAGAGGCCCTCAAGGTGGCCGAGACCGCGCTGGCGACCGCCCCGAACAGCCCCGACTACCTCTACCTCCGGGGGGCGTCGCAAATGGCTCTGCAGCACCTCAGCTCGGCCGAGCAGGACTTCCGCAAGACCCTGCAGCTCCAGCCGCGGCACCTGCCGGCGATGGACGACCTCGCGGTGCTGCTGTTGCAGGCCCACAAGAAGGACGAGGCCCGCAAGCTCCTCCAGCAGGTGTTGCAGATCAACCCGCAGGACAAGGTGGCCGCCGCCAACCTGGAGCGGCTGAACGCGGAGGGGAAGCAGTAGGGTGAACCCCTTCCGGGGCACGGTCCGGGCCGGCCTTCTCCTCCCGCTCCTCCTGGCCGGGCTGCTGATCGCCGCCGCCCCGGCCGCCCCCCCCGAGGCCGCCCCCCCCGAGGCCGCCGCCCGCGAACGCGGGCGCGCCCTCGCCCGCCGCGGCTCGTGGAGCCATGAGGACATCCTCGGGCTGCTGGCGCTCCAGCTCGTCGATCCCGAGCGCTTCGCCGGCGACGAGGGGTTCCGCCGGCGCGTCCTCGGTTTCCTCCCCCGGGCTCTCGACCCCAAGGCTCCCGCCGGTCTGCGCGACGCGCTCCTGACCGAGCTGAACCGGGTGCGGGGGTTCGACTTCGCCGCCTCCGACGAGGTCGAGCGCGCCTGGGGGGCGGTCCCCCGCCGCGGCGCCGACCGGAGGGTCGGGTTCGTGGCCGGCGGCCAGCGCTTCGACGCCGATATCGACGGCCGTCTCGCCGCCTCGGTCTACTCGCTCCCCTCTTTCTTCTTCGATCTCGCGACAGCGGACGCCTTCCTCTCCGCCGTGCGCGCCGCCGCCCCCGAGCGCACCCTGGTCGTGCTGACCGATTCGCCGCTGCGCGCAGGGCTGGAGCCGCGCGCCAGAGCGCTCCATCTCCACCTGCTCGACACCTACGGCCGCTCCTACTCCCCCTGGCCGCGGGACCCGTTCACCCTCGTTCACGCCAGCGGCGGCGGCGCGCGGGTGCTGGTGCGTCCCAATCTCCAGCCGGGCCGGGAGGAGGACGCGAACCTCGGCCCCGAGCTGGTGCAGAACCTGCCGGCGGACCTCGATCGCGCCTGGGGCAAGGTGACGTGGACCACGGCGCCGGTGCCGTTCCACAACGGGCAGGTCCTGCTCACTCCTGGCGCCGCCTGGGTGACCCTCCACGCCCTGGAGCCCCGCATCCTCGCTCTCCTCGGCCTCGAGCGGGTGCCCGTCGGGAGCTTCGCGACGGCCGAGGGGATCGACCGCTACCTCGCCGCGGCGGAGCGGGCCGCGGCGGAGCTGGCGAGCCTCTACGGCCGGCCGGTCCGCTTCGTCCACCCCCTGCCGTTCAAAAGTGCGGGGGACCTCGCCGCGCGGACGGAGCTGATGCGCCGGATCGGCGGCGGCGCCGGCTACGACCTCGATTCGATCGTCACCTTCCTCCCTGGCGGCAAAGCCCTGGTGGCGGACGCCGCGGCGGGCCGGAACCTCGCCGCGAAGCTCGCCGCCGCGGACCTGGACTCCCTGCGGCGCGGCTACGGCCTCGAGCCGGCCGGGAGCGCGCTCGCCTCCGCCCTCGCCGCCGCGCAGCGCACCCCCGGGATGGACGCCCTCGGCGGCTTCCTCGACCTCGTGGCCCGGCAGCTCGCGAGCTCAGGGATGGAGGTCCGGCGGCTCCCCATCCTCACCGTCCCGGTCGCCCTGCTGGCGGACCGCTCCGGCCTTTCCCATTCCGGGTTCCTGATCACCTGGAACAACGTCGTGGTGGAGTCCCGCCCGGGGAAGGTCCGCGCCGAGGGGTTCTCCTACCTCCTCCCCAGCGGCGACCGCGCCGCCCGCGACGCCTTCGCCGCCTTCGGCGTCGGCCTCGACCTGTTTCCGCCCCTGGTGCGCAGCATCGTGCTCAACGGCGGCTACCGGTGCGCCTCGAATCATCTGCGGGGGAAGTAAAGGTCGAACACGGACACAGTGTCGAACACGGACACAGTGACGAACACGGACTAACACGGACGAACACGCGGTGTCTTTTACGTCCGTGTTGGTCCGTGTTCGTCACTGTTTGTCCGTGTCCCTTGTTTCTTCCCCCTCACTCCTCCGCCAGAAAATGCGGCTTCCGGCTGCGCAGCCCCACCCGCACCTTGCTGCCCGGCTCGGGCGCCGATTCTGGGGGGAAGTGGGCGAGCACCTCGACGCCGTTCTCCAGGACGAGCACGACGCGGTCGTACGGCCCGAGCCCCCGCGCGTCCAGGACGGTGGCGGTGGTCCCTTGAGGGTCCGCGGTCAGATCCTCGGGGCGCACCAGGATCCGGCCGCGGCGGGTCCCCTCCGGCAGGGCGAGCCGCCCGAGCGGAGTGCGCGCCGGCTTGCCCTCCCCCTCCTCCTCCACGCTCACCTCCACCAGGCTGGCCTCGCCCAGGAACGAGGCCACGAACGGCGTCGCCGGCCGGCGGTAGAGGTCGAGCGGCGGCCCGGCCTGCACGACCTTGCCATGGTCGAGCACCACCAGGTGATCGGCGAGGAGCATCGCCTCTTCCTGATCGTGGGTGACGTAGAAGACGGTGGTGCCGAGCGTGCGCAGCAGCGAGGCGAGCTCGGCCCGCACGCTGCGGCGCAGACGGGCGTCGAGGGCCGAGAGCGGCTCGTCGAGGAGCAGGAGGCCGGGGCGGGGGGCCACCGCCCGGGCGAGGGCCACCCGCTGCTGCTCGCCGCCCGAGAGCTGCGCCGGCCGGCGGTCGAGCAGCCGCTCGAGGCCGAGCAGGGCCGCGGCGTCCCAGACCCGCGCCTCCACCGAATGGCGCGAGGGGCGCCGCCGCGAGCTGCGCAGGGAGAAGCGCCGGCGGCCGGTCTTCAGGCCGAAGGCGATGTTGTCCCGCACGTTCAGGTGCGGGAAGAGGGCGTAGGACTGGAAGACCACCCCGACGTCCCGCCGCTCGGTGGGCACCCCGGTGACGTCCTCGCCGTCGAAGAGGATCCTCCCCTGCCCGGG
Organism: Thermoanaerobaculia bacterium; assembly: GCA_039918595.1. Classification (GTDB taxonomy): domain Bacteria; phylum Acidobacteriota; class Thermoanaerobaculia; order Multivoradales; family UBA5704; genus DATARR01. Next base: position 22,575 of record JBDSHF010000332.1, read on the forward strand.
ATGGAGCAGTCCGGCCAGGAGCTGCAGCAGGGTCGACTTGCCGGAGCCCGAGGGGCCGATCAGCACCGTGATGCCGCCGTCCGGGATCTCCATCGAGACGCCGGAGAGGACCGGCTCCCGCCCGTAGGCGAAGGAGAGCCCCTCGATCAGGACCTTCATGCGGGGAGCCCCCGGTGGAACTCCTCGCCGCCGAGCGCCTGGATGGCGATCAGGGCGGGCACGACCGGCGCCAGGAAGACCAGCGTCGCGGCGGCCGCCACCGGGAAGGAGTTGGTGGTGTAGGTGGCGTAGAGCCCCGCCGGGAAGGTCTGGAGCAGCGGGGTCGCGAGCAGGAAGCTGACGTTGAACTCCCCCCAGGAGACCGCGAAGACCAGCAGCGCCGAAAGGATCAGCGCCGGCAGGAGCAGCGGCAGGGTCACCCGCCGCGCCGTCTCCCAGCCGCCGGCCCCCAGGGAGCGGGCGACGGCTTCGAGGCGGGGATCGAAGGTCTCGACGGCGTTGCCCACGCTCTTGACCACCAGCGGCACGGTGTAGGCCAGGTGCCCGGCGACCAGCAGCCAGAAGCGGGGGAACCCCGGCGCCGACTGGATCAGCGCGAAGGCGAGCGCCACCCCCGGCACGGCGAGCGGCACCAGGGCGGCCGATTCGAGCAGCCGCGACCCCGGGAACGGCCGCCGCCGGAACGCCCACGCGGCCGGCGCGCCGATCAGCAGCGCCAGCGGCACCACCGCGGCCACCACGGCCGCCGAGCGCAGCAGGGCGCGCCCCCAGGTCTCGAGCACGTAGGAGAAGAGCGCCGGGGCGTCCGCCACCGCCGCCCCCTCGGAGCGCTCGCCGTACCAATCGGCGTGCGAGAACGCCCCCGCCGCGGTGATCGCGATCGGAGTGGCGAGCGCCACCGCGAGGAGCGCCACGGCGGCGATCCCGGCCCGGCGCGGCCACCTCCGGAGCGCTCTCAACGCCGCCCCGCCGAGAGCAGCCGGTCCACCACCAGCGTCGCCAGGGCGAGCAGCAGGCAGAGCGCGCCAGCCACTTCGTCGTTGAGGAATCCGGTCATTTCGGTGTAGATCTCGAGTGGCGCTACCGTGAAGCGGCGGGACAGGATCAGGGCGACGCCGAACGAGCCCATCGACGCCGAGAAGGTCACCGCCAGCGTCGAGCGCAGGGCCGGGGCGGCGGCCGGCAGCGCCACCTTGATCAGCCGTTCGAGCGGCCCGGCGCCGAGCGCGCGCGCCGCCATGTCCAGCTCCCGCGGGAAGCGGCGGAAGGCCGACTCCAGGGTCACCACCGCCCGCGGAACTTCGAAGTATAGATAAGCGGCAAACAATCCCGCAAACGTGTAGGCGGCGCCGACGAACGCCTCGCGGCCGGTGAGGAACCCGATCGCCTTGGGCAGGGCGCCGACACGGCCGAGCAGCACCACCATCAGGAACCCCACCAGGACGCCCGAAAAGGTGAGCGGCAGGGAGATGACGGTGCGCAGCAGGTCGCGGCCGCGGAACCGCTCGCGCGCCAGCACCCAGGAGGGCCAGAGCGCGAGCAGCACCGAGACCACCGCCGCCGCCGAGGAGAGGGCGAGCGAGTTGACCAGCGATGTGCGGTACCGCCCCGCCGCGAGGACCACGCCGAACGCCGCCCCCCGGTTCGTCGCGAAGGCCCGCGCCGCCAGCCCGGCGATCGGCCAGGCGACCGCCGCGGCCAGGAACAGCAGCAGAGGCAGCGCCAGCAGGACGCCAGTCCAGGCGGAACCGAGGGGGTGACGGCGAGTCATAAAGTTTCTATTTTGGATTTTGGATTTTAGATTTTGGATTGAGGCCGCAACGGTACCCCGAAGCGAACCCGATCCGCCATCTCCAACCCCAATCCAAAATCCAAAATCTAAAATCCAAAATCCCTCTACCTCCCTGTTCCCCGGATCTCGTCCACCCAGGCCCGCTTCAGGGCGTCCGCCGCGGCGGCCATCTTGGCGAGGTCGAGGGCGCGCGCCCGCTTGTACTCGTTGGCGGGGAGGAAGTGGGCGGCGATCTCCTTGGGCATCGCGCCGGGGAGGACCGGCAGGAAGTAGGCCTTGGCGAACTCCCCCTGCGCCGGCGCGGTGAGCAGCCAGTCGAGGTACTTCTTCGCCTCCGCCTTGTGCGGAGCGCCCTTGACCAGGCCCATGACCAGCGGCATGGTGAACGTCCCCTCGCTGGGGATCACCACCTCGACCGGACCGCCGTCCACGTACTTCATCTTGTAGCCGTTGCCGTCGGCGTTGATCCAGATCGGCACCTCGCCGCGCAGCACGCCGTTGTAGATCGACTCGCGCGGATAGGAAGAGACGTTGGCGTCGAGCTTCTTGAGATAGGCGAGCCCCGGCTTGAAGTCCTTCTCATTGCCCCCCATCAGGGTGTTGAGGCCGTAGATCAAGGTGTAGGAGGTACCCCCCCAGGTGGGATCGTCGTAGGCGATCTTCCCCTTGTAGACCGGCTTCAGCAGATCCTGCCACGACCGCGGCACCGGCGCCCCCCCGAGCGCCTTGGTATTGACCACGAAGGCGATCGTGCTGGTGTGGACCGTCCACCAGAGGCCGTTGGGGTCCTTGAGCGCGGCGGGGATCTTCGCCCACCCGGCCGGTTTGTAGGGCTCGTGCAGCCCCTTCTCGGCGGCCTGGAAGCCGATGGCTCCAGAGTAGTAGGAGGTGTCGGCCTGCGGCGCCCCCTTCTCCTTCTCGAGCGCCGCCATGGCGACCGAGGAGCCCTTGGGGTCGGGCGGCACGGTGACCCCGGAGAGCTGCTTGTAGAGGGCGGTCACGCCGCCCCAGTTGGCGTAGTTGGGGATGCAGTCATATTGGATGACGACCTTCTCCTGCGCCCCGGCCATGGCGGCGATGGAGGTGAGGGAGAGGACGGCAATAAGTAACGCGCGTTTGCGGATCATCACGGGTCTCCTCAGGAGTCAGAACTTGATCTGGAGCTGGTTGAGCACGGTGGGGCGCCAGCCGGAGCCGGACTTGAACGGCCCGTTGCCGCGGCCGTCGAAATGCTCGCCGATGACGTTGATCTGCCAGCGCGTCCAGCCGTTGAACCAGACGTTGGCGCCGGCGGTGACGGCGGTGATCCTGCGGCCATCGACCGGCCGCAGGGCGTCCCCCGAGAGCGAGGCCACCTCGGCCCGCAGCAGGGGCTGAACGCCGCCCGCGGCCTCGCTTCCCCGCGCCCAGAAGGCGGCCTGCGCGTAGCCGCCGCCGAGCCGGGTGCCGCTGTCGCGGAAATCGAAGGCGAGCCACTCGGAGTCGAGGGAGAGCCGGCCGCGCTTCCAATGGGCGTCGAGGTCGTACCCCTGGCGCTTCCCGCGGACGGTGAGGCCGATGAAGCGGCCGCCGGAGTACGAGGCGAGGGTCAGCGCCTGCTCCTCCTCGCGGTCGGAGTCGAAGGCGGCGCCGGTGGTCAGCGCGTCGCTCCACTTGACGTTCAGCCGCCCCTGGACCTCCTTGTCGCCGTTGTTGTCGCGGGCGTTCCCGCGCTGGCCGCCGGCCACCGCCGCCCCGGCCGAGGAGTTGCCGTTCCAGACCCCCAGGTAGTAGGACACCTTCTTGCCGCGGTCGAGGTACCCCCAGAGCATGGGGCCGAACTGCACGTCGAGCGCCGGCAGGCTGAAGGCGGCGTTGAGCGCCAGATAGCGCTCGACGGTGTCGAGGGCGCGCGAGGAGCGCAGGTTCTCGGTGCTGAACGGGGTGATGAACTTGCCGAAGCGCAGGTAGTGGCGGTCCTTGACGTAGGCGGCCTGGACGTACGCCTCCACCAGTGAGGTGCCGTCGGCGGGGGCGCCGTCGAGCTCGACGAACAGCTTGTAGCGCTCCTGGTAGTCGGCCGCGAAGTCGAGCCGGGCGCGGCGGACCCGGAAGTCGGTCTGCTTGAAAGCGAGGCCGTTGTCCTCGTCGGTATAGGTGAACGTCGGCTGGGCGTAGCCGTAGAGCCGGAACAGCGCCTGGCCGTCCGGCGACTTGACGAAGACCCCGCCCCCCTGCGGATTGATCCCCGCCGTCCACTGGTGCTTCTCCCGCTCCTTCAACTGCTTCTCGACCTCGGCCTTGATCTTGGCTTCGATCTGGGCTTCGTTCGCGGGCTCCTGAACGGTTTCCTGGGAAAAAGCGGGCAGGCCGGCGAACATCTGACTGGCGAACAAGACTGCCAAAGGAACCGCGAGGCTCCTGAAAAATCGGACCATGAAAATCCCTCCTCGAACGTTGAACGGCGGTTGCGATCGCTAGGACGCGGAGAGGAGGGAGAGCGGCGGCGGACGGTTCGCGAGGGGGTGGACGAGCGGAGCGGGCACCGCGCGGCGGACGTCCTCCGGCCCGCGCGGCCGGGCGGCCGCCAGGAGGGCCGCCAGCTCGCGGTCGCCGCGGGCGTCCAGGCTCAGCAGGTCGGCCCGATGGTCCACATCCTCCAGGGGATCGAGCACCGCGAGCGCGCCGGCATCGCCGGCGTTACCGGCGAGGTCGGCGAAGGCGCGGGCCGTCCGCCAGCGGACGCCGCGGAAGAAGGGGGCGGGGTCGATCCGGCAGCCGATCAGATAGGCGCCGCCGTCGGGCGAGGGGCCGAGCACCACCTCCGCCGCGGCCAGCCGCCGGAACGCCTCGGCGAGATGGCGGATGCCGAGCCGCGGCACATCGGTGGGGACGGCGACGATCTCGCGATAGCCCAGGGCGCGGGCGTCCGCGAAAGCGTTCCCGAGCCGCTCGGCGAAATCCCTCCCGCGCTGGGGCAGGGAGCCGCCGGGCTCGACGACCAGCAGCGTGACCCCGGGCAGCGCCGCGGCCGCCGCGACCACGCGCCGCCGCGCCAGCGCGAACACCCCCCGCGCCCGGGCGAGCCGCTTGGCACGCGCCTCCCCATCCGCCGTACGGGCGAACAGGAGGACGCAGCGGGAGGTTGGACGAGTGGCTTCCACAGTGATCCCGGAAGCTTATACGCGGAACCCGGAAGAACGGATGGCCGGCTTTCCAGGCTCTTTCCGTTCCTGAGTGTCCCAATTTTCCGAATTGCGTGCGACGCGCCCCCTCGGGCCGCGCTCTCCCCCGGGCTGACGAGCTCTCCCTCTGCGCCCTCGACTACTTCCGCACGCTGCCGGGCAACAGCCCCTCGGGCCTGCCGTCGCACGTCCACAACGTGATCCGCACGGGGGCCACGTCGGTCTGGTCAACTATGGTAATATTCTCCTGCCTTAGAACAAAAGAACAAAGGAGAAAGTTATGCGAACCAGACTTGGTCATTGGAAGACGGTCCTCTTCTTCTCCGCTCTATGGCTCCCTGGCACCGTCTGGGCAGCCGCCCCCCCTGCTCTCGGGAGTGAAGTGGCAGATCCCCTCCTGGAAGATCGGTCCCAGACAAGAGCCGTGCTCCAGATCGAGAGCGAGGACGGCATCTGCCTTTGGCGTATCTCAGGGGATGACGAGCTGATCCGTTTGCCCTTGAAGAGTGATCGATTTGGATCGGTCCTGGTGTCCGCCCGTTTTGACGGCGACCAACTCTCCGTCTCTCTGGCGGGGGAGAAAGAGCCTCTGAGCACCGTGCCGTTCGGCACCTATTCGCTCTCGCTCAACGGTCCGCCGATTGCCGTCGCGGATCTCAAGAGCGGGACGGCCGAGGGTTGGAAGCTCAGGGTTTTGCCGCCTGGCTCCAAAGGAACGATCACCGGCTGCTGTTCCTGTGCGTTGCTCAAGATCAACTGCTGCCCCAACGCTGGCAAATGCCTTGGATGCGGCACTTGTGGGCAATGCTGCGGCTGAGTGTTGTTTTGACTCACCACTCCCGGAGTGATGAGGGCCCGCGGGCCACGAACGCCCCTGTCGTGATCCCCTGCCGGTTCTCCCTGTCATAATCCCCGCATGGGGCCAGAATTCTCCGTCGTCATCCCGACCTACAACCGGCTGGAGGTCCTCTCGGAGGTCCTGCAGGCGCTGGAGTTCCAGCAGGGTCCCCCCGGGTTCGAGGTGGTCGTGGTGGACGACGGCTCCACCGACGGCACCAGCGAGTGGCTGCGCGGCCGGAGCTTCCGCGTGCCGCTACGGGTCCTGGGGCAGGCCAACCACGGCCCGGCGGCGGCGCGGAACACCGGCGTGGCCGCCGCCTCCGGCCGCTGGGTGGCCTTTCTTGGGGACGACACCGTCCCCTCGCCGGGATGGCTGGCGGCCCATCGCGAGGCCCACCGGCGGCGCGGCGATGACACCCATCTGGGGGTCATTGGCTATACTGGCTGGCATCGCCGCATGCGCCTCAACCCCTTCCTGCGCTACATCAACGAGCATGGCCTCCAGTTCGGCTACGCGCTGATCCAAGACAAAGAAGACGTCCCGTTCAATTTTCTATACACCTCCAATCTCTCCCTGCCCCGCGACCTGCTGCTCGCCGAGCCCTTCGATCTGCGTTTTCCCCATGCGGCGTGGGAAGATATCGAGCTCGGTTATCGTTTGAAGAAGAGGGGATTCCGGCTCATCTACCAGCCCACGGCGACCGTGGCGCACGATCATCCGACCGACCTCGCGCGCTTCGCCACGCGCCAGGAGAAGGCGGGCTACTGCGCGGTGGTGTTCTACCGCCTGCATCCGGAGCTCGGACCCTTCCTCGGCGTCGGTCCGGACGGGCCGCCGCCGCTGCCGCCGGCGCGGCCGCAGAGACGCCGGGAACGCCTGGTCCAGGCTTTGCAAAATTGGCCTGTTGGATTGTCCGGGGTGTGGGAGGAAGTGCTTCGCTATCACTACATCAAAGGTCTTCACCGCGCCTGGTCCGAATTCGGCGCGGAGTTGGAAAAGGAGAGTTTCCATGATCACCCAGAAACCAGCCGCCAGCCGGCTCCCGCTCAAGGCTGCTAGCACGGCGTTCGCCGCGCTGCTTGCCATTGGGCTCCCCCTGGCGGCCCAGAGCCGCAGCCATGCGTCTGGCGGCGGCGGCGACAGGTCGGCCCATTCCACCGGCGGCGGCTCGCGTTCGAGCGCCTCCGGCGGCGCGCCCCACTATTCTGGCGGCAACTCTGGAGGCAACTCCGGAGGCAACTCCGGAGGCAACTCCGGCGGCAACTCGGGCGGCGGCCGCACGGCCCATGGGGTCCCCGGCGGCGGCTCCGGCTCCCCGGCTCAACGCCAGCCAAACGGCAGTAACGGTGGCCACGGTCATGGCGGTCACGGCGGCCACTACGGGGGCGGCTACTACGGGGGCGGTTACTACGGCGGTGGCTACTACGGGGGCGGCTACTACGGCTACCCGTATGGGTACTACGGTGGCTGGGGCTTCTGGCCCGGCTTCTCGGGCGGGTATGGCTATGGATATGACTATCCCTATGGCTCCTCCTATGGCTACCCCTACGGCCATGGCTACCCGGGCGCCTCGGGCCGCTACTACGAGAGCAACCGGCAAGGCGCGCTCGACCTCGACGTGGCTCCCGGCCGCACTCATGTCTTCGTCGACGGCCAGGACCTCGGCCCGGTGGATCGCTACGACGGCTGGCCCGGGTATCTCTGGCTGCCGCAGGGCACCTATGACGTCGCCTTCTACCTCGACGGCTACAAGACCGTCGCCCGCCAGCTCACGGTCTATCCCGGCACCGTGGTCGACATCGACGATCGTCTGGAGGCCGGTCAATCCGTCCGGCCCGAGGATCTCGCCACCAAGACGCACCAGCGGCGGGACGACCGCCTGGGCTACGAGCGCCAGCGGCGCGAGAGACTCGACCGCGGGTATGGCGACAACAGAGGCGACGACGATCAGGATTGGCGCGACCGCGCCCGCCGCGATCGGGACCGCGGCACGATGCGGAACGACGACCGGGATGACGACGACGAAGATCAGATGGACGGCCAGAAGGGGGTCTCGCGCTCTTCGGGCGCCCACCTGCGCCTGTCGGTAGAACCCGAGGACGCCTCGATCTATCTCGACGGGCAGTTCGTCGGCACCGGCTCGGACGTCTCGCTGCTGCAGGCCGGCCTGCCGGTCGCTCCGGGCACCCACCGCCTCGCGGTGGTGCGGCCAGGCCACAAGGCCGTGGAGAAGCAGTTCGACGTCAAAGCCGGCGGCAACATCGAGCTCGAGATCGAGCTCGAGTCCGGCTCCGGCCGGTAGAGCCCCCCTCCACAGATGTACCTCACCAGGGCGTCCCTTCGGGGGCGCCCTTTTTGTTTGCCGGCCCGGTACTCTGGAAACGTTCCGAGCCCAATCGACATCAGGAGTGGAAGGCGATGGGAGAATTTCGCCCCGTCGAACCACGAAAGAGGAACTGTATGAAGCCACTGCGCTCCATCCTCCCGGCCTGCATGATCCTGGCGCTGCTCGCCGCCCGCGGCGCCGCGGCGGCGGATTTCCCTCCCATCACCGACGAGGAGCGCGCCCTCACCTCGGTGCCGGGGGAGCCGAACGCCCCGGCGGTCGTGCTGTTCAAGCGCGGGGAGTTCCTGATGGCGGGCTACGGCCTGCGGTCGGGACTGTCGTCGTCCCTCCGTATCCAGGTCCGCCTGAAGATCCTCACCGAGGAGGGGAAGAGCAATGGCGAGGTGGCGATCACCCATAGCGGCTGGGAGCGGCTGCACGGCTTCGCCGGGCGCACCGTGCTGCCGGACGGCCGGATCCTCCCGGTCCCTTCCGACGCCAAATTCGTGCGCAAGACGTCGCGCTCCCACCGGACGTACACCACCGCCCTGGCCTTCCCCGCGGTCCAGGTGGGAGCGATCCTCGATTACCAATATGAGCTCTGGTTCGACACGATCTTCTATCTCGAGCCCTGGTACTTCTCGGAGGAGATCCCCGTCCGCTACTCGGAGATCGTCTTCAAGACGCCCCTGGACGTCGGAGCGTCGGCGTGGAGCCGCGGGCCAGCGCAGGTGAAGATCTAGCGGCAGACGGACCGGAATGCCAGCGGCTTCCTGTCGAAAGCCTGGGCGGAGAACGTCCCCGCGGTCGCCGACGATCCCTACGGCCCTCCCTACCAGGACCTCGCGGCGCAGATGATGCTGCTGCCGACCTCCTTCGTGGGCCCGTACGGCCGGGAACCGCTGCTCGAGAGCTGGCCGAAGACCTGCGATCTGATCCGGCGGCGATACGACCTGGTCCGCCGCCGGGACGGTGGCGTCGCCCAGCAGGCGCGCGAGGTCGCCGGCTCCGGCCCGCCCCGCGAAAAGGCGCGGGCCCTCTACCGCTTCGTCCGCGATCAGATCGAGACCACGTTCGCCGGCGTGCTGGTCGCCGAGGACGCCGCGCTCGGCAAGCGACTCGCCGAACGCAAGGCGGACCGCGCCGAGAAGGCGCTCCTGCTGCAGGCGATGCTCGCGGCGGTGAAGATCGATTCCCGGCTGGTCTGGGCCGCGGACCGCGACCGGGGAGCGATCGACCTCGCCGTCCCCAACCCGGACTGGTTCGACACGATGCTCGTCCTCGTCGAGCTCGACGGCCAGAAGATTTATCTGGACCCTACCGACCGCGCCCTCGGCTTCGGCCGGCTGCGCGCCGGCCACGAAGGGACTCCAGCGCTGATCTACGACCCCAAGAAGCCCGAGCAGATCGTGCTGCCGTCGACGCCGCACGACCAGAACCTGCGGCGCGCCGAGCTCGACCTGGCGCTGGACGAGAAGGGGCGGATCGCCGGCACCGGCACGCTGCGGCTGACCGGCCACCCCGCTTGGGAAAAGATCGACTGGCAGGAGGACGCCGCGAAGGCGGCGCAGGCGTGGAAGGAGTGGCTGGAGAAGCGCTTCCGCGAATATCAGATCTCGGACGTCAAGGCGGTCGAGTCCGCGGACGAGGAGAAGGTCACTGTCACCTGGGCGCTGGCGCAGCGCGCGGACGAGGCGCTCGGCGACGAGGCCACGATCGCGCCGAGCGCGCCGCTCGGGCCGCGCACCCAGCCGTTCGTCCAGCCGGTCTCCAACCGGCGGAGCGGCGTCTACTTCGACTACCCGAACCGCGAGGAGGTCGAGCTGCACCTGCGCTGGCCCGAGGGGTGGAAGCTGGAGGCGATGCCGCAGGCGAAGGCCGTGGCCAGCTCGGTCGGCGGCCTGTCCACGGCGGTCGAGGTGAAGCCGGGCGAGCGCGCGCTCGTCTACACGCGGCGGATGGACATCACCCACCGGAGCCTCGAGACCGCCCAGCAGTACGAGGCCATCCGCTCCCTGTTCGGCGAAATGGAGAAGAGCGATGCGCAGTCGTTGTTGCTGGCCCACCACTAGGAACGCGGGGGGCCGCTTGGCCTCGCCGCCCGGGATTGAAATCCCGGGCTACCGACAGTCGCCCCTGCCCGGGGCTCTGCGGAAAAACGGGTTTTGGGGAGTCCCGGATGGGACGGCCGTGGGTAGCCCGGGATTTCAATCCCGGGCGCGAGGCAACACCGCGTTGCTCCTCAGCCTGCTGGCCCTCCTCGCCCTCGCTACCGCGGCGCCCCTCCCGGCCGCCACCGTGCTCGAGAAGTCGATCGATGTCGAGATCCGGCCGGACGGCGTGACCGAACGGACGCATCTGCGGGTGCGGCTCGACAACCCGAACGACTTCTCCTCCTGGTCCCCCTACCCGATCGCCCTCGATGAAAACCGCGAGCTGGGGGATCTCAACGCCTCGGCCACCCGGCCGGACGGCAAGACGCTGAAGGTCTCCCGCCGCGACCTCGACACCCATCAGGTGGCGGGCGCGGGGAGCCTCCACTCCTCACTGGTCTTCCGCACGGTTACCTTCCCATCCGTGCCGGTGGGCTCGGTGCTGGCCCTCGACTACGAGGTGCGGGAGCGCCCCTACTTCCCCGCCGGCCAGCTCGCGCTCGGCTCGCCGGAGGCGGTCGAATCGCTGCGCATCACCGTCCATGGCGCCGGCGCCGGCTGGCGCTATCACGTCGACGGCGCGATGCCGGGGCTGAACGTCCAGGAGTCCCCCGGCGGGGTGACGGTCACCGGTGGAAAGCTGCCGGGCCTCAACGCCCCCGAGAAGTCCCCGGGCCTCGCCGCCGACGGCGCCGTGCTGCGCTACGCCTGGGGGGACGCCGGGAGCTGGGAGGCGGTGGGCCGGTGGTACGCGGGGATCCTCGCCCAGGTACCCCGCGGCGCCGGGCCGGTGCGGAGCAAGGCCCGCGAGCTGATCGCCGGCATCGCCGACAAGCGCCCGCGGATCGCGGCGCTGACCGACTTCACCCGCCGCCAGGTGCGCTACGTAGCCGTCGAGGTCGGCATCGGCGGCTACCGACCGCACACGCCGCAGCAGGTGATGGAGCGGCTCTGGGGGGACTGCAAGGACAAGGCGCTGCTGCTGGTCGATCTGCTCGCGGAGGCGGGGATCGAAGCCTATCCGGCGCTCGCGCGGCTCGACCCGGAGGGGCGCGTCGACCGCGACTTCCCCTCCCCCGATCAGTTCAACCACCTGATCGTCGCCGTGCCGGCCGCGGGGCTCGGCCTGGAGAGGGACGCGCCGGTCGCCGGCGGCTATCTCTTCCTCGACGCCACACAGGAGACCGGCGGGCTCGCCTGGCTGCAGCCGGGGGTGCAGGACCAGGAGGTGCTGGTGGTGCGCAACGGCAAGGGTGAGCTGGTGCGCACGCCGGTGCGCAACGCCCAGGAGGGAAAGCGGCTGGACGTGGCCCTCACCCTCGCCGCCGGAGGCGAGGCGAACGGCACCGCACGCCTGGAGCTTTCGGGTTCCATCGGGGCGGCGTTCGTGCGGCTCCACACCGGCGGCAGCCCCCAGGATTGGGACCGGGTGATCCGCAGGGTTTTCGCCATCCACCTCCCCGCCGGCGCGGCGCTCTCGGACATCACCTGGAAGTCGGCGGCCGGCGCTGTGCCCGAGGTGACGCTGGAAGCCAAGGTCAGCGTCCCGGCGCTGGGGGCGGCGGGCGAGGGTCTCCTGCCGCCGCTGCCGGTCCCTTCGATGGTCGAGCTCCCCTCCTCCGGGTTGCTCGACGGCCGCGCCCTGCCGGTGGTGGAGACCCCCTTCGCAAGCCAGGTCACCTGGCGCGTCACCCTCCCCCGCGACGCCTGCAAGGCCGAGGGGCAGGACGTCAACGTCACCAACGACGTCGGCGCCTTCCGCCAGACGGTGGCCGTCCATGGCCGCGAGCTGGTGCTCGAGCGCGGCACCGAGTTGCGCCAGCGCTGGATCGACCCCGCCGCCTTCCCCGCCCTGAAGGAGATCGGCCTCGCCGAGTCGCGGACCAACAAGCGGCGGCTGCGGGTGAGCTGCGGGTAGGGCTAGGGCTCCGCCGCGAGCTCGTTCAGCCGCGACTCCCAGAGCAGCCCGGGATCGGCAGCCCCGGCGCGCCAGAGGTCCCGGGCGCGGGCGCACGCCTCGTCGGCCCCGGCGAGATCGCCGGCCGCCCGGCGGGCGTTGGCGACGTGGGCCCAGCAGTAGCCCTCCACTCGCGAGCGCCACCCTTCTTCCCCCGGCACCTGCCCGGCGATGAACAGCGCCAGGTCCGCCAACTCGAGCGCCTCCTCCGGCTCCGCGGCCGCCGTCCGCAGGCTCGCCTCACAGAGCCGCTCCGCCAAAGCCCAGCTCCGGCCGGCGTGGAGAGAGAGCTCGATCAGCCGCCGGCGACGGCTCGCGGGGAGCTCTTCCAGGGCCTCCCAGATCCGTTCCGCCTCGCGGCGCTCCTCCTCGGGGGACGACTCGCGCGAGGTCTCCTCCGCCAGATAGGTTGCCACGACCAGCAGGGCGCGCTCCAGGGAGATCTCCAGCGCTCCGGCGTCCAGAGGCTCCGTGTCGAGCCCTCCCGCCTTCCCTCTCGCGGTCGCCTGGAGGATCGTGGAGTAGGCGCGGCGAAGGAAGATCACCTGCGACCAGGGGACGCCCGCCGCCGCGGCCATCCGGCGCAGGCTCTCCTCCGGCGGCACGTGCTTGCCGGACTCGTACCGGGAGATCAGCCCCTGATCGATCCCCGCGGCCCGGCCGAGCTCCGCCTGAGTCATGTCGGCGAAGAAGCGCAGGAAGACCACCGTCAGGCTTAGAACCTTCGCATCCTCCGTCGTCGTCATGGCCGCCGGAGAGATTGCCCCGCCGGCCCTGTTCCCTCGTTACGGAACTTCTAGCTTACATAGGGTATGTTTCGCAGGTCCACCTTTTCCGGAGAGCCGCCCGCCCGGTCATGGTGGCCGCGCCGGAGCGCTCTCCAGGGAGCCGCCATGCATCATGCCTCTCCGCGCCGCAAGATCGTC
>JBDSHF010000333.1:0-6836 GCA_039918595.1 Thermoanaerobaculia bacterium
CGCCGTAGCCGATGTTGAGCGCGGCGATCCCCAGGTGCTGCAGGAAGGGGGTGAAGTCCGAGCCCGAGCCCAGGGGATCGAGCGGGAGGGCCCTGGCGGTCCGCGCCTCCTGCGCCTGGTCGGGGGCGCCGAAGAGGATCGTGGCGGCGAGGGCGCGGTCGAGGACGCTGATCCCCTTCTCGGGATCGGGCACGTCGCGCATCACCTGGTTGACCAGGGTCTCCAACTGGTGCGAGCCGCCGGCGTTGAAGAAGCCGCGCGAGTTGCTGTCGGAGTTGATGTAGACGGCCGCGTGCTGGCGCAGCTCGTCGGCGTGGGTCTCGACCCACTCGGTCGAGCCGAGGAGACCCTGCTCCTCGCCGTCCCAGGCTGCGTAGATGATGGTGCGCTTCGGCTTCCAGCCGCTCTTGACCAGCTCGCCCAGGGCGCGGGCCTCGGCGAGCTCCGCCACCATGCCGCTGACCGGATCGGACGCGCCGTTGACCCAGGCGTCGTGATGGTTTCCGCGGATCACCCACTCGTCCGGCCGCTCGGAGCCGGGAATCCTGGCGATCACGTCATAGATGTGGACGAGATTCCAGTTGAACTCCAGCTTGAGGTGCACCCGCACCGGGCCGGGGCCCAGGCGGTAGGGGATCGGCAGGTTGCCGCGCCACCCCTCGGGTGCCATCGGGCCGGCCATCGCCTTGAGCAGCGGCAGGGCGTCACCGTAGGAGATCGGCAGCACCGGAATCCTGGTCAGCGTCTTGGCGTCCTTGATGTCCAGCCGCCGGGCGTTCTCGACCGCTCCCACGCCGGGGGTGAGCGGGTCGCCCGAGTAGGTCGGCATGTCGGCCACGGAGCCGCGCTGGACGCTGCGGTCCGAGCGCCACCCTCCCTTGGGGTAGGCGTCACCCTGGGAGTAGCCGTCGCCGGAAGGGTCGGAGTAGATGAGGCAGCCGATGGCGCCGTGCTCGGCGGCCACCTTCGGCTTGATGCCGCGCCAGGAGCCGCCGTAGCGGGCGATGGCGATCTTCCCCTTGACGTCGATGCCGCGGCGCTCGAGCTCCTCGTAGTCCCTCGGCACGCCATAGTTGACGTAGACGAGGTCGCCGGTGACGTCGCCGTCGATCGAGTAGGCGTTGTAGGTGGGGAGCTGCTCGGCCGTCTGGCCGGAGGTCGAATCCTCCTTGAGCGGCGGCTCGGAGAGGGAGGCGGTGAAGCGGGTCGGCGCCACCATCTCGAGCACGCGGGTCTTCGGAGTGGGGAAGAGCACCTTGAACTGCTCGATCTCGGTCTGGAACCCCCACGACCGGAAGAGGCCGGCCATGAGCTCGGCGTTGTCCTTGTCGTAGGGGGAGCCGATGTGGTGCGGGCGCGCCGACAGGCGCTTCATCCACTCGCGCTGGCTGGCGGCGTCGAGGTGGGAGTCGAAGCGCGCCTCGAGCGCCCGCTGCTGGCTGGCGTGATCATTGCTGAAGCCGAGCAGGGGTCCCGAAGAGGGTAGAGTCGTGTCGGCGAAGGTCCAGGCTGCAAGGGCCAGGATGAGCGCCGGGATCAGGAGCAGAATTCTTCTCGTCGACATGGATTCCTCCGGCCGCCGGGGAAGCCCGGCGCGCCTCCGTTCAGTGAACAACGTGTGGCATTCTAGTCCGCGGGCATGGGGGAGGGATACGAGAGTTTTGATGGAAGGTTCCCGCGCAAGTATTCAAGGGGGGGTGCGTTCTCTTTCCCCCGACGTTTTCCTGTGGGCGATGGGCCTGTTCTGCGGCTCCATCGGCGCGTTCGTGCTCATCGCGCCCCATCGCTTCAACACCCCTTCCTATGATGCCCTGCTGCCGTATGCGTTCGGCTGGGGGACGCTGGCGCTCGCCTCCGGGATGGCGATGCTGGCGGTGGCGGTACTGGGGCCCCCGCGAGCCTGGTGCTTCGCCGCCCATCTCTGCGTCGGGGTGACGCTGCTCGCGCTCGCCGTGAGCTTCTTCCGGGTCGGCGCCACCTCCGGAGGGGTCTGCTACACCATCCTGGGATTGGGGACCTTGGGAGCCTTTCTGCTCCGGCGCGACGGGCCGTCCGGCACCGGGCGCGGCGACCTGTTCGGCCTCCTCATGGGCGTCAACGCTACCGTGGTGGGACTGTTGATGCTGGCGCTGCCGCGGCTTTTCCAGGGTCCCCTCTACAGCCGGTTTCCGTACAGCCTCACGGTCTTTTCCCTGGCGTTCCTGCTGACCGGCGCCCCGCTCGCCGCGGCGCAGCTCGCGCCCGTGGCGAGGAAGCGGTGGATCTGGCCGGTCCACGGGCTCGCCGGCGCTACCTTCCTGGCGTTCGGGGTCCTCATCTCGCTGCCGCGGGGATCCTGGACCGGCGTCGCCATCTACATCGGCGGCGGTGCCACGATCGTCTGCCTGCCCTGGCTGCGCCGCTGGCTGGCGACTCTCGAAACCGCGGCTCTGCAGGCCCGCCTCTCGCTGACCCTGGTGATCGCGACCTCGCTCGCGCTCATCCTGGCGACGGCGGTGGTGACGGCCCAGGAGGAACATCTGGCCGAGACCCAGGTGATCGCGACCCAGAGAGCCGAGGCGAAGTCGGTCGCTCAGAACGTTTCGGATTACATCGAGCTGTACGGCGCCCGGACGGCCAACCTGGCCACTTTCGCCGGGCGCGAGCCGATGACGGCCGGCCGCCAGGCCGAGGTGCTCGACGGCTCCCTGCGGATCTACCCGAACATCGCCGCGCTCCGCATCGTCTCGATCGACGGCCGGGTGGTGGCCGCCGCGGGGGCCGCGGCCCTGCGGGTACCGGACGTGCTGGCCCTGGCCGCGGCGGTGGGGCGCGATGGGCGCAGCCAGATCACCCCGGTGCGGGTGGGGAAGCGCTCGTTCTTCCTCCTGGGCGCTCCCATCCACGCCGCCCACAACGACCTCACCGGCACGCTGGTGGCCGCCTTCGGCGCCGAGGCCCTGGCGAACCGGATCTCCCGGCAGGGAGCCCACGTCTCGCTGAACGACGGGCTCGGCCACCCGATCGCCGAGGCGAACAGGCTGCCGCCCGGCGAGACGCTGCCGCCGCTGCCGCCTTCCTGGGACCGGCGGGTCCGCGACCGCCAGCTCTGGGTGGAGAGGGAGGAAGGCCTGGCGGGTTTCGCCCCGGTCCCCCGCCTCAACTGGGGGGTGGCGGTGGAGAGCCCCCGCGGCGCCTCCCTCGCCGGCGTGCGCGGGGGGCGCGATCTCGCCTTCGGCCTCCTCCTGCTGGTGATCCCCCTGACCGTGATCGCCGGCATCTTCGCCGCCCGCCGGATCGCCCGCCCGCTCGGCGACCTCTCGAACGCCGTCGGCGAGCTGACCGCCGGCAATCTCGCGGCTCCGCTCGGGGCCAGGAGCAGCATCGCCGAGGTCGCCCGCCTCGCCGCCGCCTTCCAGGAGATGCGGGACCGCCTGGCCGAGCGCACCCGCGAGAGCGAGCGCCTGGCGACCGAGCTGCGGGCCCGGGCCGAGGCGCTCGCCGAGACCGACCGCCGCAAGGACGAGTTCCTCGCCATGCTCGCCCACGAGCTGCGCAATCCGCTAGGGGCGATCGCCAACGCCTCCTACCTGCTCGAGCAGCTCAGCTCCACCGATCCCAGGACGGCGCGGCCGGTCTCCATCATCCGGCGGCAGATCCAGCACCTGGTGCGGATGGTGGACGACCTGCTCGACGTCTCGCGCATTACCCAGGGCAAGATCGAGCTGCGGCGGCAGCCGCTCGACCTCGCCGAGGTGCTGCGGCACGCCGCCGAGGCCTCGCGGCCGCTGGCCGAGGCCAGGGAGCAGGAGTTGACGGTGGACCTCCCGCCGGGTCCCCTGCCGCTCGACGGCGACGGGACGCGGCTCGAGCAGGTGGTCTCGAATCTCCTGCGCAACGCCGTTAAGTTCACCGAGCCCCGGGGGCACATCGCGCTCTCCGTCCGGCGCGAGGGGGGAGAGGCGGTGGTGCGGGTCCGCGACGACGGGGCCGGCCTCTCCGCCGACCTGCTGCCGCGGGTCTTCGACCTCTTCGCCCAGGGCGAGCAGGGTCTCGACCGCTCCGAAGCCGGCCTCGGCATCGGCCTCACCCTGGTGCGCAGCTTGGTCGAGATGCACGGCGGAAAAGTCGCCGCCCGCAGCGAGGGGCCGGGCAAGGGGAGCGAGTTCGAGGTGAGGCTGCCGCTGAGCCCGGGCAATCCTTTCGGCGAAGGCGGTAGAGACGTTCCAGGTCCTTAACGACACCCTCTCGAAGGCCACGGGGACCGCGGAACGTCTCCGACGGGGCACTGCCGCTCCGAACCGGCAATGCCCTGCGGGGGCACACCAACGTCTTTCCAAAGACGCGGATCGCGGAAACAGAAACGTCAAGACACGGGTGTGCCCGCGAAGGACCTCGCCGGTTCGGAACGGCTGTGCCCCGTCGGAGACGTTCCGCGGTCCCCGTGGCCTTCGGGAGGGTGTCGTCAAGGACCTGGAACGTCTCTACCGCCTTCGCCGAAGGTTATCCTTGGTTTCCCCCTCAGTACCGCCCCACCAGCCGGTCGGTCAGGTTGCGGCCGAGGAGGCGGAGCTCCAGGGGTTCGGGCCGCTGGAACAGGTGCATCGGAGAATCATTCTACCCGAGCCTCCGCCTCGTCGACCTGCTGCGCCCTCACGATGAAGCGCTTGGGGGCTGAGCCCACGTAGTAGAAGGGGTAGCAGGTCACCAGTGTGAGCTCCGAGGTGCCGTTGTCCGCGAGCACCTTGGTGTCGTCGGGTTTGACGATCTCGGTCCAATCCACGCGGTACTGGAAGGTGCCTTCCAGCGTCTGCAGCCGGATAATGTCATTCTTACGAATATCTTTGAGCCCACGGAAAAAACTGTCCCGGTGCGCGGCGAGACCGACATTGCCGATGCCCGGCCGGGCGGTTTCGGGGATGTGGCCAACGCCGCGCCGCAGGGCCTTGGTATCCACTCCCTCGAGCACGACCGCGGAGACGCCGATGCGGGGGATCTCGATGCGGCCGATGAGCGAACCATCCTCCAGCGGCTTGGGCGGCGTGGCGGCGGGCTGGGGTTTGAAGCTCCCGAGAGAGTCCGTCTCGGCCGCTGTGCCCTGAGGCGCCGCCGGCGCGGCGTTCAGCGCCTCGTCCAGGATCTGGTTCTCGCGGTACTGAAAATAGGTGGAGTCGAGCCAGGACCAGGCCCAGATACCCAGGCAGAGGATGCCGACGAGCAGCAGGGCGCGCTCGAGCCAGCGCAGGTGGGATCTCTTCATAGCGATCGTGGAGCTGTCCATGGTGCTCTGTAAAGACAAAATCACCTGGCGCCGTAGCGCCAGGTGATCTAGTTCAACCGGCCGGACTGTTTAGGCATTCCGCTTCGCGTAGGTGCGGAGCGCGAAAGCGGCGAACAGAGCCAGGAGGCCGGCGATCGCGACGGTCGGCAGGTCGCTGGCGGTCTTCGGCAGCGAGCCGGAGGTCGTGGTCGTGTCGGTGTTGCTGCTGCCCGAGTACGAACCGCTGGTGTCGGTCGAACCGGTGCCGGTCGTGTCGTTGTTCATCGTGCCGGTGGTGCCGGTCGAGTCGGTGTTGTTCATCGTGCCGGTGGTGGTGCCGGTCGTGCCGGTGGTACCCGTGGAGGTGCCGTTCTGGTTGTTCATGTCGTTGGTGCCGGTCACGCTCTCGTTGGCAGAACCCTCGACCGTGCCGTGCTCCTGCATGGTGCCGTTCTGGTTCTGGGTGCCCTGCATGTTCGAGCCCGGGTTCTGCAGGTTGTTATTGGTCTGGCCCGGCTTCGTCTCCTGCGACGGGCCCGGGGCGTTGGTGTTCAGGGTGCTCTGCGCGAACAGGGCGGGGGCCGCAACGATGGCCAGAACCGCGGTCATAAGGGTTAGACGCTTCATATCGAGCTCCTCTCCGAAAATTTAGTTTTCTTCTGGAAGACACCCGACGGGGCGCCCTTCCACCTTTACATCGCGGCGTTCGGGGGAACCTCGACTCTTTCGAAAGCTTTCAGCGCGCTGTGCCGAGGTCCCTCTCCCGCTCACCGCCCTTCACGGCAAATTATAGTTGCAACCTCGATGCCACATTTGGCGCGAACCCTCACCCCCAGCCCCTCTCCCGTCCCCTCCCACCCACCCTCACCGGGAGAGGGGAGAAGGCAACCGAAACCGAAGATGAGAACGTAGGGGCGGGGCTTGTCGCCGCCCGCAACGTTGCAGGGCCGGGGACAAGCCCCGCCCCTACGAAAACATCGCGAGGGGGCGCCCCCCTCTTCTCCCGGGGAGGGAGGGGAGAGGGGACGGGAGCAGAGGGCCGGGGTGATGAGGGGCTTTAAGCCTTCGTCAGCTTCTTGTAGCGGATCCGGTGCGGCTGATCGGCGTCGGCGCCAAGACGGCGCTTCTTGTCAGCTTCATAGGCCTCGTAGTTCCCCTCGAACCAAACCACCTGGGATTCCCCCTCGAAGGCCAGGATGTGGGTGGCGATACGGTCGAGGAACCAGCGATCGTGGCTGATGATCACCGCGCAGCCGGCGAAGGAGAGCAGCGCCTCCTCCAGAGCCCGCAGGGTGTCGACGTCGAGGTCGTTGGTCGGCTCGTCGAGCAGCAGGAGATTGCCGCCGGCCTTCAGCGTGCGGGCGAGATGGACGCGGTTGCGCTCGCCGCCCGAGAGGTCCTTGACCCGCTTCTGCTGGTCCGAACCCTTGAAGTTGAAGGCTGCAGCATACGAGCGGGCCGGGATCTCGCGAGCCCCCAGCATGACGATGTCGCGGCCGTCCGAGATCGACTCCCAGACCAGTTGCTCGCCGTCCAGGCTGTCGCGGCTCTGGTCGACGTAGGCCACTTTGACCGTCTCGCCGATGCGGATCGAGCC
>JBDSHF010000334.1:0-10450 GCA_039918595.1 Thermoanaerobaculia bacterium
GCGAGCCCGATCACCTGCCTCCCACGCGCGCCAAACCAAAAATGTAAAACCTCGGCCCCTTATGTAAAAGGGTGTTGCGGTGACAACCGTAAAGTTTTACTATAGGTCTACGTCAGAAGTTCGTGGCTAGGGAAGTCCGTTTGTGCTGTAAATCGTCAAGAGAGGTGCACTGATGAAGAAGGGGTTCGTCTACGGAGCGCTTTGCGCGCTCACCCTGGCCGCTCCGGCCACCGCCGAGAAATTCTATGTCCCGGTCCTCGGAACCACCGGCGCGGACGGCAGCGTCCTCGCCACCAAGGTGTGGGTCGCCGACGCTGACGGCGCGGAACGACAGGTCGCGACCTCCGCCGAGCGCGCGGGTCTAGTCGCCGTCGAAGCCGACTCGTTCGAGAGTGTCAGAGCCTTGATGACGGGCCGCGGGGGGGACGCCGAGGCGCCGGTATTCACCGCTGAGGAGCTCTACCAGGCGGGCACCGACGTGCCGCTGGCCGACCTGCCGAAGCCGCGGGCGATGAAGTCGCTGCTGGTCGGCGCGGCCAACCTGTCGGACAAGACCGCCTCCTGCCTGGCCACCCTCCTCTCGCGCGACGGCAGCCGCCTCGGCGAGGCCGCGTTCGACGTCGAGCCGATGTCGCTGGCGCGCCGGGACGGCCTGACCGCCGCCCGCGGCCGTGTCGCCGAGGTTCACGTCACCTGCGACCAAAACTTCTATCCGTTCGCCGTCGCGGCGGAGGTGAGCGGCAAGCCCCCGATCGTCGCCAAGGGCATCGGCCCCAACGGGTCCTGCAACCTCTTCCTGACGATGGTCAAGCGGCCCGACGGCAGCTACACGACGGTGGGCCCTCCGGGCGTCTTCCACGATGCGACCAAGGCGAACCCCAAGGGGATCATCTGCATCAGGGTGCTGGAGACGTTGAAGATCGGCAAGGCCACGTTCGAGTGGGACACCACCGCCGGGCCCTGGGCCACGCGGGACCACTCGGGACTGCACAACCTGGGCTACTACTTCCTCGACCGCTACCGCAGCGGCGTCATCGGCAACATCAACCAGGCCGGCCCGAACAAGAACTTCCTCAAGTTCATGCAGAACATCGGCATGGCCCCCGGCTCGAACACCAACAACAAGGTCGACTACACGATGCAGACGGGCGCGACCTACCACCAGGTCTACACCTACGACGCGGCCAACAAGATGGCCACCATGCAACTGTTCCTCAACGGCGCGCTGGTGGCGAAGGTCAGCAAGGATACCAAACCGGGCAACGACCAGACGCTCATCATCAAGCCGTTCGGCACCGGTGCGCTCCAGAGCGTCGGGATGGTCGCCGAGTTCGGCAACTACTTCGGCCAGCACGCTCCGGAAGAGGCGAGCGTGGGCTGGAAGTTCGCCAACTTCCAGGCACTCATGATCCCGAAGAAAAATTAGGCACCGCTTCACACCGTTCGAGGGCCGCGGCTGAATCCAGCCGCGGCCCTTTTCAATTGGATCAGAAAGCTCTCAGGCTCGATCCGTAGCCGGCGCCTCAGCCACCGCGAGCTTCTCCGGCTCCGCCCCGGTCAGCCGGGAGGTGAGGAAGCTGGTGGCGAGCATCACCGCCGCCGCGGCCCAGAACGGGGCCCGGATGTTGAGCTCGTAGAGCCAGCCGGCGCAGATCGGGCCCACCACCCGGGCCGTGGAGCCGAAGGCCTGCTGGACGCCCATCGTCTGTCCCATCTCCGACCGGGTGGCACGGCGGGAGACCAGGGCGGTGGTGGCCGGGAAGAGCAGCGCCGTCCCGACCGGCACGAAGAGGACGATCAGGGCCAGGGCGGCGAAACGCTCCGGCCGGGTGAGGTCGAACATCGCGGGGACGGGGATCAGGGCGAGCCCCAGGACCAGCGACAGCGAGCCCATCCGCGTCACTCCCACCTCGCCGAAGCGCCGGACCGTCGGCCCGAGCAGCAGGGCCCGCATGACGATCCCGATCGCGCCGATGTAGCTGTAGAAGTAGCCGATCGTCTCCTTGGTCACGCCGTAGGCCTTGCCGAGGTAGAGCGCGAGCACGCCGTTCATCCCCATGAAGGCCAGCATGCCGACGGCGTAGATCCAGATCAGCAGGCTGACCGGCGAGCCGGGATCGCTCAGCACCTGGAAGATGGAGCGCAGGAGCGGCTGGCGCGGCGCCGCCGGAGCCGCCGCCGTTCGCGGAGCTTCCTCCCGCTTCGACTCCGGCAGCCACTTCCAGGCGGCCAGGGCGTTGAGCGTGCAGAACACGGCGGCGATGAAGCCCGGGCCCGACGAGCCGAGGTGCTTGACGGCGAGCGAGCCCAGGGCCGGACCGATCATCACCCCCGCGTTGGTGGCGGCGCTGATCCAGCCGAGCGCCTCGGCCCGCTTCTCCGGCGGCACGGCATCGCTGACGTAAGCCTGCACGACTCCGGTGGTGCCGCCGCCGGCTCCCTGGATCAGGCGAAAGACGAAGAGCAGGAGGATCGAGTTGGCGAGCCCGAAGAGGGCGAAGGCCACCGCCGAGGAGGCCAGCCCCACCAGCAGCGCCGGCCGCCGGCCGTAGCGGTCGGAGAAACGCCCCCAGAACGGCGCCGACACGAGCTGGGCAAGCGAGAACGCCGCGAGGATCATGGTGACCACGAGCGGCCGCGCCCCCAGGTGGGTGGCGTAGAACGGCAGCAGCGGCGTCACGAGGAGGAATCCGATCATGTCCACGAAGACGATGGCCATGAGGACCCAGAGCTGCTTGAGGGAGCTGGACTGCATGAATTTGCCCTAGCGGGCTTCTCCCTGGCCCCACAGAAGGAACGCCGCGGCGCTCGCGGCCATCAGGAGGACGCCGTAAGCCGCCGCCATCCCGAGATCCTGAAGGCGCAGACTCGAAAGGATCTCGATCGAGATGGGGCGGGTGTCGAAAGTGTAGAGGACGATGGAGACGATGAAGTCGCCGAGCGCGGTGATGAAGGCGAGCCCGGCACCGGCGGCGAGCGCCGGCCGCAGCAGCGGCAGGGTCACCCGCGCCAGCCGCCGCCAGCGCCCGGCCCCCAGCGAGGCCGCCGCCTCCTCGAGCGCGGGGTCGAGCTGGCGCAGCCCCGCGAGCGCCGCCCGGCCGGTCAGCGGCAGGTTGCGCACCAGGTAGGCGAGCGGCAGCAGCCAGGGGGTGCCGATCAGCACGAAGCGGCCGATCCAGGGCTGATGGGCGCTGAAGGTGGTGGCGAGCGCGATGGCGAAGACGGTGCCCGGCACCGCCCAGGGAATGGCGATCATCCCTTCGAGCGCTCCCCCCAGCCGGTCGCGGCGGATGGACGCCAGCCGGGCCGCGGCGAACCCGAGCGCCAGGGCGAGGAGGGTGGCGACGACCGCCATCCAGAGCGAGTTGACGATCGGCCGCAGGTGCTCGGGGCTGGTGAACAGCGAGGCCCAGTTGCCGAAGTTGAGCACCGGCGGGAAGGGCTCGGCCGTCCAAGTGAAGGCCGGCACCAGGGAGACCAGCAGGAGCACGGCGTGCGGCAGCAGCAGCAGGATGGCGAGCAGCCAGCCGAAGAGGCCGGCGGCGCCGCGGGCCAGCGGGCTCCTCAGGGTCCGGCGGGCCGGAGCGATCCCCCGCACGCCGGTGCCCACGGCGACCGCCCGGTCGGCGCGCCGCATCGCCCGCAAGCCGAGCAGGGCCAGCAGCGCCAGCATCACTGTCTCCACCTGGGCGAGGGGGAGCTCGCCGTTGAGCTTGGAGGCGACGATCTGGGTGGTCATCACCCGGAAGCCGCCGCCGAAGAGGTAGGGGGCGGAGAACGAGGCGAGCGCCGTCATGAAGGTGAGCAGCGCCGCCCCGGCGAGCGCCGGCCGCAGCAGCGGCAGGGTCACTCGCCAGAGGGTCCGCCAGCGGCTGGCGCCCAGCGAGGCCGCGGCCTCGAGCAGCGCCGCGTCGAGCCGGGCAAGGCCGGCGCGGGTGAAGAGGTAGAAGTAGACGTACATCGAGTAGGCGTGCACCAGCAGGATCGCCCCCGGGCCGACCAGCCGCCAGGGGGGCTCGTCCAGCCGCAGCAGCGCCTGCACCGCCCGTGAGGCGAAGCCGCTCTCGCCGTAGAGGAAGAGGAAGGCGATCACTCCCACCAGCGGCGGCAGGGCGACCGGCAGAGCCACGATCGCACCCAGGATCCGCCGGCCGGGAAAGTCGGCGCGCTCGAAGAGGAAGGCGAGCGGCACTCCCACCAGCGCCGCCAGCGCCACCGAGGCGGTCGAGATCCACAGGCTGCGCCAGAGTGCCATCCACTCGTCGCGGCGGCTGAAGAACTCGGCGAAGTAGCCGAGGGTCCACCCCTTCGGCCCCCCGAGCGACTCGATCAGCGTGATCAGCAGCGGATAGCCCACCAGCCAGGCGAGCAGGGCCACGATGGCGAGGGCTGGGAGGCGGGGAGCTCGTTTCACTGCGTCCCCTTCTACGCCGCCGAAGGGGTCAAGGTTCTGCGGAAAATCCGTGGCGCCGGCCCCCGGGGCTCGGGCGCCACCCGCACCGTGTCCCCCACCGCCGCCGCTCCCGAGGGCGCGAGGACCTCCAGCTCTCCACCCACCGCGAGAGCCACCTGGTAATAGGTCACCGGACCGGCGTAGCGCCGTTCGGTGACCCGGCCGGAGAGCGCCCGCGGATCGATGCCGGCCACGAACGCCAGGGACTCGGGGCGGACGACGAGATCCACCTCCTCGCCAGGCCCCAAATCCTCCTCGGGGGAACGATCCGCGGACCAGCGCACCGGGCCGGCCGAACCGCCGCCGAGCGCGGGGTGGGGCACCCAGACGGCGCCGTCCCCTTCGAGCACGCCGGGGAGCACGGCAGCCCGCCCCACGAAGGTGGCGACGAAGCGGGTGGCCGGCCGCTCGTAGAGATCCTCCGGGCTCCCCACCTGCTGGAGGACCCCGCCGTGGAGCACCGCCACCCGGTCGCCCAGGTGGAAGGCCTCCTCCTGCTCGTGGGTGACGAGGACGGTGGTGATGCCCACCCGCCGGATCGCCGCCCGCAGCTCGCGGCGGGTGCGTTCGCGCAGGGTCGGATCGAGGTTCGAGAGCGGCTCGTCGAGCAGCAGCACGCGCGGCTCGGGGGCCAGGGCGCGGGCGAGCGCCACCCGCTGCTGCTGGCCGCCCGAGATCTCCCCCACCCGCCGGTTTTCGAAGCCGGGGAGGTCGACCAGGGCGAGCGCCTCGCTTACCCTGCGTCCGGCTTCGCTCTTAACGGACTTCCCGGCGAGGCCGAAGGCGACGTTCTCGCCGACGGTGAGATGGGGGAAAAGGGCGTAGTGCTGGAAAACCATGCCGAAGTGGCGGCGCTCGGGAGGCAGGGCGGTGACGTCGCTCTCCTCGACCAGGATGCGCCCGCGGTCCGGGGTCTCGAACCCGGCGATCAGCCGCAGGGCGGTGGTCTTGCCGCTGCCCGAGGGGCCGAGCAGGGCGACGATCTCCCCCTTCTCCACGGCGAGCGAGAGCTCGCGAAGGACGGATTGGGCGCCGAAGCTCTTGTCGAGCCGGTCGAGGACGAGGAAAGGCATGGCCTTGAGCTTCTAGAGGGAGGGCGCCACGCCGCCATGGCTGCGCACGGTGCGGTCCCAGGTGGTCATCCACGGCTGGCCGTTCTTGGCGATCATCCCCCAGTCGACGTCGGCCGGAACGAGATCCCGCAGCACCTCCCGGGCCCATTGCGGCAGGCGCTCGGCGGGGATGTCGGTGCGCGCCGGCAGGCGGAAGGCCTCGCGGGCCGCCAGCTCCTGCGCCTCGACGCTCCCCACGTACTCGATGAACGCCTTCGCCTCGGCCGGGTGCTTCGCCCCCTTGACCAGGCCGACCGAGTCGTCGATCACCGGCGTGCCGCTGGTCGCGAAACGGTAGCCGAGCGGGGCGCCGCGCTTCGCCTGCCAGAGCATGTCGGTGAGCTCCCAGACGGTGATCAGCCCCTCCTTGCGGTTGAGCTTCTCCATCAGCAGCGCGGGGTTCTGCACGTATTCCTTGGTCTGGGCGTCGAAGCGGCGGAGCCACTGCCAGCCGCGGTCGGGGCTGCCGGTCTCCTGGACCGAGCGGGAGAGGATCATGCCGAACAGCGTGCGCATGGTGCCGCTCGCCAGCGGATCGCGGATCAGGATCTTCCCCTTCCAGCGCGGATCGAGCAGGGCGTCCCAGTCGGCGGGGGCCTCCTCGCGCTTCACCGCCTGCGAGTTGTAGACCAGCACCGGCGCGGTCCGGTAGGAGCCGAAGTAGAGGTCGCCGGCGGCGCGGCTGGTGGCCGGCACGGCATCGGCCCAGCCCGGACGGAAGGGGGCCAGGAGCCCCTCGGAGGCGCCGCGGGCGAAGATCGTCTGCGGGCCGCCGAACCAGATGTCCGCCTGCGGGTTGGCGGCCTCGGAGCGGACCCGGTCGTAGACCTCCTGCGAGCCCATGTCGAGCCAGCGGACGTCGACGTCCGGGTGCTTCGCCTCGAAGCTCTTCTCCATCAGCGTCAGCAGGTCGCGCCCATGGGGCGAGTAGACGACCAGCGGCTTGCGGCCGTCGCCGCAGCTCGCGGCGAGGAAGGCGAGGGCGAGGGCGAGCAGACAGATCTTTTTCATGGTTTTCGGGATCTTACCTCAGCGGCTCCCCTTGAGCCCCAGCAGGTTGGCGAACAGCCGGTAGGCCCCCGGCACCCCGGCCGGGAGCTGGCGGAAGATGGCGAGCGCGGTGTAGACGTAGACCCCCTTGCCGTAGCCGGCCACCAGCAGGCTCCCCTGGAGGTCCGGGGTGTCCGGGTCCTTCATCGAGAGCAGCGGCTTGAAGGCCGGGTCCCAGGTGTGGGCGAAGTAGAGCCCACGCTCCTGGATCCAACCCTCCCAGTCCGCGGCGCCGATCTTGTTCGGCGTGTTGAAGACCGGGCTCGCCGGATCGAGGAGGTTCACGGCGGCCGTCTCGTCCGTCACCCGGTCGGCCGGCCGGGCCTGCTCCAGCGGGTACGGGGCGTACTTGCCATCGAAGTAGGGGGCCTGCTGGTACTGGACGATCACCAGGCCGCCATTATGGACGTAGTCGAGCAGCCGGCGGTTGGCGCGCAGCAGGGCCGGGGTGGTCTCGTAGGCGCGGCTGCCGATCACGATCGCGTCGTAGCCCCCGAGATCCGCCGATTGCAGTTGCTCCGGGCTGAGCATCTCGATCGGCACCCCGACCTGGCGCAGGAATTCGGGGACGCGGTCCGAGGCGCCGCGCACGTAGCCGACCCGATTCAGCGCCGGCAGCCGGAGATCGGCGGTGCGCACCGCCACCTCGGCGGCCACCGGCCGGGGGGTCGGGCGGATGTGGGGGTAGTCGACCACCGGCACGGCGAGGTCGAACCGGCGGCCGTCCTCCAGCACCGCCGCGAGCCGCAGGGCGGCGCGGCCGGGCTTCAAGTCCTTCGGCGGCTTGAGGGTCAGCTCGAGGTCGAGCGGCTCGTTCGCCGCCTCCAGGACGAAGGGCTGCGGCGCGACGGTGAACCCCGTTCCCTCGGCCGTCGCCTCGAGCCGGCCGCGCAACGGTGCCTTGCCGTGAGAGGTGAGGGTCACCTTGAGCCGCCGGGGCTCGCGGCTCTGGACCGGCCAGACCTCGAGGCTCTCGGCCGCCGCCACCTCGATCTCGGGCACTACCCGCAGCGGCCGGCGCACCTCGCCCAGCGCCTGGTCCCGGTGCAGATGGACCACCTCGCGCTCCAGGGTGACCGGCACGCCGTCCAGGGTGAAGCTGATCTGGGCGGTGAGCG
Source organism: Thermoanaerobaculia bacterium (assembly GCA_039918595.1). Lineage (GTDB taxonomy): Bacteria > Acidobacteriota > Thermoanaerobaculia > Multivoradales > UBA5704 > DATARR01. The sequence continues at coordinate 7,734 of JBDSHF010000334.1, forward strand.
GCGGCGCCCCGAACGGCTCTCCGCGCTCGGACGGCAGGGCCGCGGACCAGTCGTAGAGCGCCCCCATCAGCGGCTTGCGCAGAAAGTAGGGGATCGTCGGCGGCGCCGCGGCCGGCACCGTCGGCTTGAGCTCCCAGGTGCCGAGCGCGCCCGCGGCCAGATCCTTGCTCTCGCCATGGAGGACCTCGCCGCCCTCCGGCAGCAGCGAGACCGCCGCCCCGGAGACCGCGCGCGCGCCGCCATTCCAGACCGCGACCTGGACGGTGAAGGCGCTCCCCGCCGTCAGCTCCTCCTGGTCGGTGGTGGCGTCGAGGGCGAGGCCGGCCGCGGCGGCGAGGCCGGCCGCGGCGACGTCGATCTTCTCGTCGAGCAGATCGCGGACCGGGCGGTCCTCCGCCACTAGCGCGGCCCGCGCCGCCTGGAGATCCTTCAGGATGCCGAGCAAGGCCGGCACCGCCGCGTCGAGGTGCGCCGGGTTGAGGGCGCTCCGCGTCCGCTCGGCCGCCGCCTGCACCGCGTCGAGGCGCTCCTGGACGCGCTTCCGGCGGCCGGCGTCGGCGACCGTCGCCGCCAGCGAGGAGAGGCGGGTGTCGATGCCGTCGAAGAGGCTCGTCGCCTCCTTGCCCTTGCCCCCCTGCACCCAGGCGACCCGGGTCTGCTGGGGGCCGAGGCGCTGGATCTGCCCCATGTCCTGCGAGCGGTGCATGCTGCGGCTCGCCATCGCAAGCTGGAAGATCGACTTGCCCGCCAGTGGGTCGATGCCGCCGGTCGGCAGGGTCATCGTGCTGGCGTTGGGGTCGAAGTAGGTCGAGCGGTAGAGCGCCTGCGGGGTCCACGGCGGGAGCCCCTCGGCGGTGAGCTGCGGCAGGGCGTTGGCATCTCCCGCCAGGGGGAAGGCGGCGTAGGCGGTCACCCCGGCGGCCTGGTGCTGGCCGTGGTTGGGGTGGGGGACGCCGGGAAAGACCGAGACCACCACCTGCGGCTTGAAGCGGCGGATCACCCGCACGGCGTCCTCCACCAGCACATCCTTCGGCCAGAGGCGGAGGGTCTCGTCGAGCGAGCGGGTGTAGCCGAAGTCGTAGGCGCGGGTGAAGAACTGCCGGCCGCCGTCGACCGCGCGGGCGGCCAGCAGCTCGCGGGTGCGCAGCAGCCCGAGCGCCACCCCGAGCTCCGAACCGATGACGTTCTGCCCCCCCTCGCCGCGGCTCAGCGACAGGTAGGCGGCCTCGCCGCCGAGGCCGCGCGAGACGAAGCCGATCAGCGAGGTGTCCTCGTCGTCCGGATGGGCGCCGATCACCAGCAGCCGCTGGTTCGCCGACAGCTTGGCGAGCGCCCGGTCGACCGCCGGAAGACCCCCCGCGGCGGCGGGCTCCAGCGGATTCGGCACCGGGGCGACCTGCGCCGCGGCGGGCAGCAGAAAGAGAAGGAACAGGAGGAAAAGAGGGAACGGCTTCGCGAATCGTCGCGTCATCGTGTCGGGCTCCGGAGAAGCGAGCCGGCCGGCTGGCCGGACCGCTGGGCAGTCTAGCACCGGGCGGAGAGATGACTCCTAGACGCTCCCCGCCGGCCTTGCGTACTACTTGTTGGAACACGCACAGACGGCTTCGAAGCCCACACGCGCGGCAGCCCGGGATTCCGCGCAGATCGAATCGATGAAGTTCTCGAAGGAGCAACCATCATGATTTCTTTTGTCAGTCGTCTAGCTTCAACGCTGCTGCTTGCCCTGGCCCTGCCCGCCGCGGTCCAGGCGGCGGTCTACACCCCCACCAAGGGGACCGACACCAACGACGGCGCCTGCGACGCCGACTGCTCGCTGCGCGAGGCGATCGTGGCGGCCAACCAGCACCCCGGCGAGGACGTCGTCCTGCTGCACGCCGGGACCTACACCCTCTCCGCTCCCGGCCCCGCCACCGGCAACCTCGAGATCCAGGGCAACCTCTCCCTGATCGGCGACGGCGCCGAGCGCTCCATCATCGACGGCGGCGGCGTCGACGGCATCTTCTATGTCCCGGGCGGCGTGACGGTCCAGATCCAGGACGTGACGCTGCGCAACGGCCGGTCCCCCGGAGCGGGCGGCGCGATCCGCAACAGCGGCGACCTCACCCTCCTGCGCACGATCCTCACCGGCAACGCCAGCGTCGCGGGAGCCGCCGGCGCCGGCCTCGGCGGCGCCATCGTCACCGACGGCCACGACGCCTCCCTCACCATCCGTGACAGTACGATCGCCAACAACATCGCCCAGAGCGCCGGCGGCGGCATCGCCGCCGGGGGGGACCTGACCCTCGCCAACGTCACGATCTCCGGCAACCGCTCCACGGCCGACTTCGGCGGCGGCCTCTACCTGTTCTCCGACATCCGCGCGACGGCGAACAACATCACCGTCGTCGGCAATAGCGCGGCGTTGAAGGGGGGCGGCCTCTTCGTCGAGAACTCCGCCTTCATCGGGATCTCGCCGAGGATCACCAACTCCTTGTTCTCCAACTTCGGTGGGGATGCGGACTGCTCCGGCGCCATCGACTCCGCCTACAACCTGATCAGCAACAACATGGGATGCTTCGGCCCCTCGGCGGCCAATCACGACAAGGTGGGCACGCCGGCCTCACCCCTCCTCGCCAGGACCGGCCCGCTCGCCAACTACGGCGGCCCGACGCCGACGATCCCGCTCCTCCCCGGCAGTCCCGCGATCGACGCCGGCAACCCCGCCGCGCCCGGCTCGG
>JBDSHF010000335.1:0-4090 GCA_039918595.1 Thermoanaerobaculia bacterium
GAGACGCGGCCCAGCAGATGCTGCGGTGTGCGGATCGCCAGCAGCGTCGAGCGGATCACCACGCTGACGCTGTCCAGCATGCCGCTGAACGCCAGCAGGACCAGCGACAGCCAGAACCACCGCGAAACCGCGAAGAAGATCCAGCAGAGCCCGAACCCGGCGACGCAGAGGAGGAGGGTGCGCCCGGCGCGCCGCAGCTTGCGGTGGGCGAGCAAAACCGACATCAGCACGGCGCCGGCGGCGGGAGCCGCCCGCAACACGCCGAGCCCCTCCGGCCCCGCATGCAGGATCTCGGAGGCGAAGATCGGCAGCAGCGCCACCGCGCCCCCGAAGAGCACGGAGAAGAGGTCCAGCAACTGCGCGCCGAGCAACTCCGGCTGGGTGAGCAGGAAGCGGATGCCGATCGTCAGGTTCTCCGTCGTGCTCCCTGCCTGGGCCTTCCGGGGCTGCGGCGTGTAGCCGATCCGCGTGTAGAAGATCAGGCCGGCCAGGCAGAACGCCACCTCCGTGACGTAGGACGCACGGGCACCGGAGAAGCCGTAAAGCATGCCGCCCATCGCCGGACCCACCACGGCGGCGAGCTCCCAGAGCGAAGCGCGCCAGGCGATCGCGTTGACGTAGGTCTCGCGGGGCACGATCTCGGCGCTCAACGCGGTGCGGGCCGGTTGCAGGAAGCTGCGCGCCACCCCGCTGAGAAACACCACCGCGTAGATTGGCCAGACCCGCCCGCCCGCCAGCGCCGCCGGCCACTGGGTGTAGCCGAGCAGAATGCAGGCGGCGACCGTCTGCACCCCGATCGCGAGCAGGGAGAGGTGCTTGCGGTTATGACGGTCGGCGACATGGCCGGCGTAGAGAGCGGCGCCGATGAACGGCAGCGCTTCGGCCAGCCCGACGAGTCCCAGCGAGAGCGGGTCTTTGGTGAGCGCATAGACCTGCCACGCCACCACCGTCGCCTGGATCTGCGTGCCGAACGTGAACGCGACCAGGCTGGCGACGAACCAGAGGAAGTTGCGGTTGCGCAGGGAAACGTAGGGATCGTTGCGTTCGGGCATGTGTCGGTCCAGGGCTCCGGCCGGGCGGGATCATACCGCGTAGGTTCCCGTCCGCCCTTTTGAACCGCCGGAGCCGGCGGAGGCACTCACGGACAAGCTACTGCCGCGCTTCCGTTCGCCGGGAAGCCGCGCGTTCATCCAAGGAGGAATGACGATGCTCCACCGAATGACCCTGCCGGCCCTCGCGCTCGGCTTTCTGCTCGCCACTGCCGCCTCGGGGCAGCATCACCACATGGGCGTCGATCCCAAGGACTATGACGACGGCGGCGGACGCGGGGGCGATGACAATGCCCCAGCGGGCTGCAGCGGCGTGCAGGCGAAGATCACGATCAGCGGCACCTCGTTCTCCCCCTCGACGGTAACCGTCGATCCCGGGCAGCCGGTGTGCTGGACCTGGACGCAGAGCGCCCAGCACAACGTCCATGCCGACGACGACAGCTTCACCAGCGGCGCGCCGGCCACCAAGGGCACGTTTCAGACCACCTTCACGGCGCCGGGCTCCCACGGCTTTTACTGCCAGGTCCACGGCAGCACCAGCGGCGGCATGCGTGGCACGGTCGTCGTCCGGGACGCCGGCAACGGTGGCGGCGGGGGCACAGGGAATGGAACGATCGGGCTCGCGCCCACGACCTACACCGTGAACGAAGTGGCGGGGGTGGTGACGGTGACCGTGGAGCGCGCCGGCGGCAGCGACGGCAAGGCATCGGTCAAGTTCGCCACCGCTCCTGGGAGCGCCAAGTCGAGCAAGGATTTCACCACGCGCAAGGGAACGCTGAACTGGGACAGCGGCGATAGCAGCCCGAAGACCATCGAGGTGCCGATCAAGAAGGACAGCGCCTCGGAGCCGGACGAGACCTTCGCCGTCAAGCTCAGCAAGGCCACCGGCGCCACGCTCGGCGCCGCCAGCGCGACGGTGACCATCCATGAGGACGGCGCCGGATGCGGCGCGGCGGTCTCCCAGATCCGGGCGTCAGATGCTGACGCCACGGACGGCTCGACGGCGCCCTGCGATGAGACGCGCGCCATCTGCCTCAACGGCGGCAGGTTCGAGGCGACGGTGCAGTGGCGGTCCTCGGCGTCCCAGGGGGGCCGGAGCTCCAAGCGGGTCGCGCTGTCCGAAGCTCCGAGCACCGGCCTCTTCGCCTCCTCCCCGGAGGAGGAGCCACAAATCCTGCTCCACGTGCTCGACCGCTGCGCCGTCAACGGCCACTACTGGCTCGACCTCGCGGCCGTCACCGACCTCGAGTTCACGGTCAAGGTGCGCGACACGCAGACCGGCCGCACCCGGGTCTACTTCAACCCCGCCGGCACCACCCCGGCGCCGATGCGCGACGCCGAGGCGTTCGCCACCTGCCCGTGAACCTCCTCCCCGGGGCAGGGCCGATTCCCTCCGGCCCTGCCCCGGCTTTTTATCTACCAACTTCGCCGCAGCGGATGCGCCTCGGTGTTGAAGACGACTTTATCCAGATCCAGCGTCTTCTCGGGCGCGAAGAGCAGATAGAGATACTTGAGCGTCTCGGCCAGGAAGTAGCTGGGCATCAGGTCCCCCTTCTCCCAAGTCGTGACGTCCTTGAGGACCGTGTAGCCGGCGTCGGTCCGGCAGCGGGCCATGAGCCCCGCGAAGAACGTCCGGCCCATCTCCAGGTAGCGCGGGTCCTTCGTGGAATGAAACAGGTAGTAGGCCGATTCCATGATCTCCGGCCGCAGGGGGTAGCCGGCGGCCGTGACCTTCATCGTCCGGTAATCGATCACCTCAGGCTCGATCCCGGCCAGGTTCCACATCTTGTAGGCCGAGTCCTGGAGCCGCTTCGCCCGGCGGAGATCGCCGCCGAGGGCCAGGACGGCCGGCAGGAAAGCGTGCAGGGCTCCGAACTCGGTCGCCGTCCGCTTTGCCGTCACCATGTCCACCTGGCCGTACCAGAGACCGGTAGGGGCTTGATCGGCCAGATGCTTGTCGAGGGCGTGGACGCTCTCCCGCCACATGGTTCCGAAGTCCTTGTCGCCGAAGAGGCGCGAGCACTTCAGGAGGTATTCGTAGTAGGAATCGATGCCGCCGCCGACGTGGCTGGCCCGGCTGGTCCATTCTCCCGTCTCGACGTCGATCTCCTCGCCCACGAGGCCCAGTTTCGAGCGCCGCTTGTAGAGCTGGACGACGGCGTTCTTCGCCTTGTCGTAGAAGACCGGGTTTTTCGTCAGTTTCGAAAGGGTGCCGAACTCGAGCAGGAGCGTGCCGATCTCCGCCGGATTGGAGCGCGCGCCCGAGGTCTTGCCCGTCCTGAGATTGACGTACATGTAGGGCATGCCGGTGGGGGAGTTGAAGACCGGCAGGAGCCGCTTTCCGAGATCCTCGGCGAGGCGGAGCAGGCGCGCGTCGCCGGTCATCTGGTATCCCGAGAGCAGGCCGCCCAGCAGCCGGATGGTGACCTCGAAGTTCTTGACGCTGACGTCCTTGTCGAAGGAGAGCTTGTCGACGATCAAGGCCTGGGCCTTCGCCGCCTCGTCCTTGAAGCCCATGAGGAGTAGCGTGTCGAGAGAGTCCACCGGGGTCATCAGGAGGGGCTCGCCGTACCAGTCGCGCGGCGTTTTGCTCACCGGCTTGAGCTCGTCGTGCCCCCAGGCATACTTTTCATAGGCCTGCCAGGAGGAAAGGAATTCGGCGCGGACCTGGGCGGCCAGCTCGGCACGGTCGAGGGGAGCGCCGGACGCTCCTCCCGACAGAAGGAGAAACGCGAAGGCGAAGAAGAGGGCGATGATTTTCATAGAGAACGGCTATTGTATGCCGGACAGGAGGACGCCCCATGGACGGAGAATTGCTCACCAAGATCTTTGAAGCCAGCCACATGAGCCTGACGCGCAACCTCGAGGGGATCACCCACGAGGAGTCGCTGCGGGCGCCCGGGCCCGGAGGCAATTCCCTCAACTGGGTGCTGGGCCACCTGCTCTACCACCGGAACGTGGTGATGAAGCTCCTGAACCGGCCGCCCGTCTGGGATCCGGAGAAGGCCGCCCGCTACGCCCGCGGCAGCGCTCCCCTGGGA
>JBDSHF010000336.1:0-7891 GCA_039918595.1 Thermoanaerobaculia bacterium
TGATTACGAATCAGCTGCTCTACCCCTGAGCTACGTCGGCTTGGACGGACACCTTGGACAGAAACAGGGTCTCCGCGAAGCGGAGGCGTATTGTAGGGCATCCACCCGGTCAAGGCAACGCCGTCCCCTCTGGAGGTAAACCCTGCACCTTGTACCTTGCAAGGCAATTCCTCCGGAGGATCGGCGATGCGAGTTCTAAAGTTCGGTGGCACTTCATTGGGCAGCGCGGAGCGCATGCGCGGCGTGGCGGACATCGTCAGCCGCCAGGCTCCCGAAGGCCCTCTCCTGGTCGTGGTCTCGGCGGTCGGCGGAGTCACCGACGCGCTGCTGCGCGGCGCCGAGCAGGCGGCGGCGGGCGGTTCGGTGGTGCCCCCCCTCGCCCGCTTCCACTCGGTCCACCGCGAGATCCTCGAAACCCTGCGGCCCGAGCTCGGCGCCGCCCGCGCCGCCGAGGCCGAAACCGAGCTCGGCGTCCTCGACCGCGAGTTGGAGAATCTGCTGCGCGGCTTCGGCCTCCTCCGCGAGTGCCCGCCCACCGCGCTCGCCCTCCTCTCCTCCCTGGGCGAGCGCGCCTCCTGCGCCGTAGTCTCCCGCCTGCTCACGGCACGCGGCCTCGACGCGCGGCTGCTCGATCCCAAGACGCTGATTCGCACCTGCGGGCCGCCGCTGTCCGCCGCGCCCGACTGGCCGGCCACCCGCCAGGCCTTTACCTCCCTGCGCGAGGAGCCCCCGGCGGTCGCCGTCCTGCCCGGCTTCTTCGGCGGCGACGCCAACGGCCGCGTCAACCTCCTGGGGCGCGGCGGCTCGGACTACTCCGCCGCCATCGCCGCCTGGGCCCTCGACGCCGAGCTGCTGGAGATCTGGACCGACGTCGACGGCATCTACAGCGCCGACCCGCGGCTGGTCCCCCGCGCCGCCGTGCTCTCCGAGGTGAGCTACGAGGAGGCCATGGAGCTCTCCTTCTTCGGCGCCAAGGTGCTGCACCCGAAGACCATCCAGCCGGCGCGCGAGAAGAGGATCCCGGTGCGGGTGCGCAACAGCTTCTCGCCCGACCATCCCGGCAGCCTGGTGCACGACGGCGCCGCCCCCGCCGCCAACGGTGCCCGCGGCCTCACCTTCCTGCCCGGCGTCTCGCTGGTGGACGTCACCGGCTCCGGTATGGCCGGCGTGCCCGGCATCGCCGCCCGGGTGTTTCAGACCATGGCCTCGGCCGGCATCTCGGTGATCCTGATCACCCTCGGTTCCAGCGAGTGCGCGATCTCCTTCGCGGTCGCCGACGCCGACGGCCCGCTGGCCATCGCGGCGCTGCGCGAGTCCTTCGCCGCCGAGCTCACCGCCGGCCTCCTCGATCCGATCCACATCCGGCCCGGCTGCGCCATCGTCTCGCTGGTCGGGGACGGCATGCGCGACCGGCTGGGAGTCGTCGGCACCTTCGCCGGCGCCCTGGCCGACGTCGGCGTCAACATCGTCGCCCTCGCCCAGGGGTCCACCGAGCGCAACATCTCGGCCGTGGTGGCGGCGGCGGACGCCAGCCGGGCCGTGCGCCACATCCACGCCCAGCTCTTCGAGCGCCGGCCCGAGCTGCAGCTCGTGGTCTGGGGGGTCGGCAACGTCGGCGCCAAGCTGCTCCGCAAGATCGGCGAGCACCAGGCCCGCCCGGGCCGGCGAGTCGACCTCAAGCTCTGCGCGGTGGCCAACTCGAAGCGCTGCGCCTTCAACCCCGACGGGCTCGATCCGGCGGCCTGGGGCTCCTGCCTCGACGCCGCCACCCTCCCCTCCTGCCTCGACTCCCTGCTGGAGGAGCTCGGCCGCGCCCGGCTGCTCAACCCCGTGTTCGTCGATTGCACCTCCGACGGCAAGGTGGCCGCCGTCTACGGCCGCCTGTTCGAGGCCGGCCTGCACGTGGTGACGGTGAACAAGAAGGCCAACAGCGCCCCCTACGCCGACTATCTCCATCTGCACGAGACCAGCGAGCTGCTCAAGCGCCGCTTCTTCTACGAGACCAACGTCGGCGCCGGCCTGCCGGTGATCGGCACTCTCCAGAGCCTGCTCAAGGGGGGGGACCGGGTGCTGCGGCTGGAGGCGATCCTCTCGGGCTCGCTCTCCTTCCTGCTCGGCGCGCTGGAGGACGGCATGCCCTTCTCCCAGGCGGTGCGCGTCGCCCGCGAACGCGGCTTCACCGAGCCCGATCCGCGCGACGACCTCTCCGGGCTCGACGTCGCCCGCAAGCTCCTCATCCTGGCCCGCGAGCTGGGCGCCGCGATCGAGCTGGCGGACGTCCAGGTCGAGGGGGTGCTGCCGCCGGACTTCGACCCCTCGGGCCCGGTCGACGAGTTCCTCGACGGCCTGCCGCGGCTGGACGCCCTGTTCGAGGGGCGGCGCGCCCGGCTGGTCGAGGAGGGGAAGGTGCTGCGCCACGCCGCGGTCATCGAGGCGATCGACGGCACCTTCCGTTGCCGCGTCGGCCTGGAGGCCGTCGGCCCCGAGCATCCTCTCTACGCTGTGCGCGGCGGCGAGAACGCCTTCTCGTTCCTCACCGAGCATTACCAGCCGACGCCGCTCGTGGTGCGCGGCTACGGCGCGGGGGGAGAGGTCACCGCGGCCGGAGCGCTGGCCGACCTGCTGCGGGTCGTCGCATGACGCATGACATGACGCATGAAATGATGCGGACCGCATGAAGCTTCGCGCCTACGCCCCCGCCAGCATCGGCAACTTCGCCGCCGGCTTCGATCTGATGGGCGCGGCCCTCGCCCCGCTCGACGGCTCCCTCTGGGGGGACGTCGTGGGGGCGGAGCCCGCGGACGAGCCCGCGCTCACCGTCTCCGGCCCCTACGCCGGGGTGCTCCCCGCGGACCCGCGGCACAACCTGGTGCTGCGCACCTACGAAATTTTCCGTAAGGAGCTGAGCGGCCGCGGCATCGAGGTGCCGGCGATCGCCTTCCATCTGGAGAAGAACCTCCCGCGCTGCAGCGGCCTGGGATCGAGCGCCTCCTCGGTGGCCGCCACCCTGGCCGCCTGCCAGGCCCTGCTGGACTCCCCCCTCTCCGCCGCCGAGGTCTGGACCCTGGCCGGCCGGGCCGAGGCGCTGGTCTCCGGCTCGCCGCACCTGGACAACGTCATTCCCTGTCTCGCCGGCGGCCTCCAGCTCCTGGTGGGAGACCGCGACGGCCTTCCCGACGCGCGCGCGCTCCCCTGGCCCGGAGATCTGGTGCTGGTGATGATCTCGCCGGACTTCGAGCTGTCGACCCACCAGAGCCGGCAGGCCCTCCCCCGCCGCTTCGACCTCGGTCGGACCGTAGAATTCGCCGGCAACCTGGCGGGTTTCATCCACGCCCTCGACACCGGCGACCGCGACCTGCTCCGCCGCTGCCTGCGCGATCCGCTGGCCGAGCCCCACCGCGCGGCGCTGGTGCCGGGCTTCCGCGCTGCCCAGGCCGCGGCGATGGCCGCCGGCGCCTGGGGTTGCACGCTCTCCGGATCGGGGCCGGCCCTCTTTGCCGTGGCCGAATCGCCCGCGCACGGCCGCAAGGTGGCCGAGGCTCTCCAGGGCGGCCTGCGCGGTGCCGGCCTCGAATCGACCGCCAAGCTCTGCGGCCTCGACCTCCAGGGATCCCGGGTCATCTCATGAAATTGATCAGCACCCGCGACGCCGGCACGACCGCCACCTTCCGCGAGGCGGTCCTGGCGGGGATCGCACCGGGGGGCGGCCTCTGGCTCCCCGCTCCCCTCCCCCGCTTCGACGACTGGCCGGAGCTGCTGGATCTCGACTGGGGGCGCCGCTGCGAGCTGGTGATGGACCGCCTGCTGGCGGGCGAGCTCGGCCGCGAGCCGGTCGCCCGCGCCGTGCGCGACGCCCTCGACTTCCCGGTGCCGCTGGTCGAGGTCCGCCCCGGCGTCTTCGCCCTCGAGCTGTTCCATGGGCCGACCCTGGCCTTCAAGGACTTCGGCGCCCGCTTCTTCGCCGCCGTGCTCGATCTGGTCCGCGATCCCGGTCATCCGGTCACCATCCTCACCGCCACCAGCGGCGACACCGGCGCGGCGGTCGCCCAGGCGTTCTGGAAGCGCGAGGGGGTGCGGGCCGTGGTGCTCTACCCGCGCGGCCGGGTCTCGGCCCTGCAAGAGCGGCAGTTCGCGACCCTGGGGGAGAACGTCACCGCGCTCTCCGTCGACGGCGCCTTCGACGACTGCCAGGCGCTGGTGAAGGCCGTCTTCGCGGACGCGGAGCTCTCGGCCCGTCATGGCCTCACCTCGGCGAACTCGATCAACGTCGCGCGCCTGCTGCCGCAGACCCTCTACTACGCCGAGGCGGTGGCGCAGCTACGCCGCCGGGGGATCACCGAGCCGCCGGTGATCGCGGTGCCGAGCGGCAACTTCGGCAACCTCTGCGCCGGCCTGCTGGCGCGAGCGATGGGCTTGCCGGTGAAAGCCTTCATCGCCGCCACCAACGCCAACGACACCGTCCCCGACTACCTGGATACCGGCACCTACCAGCCCCGCCCCTCGGTCGCCACGATCTCGAACGCCATGGACGTCGGAGCCCCGAACAACTGGGAGCGCATCGAGCACCTCTTCCAAGGGGATCTCGAAGCCCTGCGCCGCGTCCTGCGCTGGGGCGCCAAGACCGACGCCGAGACCGAAGCGACGATCCGCGGTCTCCACGCCCAGGGCTACCTCGCCGATCCCCACGCCGCCGTGGCCTGCGGTGTCCTCGCCGATCGCTTCGCTCCGGAAGAGACCGGAGTCTTCCTCGGCACCGCCCACCCCGCCAAGTTCCTCCCCGTCTACGAGGCGATGGGGATCGACGTGCCGATCCCGGAATCGCTGAGCGCCCTGCTGGACCGGCCATTGCTGGCGCGGGAGATTCCGAATGAGGTCGGGGCGCTGGTGGCGGCGCTGGAGCAAGGTTAGCGGTCCGTCAGCAAGTAGCACCCCCCAGCCCAGGGCTGAACGCCTGGATTCGCCGTCCCCCCGTGGCGAGTCGAAGACGTTACGGGCCGGGAGCTTCCAGCGGCTGGAATCAGACGATTCAGCAGCGGTGGATCTCCCCGGTGTCACTCTGTTCGAGCCACTTTACGCTTTTGCCATCTGCTCCACGAGAACCAAAGGACAGGGAGAAGGATGAGCACGTCGATACAACTGACGATGATGCGCAGGCCCAAACGACACTCGGCTTCGCTCGGATACCGGGTGAGTATGGACACCCCCAGAAAAGACACCGTTTCCTTACACTGAATGTGCGTGGTAAAAAACGCGGCCCAATTCGCAATAGCCAGCAAGCACACCACGATGGCCCACACCGTCGCGTGGGCGACACCGGGACGGCCCAGACCGGCGGCGATCATATGCATGCCACTCAAGATAAATACGGCAGGTGCCAGCATCGCCATCCAGAGGGGCCAGGCGGGATTGAGGCCCTGAGGGTACGCATACATCAGGTAGCCGCACCCAAGACCGACGACCAGGGCAACGATACCGAAGAAAACGAGGCCACGTTCCATGCGATGCCTACTCCTTTAGAGTCCCTGCCTGATGGGTACGCATGCCGGATTTCATGCGGCGGGGAAGACAAACGGCGGGAGGAGGGTCCTCCCGCCGTGCGGGGAAACCAGGTTGCCGGGACCGGTTGATCAGAACTGCGACCAGAGGAACTGGTTCGTGACCTCGTGGTGGTACTGCACCTCGGAGGCCTTGATCTGGGTGCCGAGAGCCTTGGGGCAGCGTTCGGCCTGGGCGAGCTTGATCTCGGCGTACTTGGCGTGCACCTCCTCCCCCATCACCTCCTGCATGAACCGGCTCCCCTTGAACAGCCGGATGGCGTCGTAGATGTTGTCCGGCAGGAAGCGGGTACGCGGCCGCTTGTCCCCCTCTTCCTCGCTCTGGGGGCCTTCGAGCCCGGTCTTGAGCAGGGTGTAAATCGCGAGGTACGGGTTGGAGTCGGGAGCGATGGAGCGCACCTCGACGCGCGCCGAGCGCTCGTTGCCAAGAGGGATGCGCACCATGGAGCCGCGGTCGATGGCCGAGGCCTTGATCTGGTTGGGCGCCTCGAAGTGCGGGTCGAGGCGGCGGTACGAGTTGACGCTCGAATTGAGCACCAGGCAGATGTCCGAAGCGCTGGCCAGGATGCGGCCGATGAAGTCCCAGCCGGCGGCCGAGAGACCGTCCTTGCCGTCCTTCTCGTAGAAGAGATTGGTCGACTGGCGGGTCACCGAGAGGTTGGTGTGCATGCCCGAACCGTTGACGCCGGTCACCGGCTTGGGCAGGAAGCACGCCGTCATCCCCAGGCGCGCCGCGACCTGCCGGGAGAGCAACTTGTAGAGCTGCACCTGGTCGGCGGCCACCGAGGCCTCGGTGTAGCTGTAGTTCATTTCGAACTGCGAGGGCGCCACCTCCGGATGGTCCTTCTCGTTGGCGAAGCCCATGGCCCTCTGCACCTCGGCGGCAGTGTCGATGAACTGCCGCAGGGCATCGCCCGGCAGCGAGTGGTAATAGCCGCCTGTGGAGATAAAGTCGAAGCGGCCGGTCTCGTGGTAGCAGCGCTCCGCGTCGCAGCCGCGGAAGAGGAAGCCCTCGATCTCGTTGGCGGCGTGGGCGACCGTGCCGTCCTTGGCGTACAGCTTGTCGGTGTACCCCTTGAGCAGGGCCCGCATGTCGGCGCTGTATGGGCTGCCGTCACGCTCGTGGACCTCGCCGAAGGCCAGCACCTTGCCGGGGCCGAAGATGTCCGACGGCAGCCAGTAGAAGGCCGGCCAGTCGATCGCCAGTCGCAGGTCCGACTCCTGCTGCCGCGAGAAGCCGCGGATCGACGAGCCGTCGAAGGTCAGATTGTCCGCCGACTTGAGCAGGAACTTCTTGTCATAGTCCAGCATGTGCAGCCGGCCTTCGAGGTCGGTGAAGCACACGGTGACCGCCTTGATGCGCTTCTCGTCGTTGAGATAGCGCATCCGCTGTTCACGGACCACGTCGGCGGGCCGCCGGGCCAGGCGCTCCTCCTTGGCCTCGAGGTTCATCTCCTCCATCTGGTCGTAGGGGATCTCCAGAAAGTCTCGCAGCCCCGGATGCGAGGCGCGGGGCGCTGGCCGCGCCATCTCCTCCAGCTTCTCCGGGGTCATGGCCGCAAGCGCATCGGCTCGGCTCGGTTCAGTTGGGCGCATAGGTTCTCTCCTTGGGTCGGCATTCTACCTTTGGAGCTAGATTCTACGCGAAATAGCCTAGCCGTCAAGGGAGTTAGACTAAATCTGTGGCGGGATAGGCTAAGTGGGGACCCAATTGCGCTCCTCCTCACCTCCCCTGGAGGAGCTCTGCCCAAGCAATTCCAGCGGAATGTTTACCCCTTACACACATCTCGCGCTGGGATTCGCGATGTCGAAGGTTGGGGCGAATCGCAATGGCCTCTCCGCTTCGGAGACGACCCGCCGTCCCCGTGGGAGGTTACGGCGGCCTTGAAAGCTTGGACCTTACGGATGCCCCCGGGACCTCAACTCCTCGCCATTAAAACACCGTACCGTAGAGACGATCCCAGACGCTCTACGACACCCCTCGGCAGGTCACGGAGACGGCGGGTCGTCTCCGCGGCGGAGAGGCCGGTGCGATCCTACAGATCTTCGAGCGTCGTGAATCCCTGCACGAGACATATACAAGAGGCAGGTCGAGAACCGCGGGCTCAGGGCCGAGCGGGTTCGGCTCCGCCCGTCCTGTGCCCCTTGTGCTTCCGAGATGCACGCGTCGAAGACGCAACCTCAACCGCGGCGCGCCGCCTCGATTGCAGCGACGTCGATCTTTTTCATCTCCATCATCGCATCGAACGCGCGCTTGGCGACCGCGGGATCGGGATCGGTCACCGCCTTGGTGAGAGCGATCGGCGTAATCTGCCAGGACAATCCCCATTTGTCCT